>CAZLQH010000070.1:0-10851 GCA_964561595.1 uncultured bacterium | reverse complement strand
CATCGGGCCCACTGCCGTGCCGACGCGGAGGTCGGTCGCGACGCGACCCCGCACGGTGGACGCGAAGGCGGGGCGCGCCCGGGCGACGTCGTCCGAGACGCTCCACGGGACATTGCGCCCGACATGGTGCAACTGTATGCTCGACTCAGGTCCCCAATCCGTCGTTCTAGCCCGGGAGGTACTCGTATGAAACGCCGTGATTTCCTGAAGAAGGCCGGTGTCGCAACGGTCGGGGCAGGTCTGTCGCCCCTCATGTTCGCCAACGCTCAGGCCGCGACCTATCGCTTCGACATGGTCACGTCGTGGCCGACCGCGCTCGACGCGATCTTCGGGGGAGCGACGAACACCGCGAGGTACCTGAACGAGATGACGAACGGCGACGTCGAGGTCAACGTCTACCCGGCGGGCGCGCAGGTGGGGGCGTTCGAGGTGTACGACGCGGTGTCGTCCGGCGCGTTCGCCATGGGCCACGCGGCGCCGTACTACTTCTACGGCAAGAACCCCGTCCACGCCTTCTTCACCGCCGTGCCGTTCGGCATGGACGCCGCGCAGTTCGACGCGTGGATGAACGCCGGCGACGGCCAGGCGCTCTCGGACGAGCTCACGACGCCCGACGACGTGATCATGTACCCGGCGGGCAACACCGGTCCGCAGACCAGCGGCTGGTTCAAGCGCGAGATCGAGACCGTCGCCGACCTGCAGGGCCTCACCATCCGGCTGCCCGGATTCGGTGGTCAGGCGCTCAGCCGAATCGGCGCGAACGTGCAGAACATCCCCGGCGGAGAGGTGTTCATCTCGCTGGACACCGGCGTGATCGACGCCGCCGACTGGGTGGGTCCGTACGACGACGAGATCCTGGGCCTGAACAACGCGGCGACGTACTACTACCTGCCCAGCTGGGCCGAGCCCGGCGCGTCGTTGGCGGTCTACATGAACCGCAGCCAGTACGACGACCTGCCGCTCGACATCCAGGAGGCGTTCAAGTCCGCGGCCGCCCGGGCCAACCAGCAGATGCTGGCCGAGTACCTCGCCAAGAACGCTGCGGCCCTGGCCCGCATGGTCGCCGGAGGCACGCAGGTCCGGACCCTGAGCGACGAGATCCTCCAGGCGCTGCGCGAGGCGACGGCCGAGATCCACGCAGCGAACGCCGAGGGGAACGAGCTGTACGGGCGCGTGCTCGAGAACTACAACGCGTTCCTGGCCAGCGCGCGCGACTGGCAGGAGCAGAGCGGCTACGCGTACGCGAACTTCATCTACGGAAACGACTGACCCTCCGCCGTTCGGCTCCGTTCCGCCCGTCCGGCGGACGGAGCCCGATCGGAGGCAGGCGGCGACGGGCCCTCGCACGGATGCGGGGGCCCGTCGCTCGAGCTCGGAAGACGCCGGTCGGGTCTCGGCCCGTCGTCGTCCTGGGCTCAGCCCGCGTTCGCGATGCCGGGGAGCCAGTTCACGATCTGCGGGAACAGGATGATCAGCAGCAGCGCGACGAGCTGGAGCGCGATGAACGGGACGATCCCGGCGTAGATGTGCTGCGTCTTCACGCCGGGCGGTGCCACGCCTTTCAGGTAGAACAGCGCGAACCCGAACGGCGGCGTGAGGAACGACGCCTGCAGGTTCATCGCGACGACGACGCCGAACCACGCCATCATCTCCGGCCCGAACCAGGCCAGCGCGATCGGCGCGACGAACGGCACGACGATGAAGGTGATCTCGATGAAGTCGATGAAGAACCCAAGAGCGAAGATCACCAGCATCGTGAAGAACAGGAAGCCCCACTGACCGCCCGGCAGGTTCAGCAGGAACGAGTCCACCAGCTGGTCGCCGCGGAGCGCCGTGAACACCATGCTGAACGCGGTGGCGCCGACGAGGATCATGAACACCATGCTCGTGAGCTTGACGGTCTGATCCATCGTCTCGGTCAGCGCACGCATGTCCAGCCGCCGGTTCACCGCCGCGAGCAGCATCGCGCCGATGGCGCCCATCGCGCCCGCCTCGGTCGGCGTGGCGATGCCGAAGAAGATCGTGCCCAGCACGACCAGGATCAGGAACAGCGGCGGGATCAGGCTGCGGACCACCTTGAGCGCCAACGCGGCGCCGTGAAGCGAGCGGGCTTCGGGCGGAAGCGCCGGCGCCTTCTCCGGCCAGCGCCACGCGACGAAGATCACCCAGAGCACGAACAGCCCCGAGAGCAGCAGGCCCGGCACGAGCGCGCCCAGGAAGAGCGTCCCGACCGACACGCCGATCTGATCGCCGAGGATCACGAGCACGATCGAGGGCGGGATGATCTGCCCCAGCGTGCCCGAGGAGGCCACCACCCCGGTCGCGAGCGGCTTGTCGTAGTGGAACTTGAGCATCACCGGCAGCGCCAGCACGCCCATCGTCACCACCGATGCGCCCACCACGCCGGTCGAGGCGGCGAGCAGCGCGCCGACCACCACGACGCTGATCGCGAGGCCGCCGCGCAGCGTGCCGAACAGCGCGCCCATCGTCTCGAGCAGCTCCTCGGCCAAGCCGGACTTCTCGAGCATCACGCCCATGAACACGAAGAACGGCACCGCCACCAGCGTGTAGTTCTCCATGATCGTTCCGAACATCCGCTGCGGAAGGATCGTCAGGCGGGCGAAGCGGAACAGCGGCTCCCACGGCAGAAAAGGGAGCAGGTCGCTGGTGAAGACCGTGAACAGCACCGCCGTGCCGCCCAGGCTGAACGCGACGGGGAATCCGATCAGCAGCAGCCCGATCGCCGCGGCGAACATCCAGAGCGAGACGTACTCCATCAGGACGCCTCGCCGTCCGGCGTGGGCGCCTCGTCGAACAGGGCCTGCGGCCCGCCGTACGGCTCGACGGAGGGACGCACGTCGTGCAGCGAACGCGATTTCGGCGTGCCGGCGAGGAACGCGGCGTTCTTGATCAGCTCGCTGATCGCCTGCGCCAGCAGCAGCGCGAACGCGATCACGATGACGGTCTTGATCGGATAGATCGGGATGCCGCCGGCGTTGAAGTTCACCTCGCGCTGACGCCAGGAGGTCTCGACGTAGCGGTTCGAGAGGTACAGACCCATCAGCGAGAACGGGATCAGGAACATCAGCGTGCCGAACACGTCGACCCAGGCGCGCGCCCGATACGACAGCGCGCTGAAGACGATGTCGACGCGCACGTGCCCGTCCATGCGCAGCACGTACGCCGCTCCGAGCAGGAACACGAGGTTGTACGCGTACGTCTGCAGGACGATGTACTCCGTGCCGCCCAGCGAGACGCCGATCGTGCGCCCGACGTAGCGGGTCACGACGTTCGTGACGCCGATGAGCACCATCACCAGCGTCAGCCACCAGGCGACCTTGCCGATCAGCGTCGTGGAATCGTCGATCCCCTTGGACAGCGACAGAAGGAACCGCACTGGCTCACGCTCCTCGCGGTGAAGGCCCGCGATCCCGTCGCGAGCGGCGCTCCTGGACCGAGGACATGTGCGGGAACATACCACGCAGGTTCGGCGTGGCGCCGGACCGCACCGGGGTGCCGGACCTCAGCGGAGGAAGCGGTCGATGTCCCGTTCGTGCGAGGCGAGGTCGACGTTGGGACGGAACACCGCTGCACCGTCGTCGACGCCGTGCAGGAAGTACAGCCAGGCGCGGCCGTCGGCCCGCGTCCGTTCGGGCGTCAACACCGCCTCGAGCGCGTCCAGGCCGGGGTTCCCGATCGGGCCGAAAGGGAGCCCCGGACGCGTGTAGGTGTTCCACGGATGGTCGACCCGCAGGTCGCCGTCGACCGCGGACAGCTCGGGGAGGCGCTTGCCCAGACCGTACGCGACGGTCGGGTCGGACTGGAGCGGCATGCCCAGATCGAGCCGGTTCAGGAACACGCCGGCGATGATCGGCATCTCCTCCGGCCCGGCCGCCTCCGCCTGCACCATGCTGGCCAGGATCGTCCAGGCGTGCAGCGACAGGCCGGCGCCCTCCACGCGCTCCGCGTACGCGGGGGCGACCCGCTCCTCGAACGCGCGCACGGGCGTCGCCACGGCCGCCTCCGCGCCGGCGTCGAGGCGCACCTCGTACGTGTCGGGGAACAGGTACCCCTCGAGGCTGGCGCCGGGGGGAAGCCAGGGCGGAGCCAGCGGGCCGGGGTCGTCGACCGTCGCCTGCGCCGCCTCCGCGTCCGCGACCCCGAGCGCGCCCAGGCGAGCTGCGACGTCGCGCGCCCGCCAGCCCTCGGGGATCAGCACGGTGGCGGTGCGTGGCCGCCCGCCCGCCGCCAGCCGCTCCGCGATCTCCGTCGCGGCCATGGCGGGGGAGAGGTCGTACAGGCCCTCGCCGACGCCGCGATCCAGCTCGCGTAGCCGGAGCCAGATCGAGAAGGCGCGGGCGTCGCGGATCAGGCCCTCCGCCTCGAGCTCCGCGGCGACGCG
The DNA here is from genome assembly GCA_964561595.1 of uncultured bacterium. Classification (GTDB taxonomy): domain Bacteria; phylum Deinococcota; class Deinococci; order Deinococcales; family Trueperaceae; genus SLSQ01. The sequence continues at coordinate 6,449 of CAZLQH010000070.1, read as the reverse complement.
CGCCGCCCGCCATCCCGGCTGGACCTCGAACACCTGCGCCGCGGCGCTGCCGGGGTCCGGTGGCTCCAGTTGCGTCCAGAGCCAGATCGCGCCGGCGGCTCCCGCCAACAGGGCGCCGACCGCCAGGCCGGTCAGCACGCGAACCACGCTGCGACCGCGGCGCCGGGCGTCGGCGGCGCGCGCCTGGTTCATCTCGCGCCCCCGTCGCCGTCCTCGCGCTCGTCGTGTCGTTCCGCCCCGGCGTCCGCCTGCCGCCGCAGCCAGCTCTCGAGGATCAGGATCGCGGACGCCTCGTCCACGCGCCCCTTCTCGCGGCGCTTGCCGGCCGGTAGCGGCCCTCCGGCCAGCTGGCGCTCGGCGATGCGGGTGGTGAATCGCTCGTCCTCGTACTCGACGCCCATCCCGGCGTCCTGCAGGGCGCGGGCGAAGGCGCGGACGCGCTGCGTCTGCTTCGAGTCGCGGCCGTCGGTGCGGGTCGGCAGGCCCACCACGATGCGGCCCGCCCCCTCGTCGCGCGCCAGGAGCTCGACGGCTGCGACGTCCTCGGCCTGCCGGCCGCGCCGGATCGCGCCCCGCCCGAAGGCGAGGAGCATGCCGACCTCCGCCCGCGCGACGCCGATCCGCGCTTCGCCGACGTCGAGGGCCAGCACGGTCTCGGCCACGAGCTCAGGCGCCGAACAGCTCGGCGTCCAGCGCGCCGCTCTGGAGCTCGGCCAGCACGGCAGTCAGCGCGGCCGCGTCCTTGGCGCCCGCCTGCGCCATGTCGGGCCGCCCCCCGCCGCCGCCGCCCGCCCGCTTCGCCAGCGTGCGCGCCAGGTCGCCGGCCTTCACGCCGGCGGCGCGGGCCTCCTCGCCCACCTTCACGACCAACGAGGCGCCGCTGCCCAGAACGACGACGTCGGCCTTCGAGCGGCTCAGCGCCGTGTCGGCCGCGTTGCGGAGGCTGCCGGCGTCCAGCCCGTCGATCTCGACCACGACGAGGGTTCCCACGCCCGGCACCTCCCGTCCCTCGATCCCTCCTCCGGCACCGGTGCGCGCCTCGGCGAGCTTCTCGCGCAGCGCCGCGAGCTCGCTGCGGGCCGACTTGAGGTCGTCCTGCAGCTTGGCGACCCGGCCCTCGAGCTCGCCGGGGCGGCCGCCGAGCTCGCCGGCCAGGCGCGACTCCCGCTCGCGCAGCTCCCGCACGTGCGCCAGCGCGGCCTGACCGGCCAGCGCCGTGATGCGCCGCACGCCGGCCGAGACCGCCTCCTCGCCGGTGATCAGGAACACGCCGATCTGGCCGGTCCGGTCGACGTGCGTGCCTCCGCACAGCTCGACCGAGACCGCCCGCCCGGCCTGCCCGGCCGGCTCGTCCATGGCCGCGTCGTGGTCCGCTTCGCGACCCACCGTGACCATCCGCACCGACTCGCCGTACTTTTCGCCGAACAGCATCATCGCGCCCGCCTTACGGGCCTCGGCGATGGGAACCTCGCGCCAGGCGACGCTCAGGTCGGCCTGGATCCAGCGGTTCACGAGCGTCTCGACGCGCGCCAGCTCGTCGCTGCCGAGCGCCGTGGGGTGCGACACGTCGAACCGGAGCCGATCCGGGGCGACCAGCGAGCCGGCCTGCGCGACGTGCGTGCCGACGACGCTGCGAAGCGCGGCGTGAAGCAGGTGGGTGGCGCTGTGGTGCTTCTCGGTCTCGGCGCGCTGCGGGTCGACCTGGGCGTCGACGCGGGCGCCGGCGCGAAGCGTGCCGCGCACCACCTCGGCCTCGTGCACGATCAGCCCTTGTGGGCTGCGGCGGGTGCCGCGCACCGTCGCGGCGCCGCCTTCCCAGGCCAGCTTGCCCACGTCGCCGATCTGCCCGCCGCCCTCGGGGTAGAACGGCGTCCGGTCCAGGATCACGGTCGCCCGGCGACCCTCGCCCAGCGTGTCGATCTCGTCGTCGCCCTCGAGCAAGGCGACCACGCGCGCCTCGGCGCGGTCCCCGTGGTAGCCGAGGAACGCCGTCTCGCCAGCGCGCTCGGCGATGCGGCCCATCGTGTCGCCCTGCGCCGCGAACAGCGCGCCGGCCTCCTTCGCGCCGCGGGACCGCTCGCGTGCCCGCTCGCGCGCCGCGCGATACCCTTCGGCGTCCACCGACACGCCCCGCTCCGCGGCGAAGTCGCGGGTCAGGTCCAGCGGGAAGCCGTGCGTCTGCCACAGGTCGAACGCCACGTCGCCGGACAGCACCTCGCCCTCGAGCTCGTCCAGGACCGTCCGAACCCGCTGGATGCCGGACTCGAGCGTGCGGAGGAACTGCTCCTCCTCGCCCCGCACGATCGCCTGGATCCGCTCCTGGCCGTCGGCCAGCTCCGGGTAGGCGCTTCCCATCGCCTGCACGACGGCGGGGATCAGCGCGTGCAGCACCGGCTCCTTCAGGCCCAGCAGCCACGCGTGCCGGCTGGCGCGACGGAGCAGCATCTTGATCACGTAGCCCGCACCGTCGTTGGCCGGCAGCACGCCGTCGGCCACCGCGAACGCGACGGCCCGGAGGTGGTCGGCGATCACCCGGTGCGAGGTGCTCGGGACCCCGTCGTACGGCACGCCCGAGCGGCGCACGACCTCGCGGATGGTGGGCTGGAACAGCTCGGTGGCGTAGGCGTCCTCGGCCCCGAGCATCACGGCCACGAGGCGCTCGAACCCCAGGCCGGTGTCGATGTTCTCCTGTGGCAGCGGCTCCAGCGAGCCGTCCGGCTGGCGATCGAACTGCGTGAACACGAGGTTCCAGATTTCGATGAAGCGATCCCCGCTGCCGGTGTTCGGGCCGTCCTCGTCCTTCGTCCCGTACTCGGGCCCGCGATCGAAGAAGATCTCCGAGCACGGTCCGCACGGCCCGTTGGGGCCGGCGCTGACGGCGTTCGCGGGCCAGAAGTTCTCGTCCTCGTCCCAGCGGCTGATCCGTTTCGCGGGCACGCCCACGTCGTCGCGCCACACCTCGTCCGCCTGGTCGTCGTCGAGGTAGATCGTGACGTACAGGCGCTCCGGGTCGAAGCCCAGCCGCTCGACCATGTACTCCCACGCCCACTGCGCGGCCTCGCGCTTGAAGTAGTCGCCGAAGCTGAAGTTGCCCAGCATCTCGAAGAACGAGTGGTGCCGCAGCGTGCGCCCGACGTTCTCGATGTCGTTGATGCGGAGGCACTTCTGCGCGGTCGTGACCCGGTGATGGACGCCGGGAACCCCGGCGAACTTGGGGGTGGCGCCCAGGAAGTACGGCTTGAACTGGACCATGCCCGCCGAGGTGAACATCAGCGTGGGGTCGTCGCTCCGGACCGGGGCGGAAGGCCTCCGGAGGTGGCCCTTCTCTTCGAAGAACGCCAGGTAGCCGCGGCGGAGATCGTCGATCCAGACGGCCTGCTCGTGTTGCGCCGCGGTGCGGGGCAACGGCTCGGCCGGCGTGGGGGAGCGGGCGTCATCGGTCATGGAGGCCTCCTGCATGCACGGACGCCGAGTATAGCCGACCGGGCCGGGCCTCCCGCGTCGCCAGGCGCGGTACGGTCAGCCTCCGTGCGCGCCGTTCTCCGCGATGTCGATCGCCGCCGCCTGCTGCTGGCCGGATTCCTCGGGTTCTTCGTGCTGGGCGCGATCCAGTCGATGTACGGACCCGCGTTCCCGTCGTTGGTACGGCGATTCGACGTGGGCCTGGAGCTGGTCGGTCAGACCGTCGCGCTGCACTTCGCCGGCAGCTTCGTCACGATCGCCATCGCGGGCCCGCTGCTGGTCCGGATCGGGTATCGCTGGCCGTTGCTGGCGGGGTCGGCGGGCATGGCGGCCGGCGCGGCGGTGGTGGCTTGGGCGCCCACCTGGCCTTGGGTGCTGCTGGGCGCCGGCCTGGGCGGGCTGGGGTTCGGCCTGGTCGACGTGGCGCTGAACCTGCTGGTCGCCCGCTCGTTCGCGCCCAACGCGGCGCCCGCTCTGAACCTCCTGAACGCCATGTTCGGCGTCGGCGCCGTCGCCGGCCCGGCCGCCGTGGCGGTGGCCGGCGGCACGCTCCGCTGGCCGATGATCGGGGTGGCCGTCGCGACGGCAGGGCTGGCGCTCCTCTCCGCCAGGCTGGCGGAGCCGGGCCGGCCCGCCCCGTCGGCCGCGGCCGGCGTGCCCTGGCTCGCGGCCGGCGGCTTCGTGGTCATGTACTTCCTCTACGTCACCGGCGAGGTCGGCGTAGGCAGCTGGGAGACGGTGCACCTCGCCCCGCTGCTGGGGGAGCGGACGGCCGCCCTGAACGCCAGCCTGTACTGGGCGGCTCTGACGGTCGGCCGGCTGCTGGCCACGCCGCTCAGCGCCCGCGTCCGCCCCGCCACGATGGTGCTGGGGGCGACCTCGCTGGCGTTCGCGGCGCTGCTCGTCACGCACCACGCTCCGCTGGCGCCGTACGCCTACCCGCTGGTGGGCCTGGCGTTCGCGCCGATCTTCCCGACCGGTCTGGCCTGGCTGCAGCGCGTGTTCCCACGCCGTGGCGAGACGATCGCGTCCGCCGTGCTGGCCGCCGCGACGCTCGGTCCGGTCGCGACGTCGGGCGCGATCGGCTGGGTCGTCGAGCGGGGTGGGCCCGACTGGATCCCGACGCTGCTGGCGGGCACGGTAGGGCTGCTGTGGCTGGTCGTGGCGGCGTTGTGGCGCTCGACGCGTCGCGCCTGATCCGAGCCGTTCGGGGGCGCATCAGGGGTACGGATCCGGGAGCCGCTCAGAACGGGAACGGCCCGCGCGGCGGAAGGCCGGCCCGGACACGCAGCTCCGCCTCGACCTCGTCCGGATCCTCGTCGATCCCCATCGGGCGGACGCTGTCCACCAACGAGCGGACGTCGCGCGTGAACAGCTGCGCAGCGTGGGGGGAGTCCTGGACCGTCACCGCCTGCGGGACGTCGACCACCACGATCCGGCCGTCGTGCCAGAGCAGGTTCCAGGCGCTCAGGTCGCCGTGCACGATGCCGGCGCGCAGCATCGCGGCCGCGGCGTCCTTCGCTTGACGCCAAGCTTCCTGCGCCTCCTCCGGGGTCGGCTGGGCGTCGGCCAGCCGCGGAGCGGGGGTGCCGTCGGGATCGCCGATGAACGCCATCGGCACGATCCGACCCGCGTCCAGGATCTCGTGCGCGCCCGGCCCCAGCAGCGGGCGCGGGACCGGAACGCCCGCCCCGTGCAGCTCCCAGAGGGTCTTCGCCTCGTGCAGCACCCAGAGCGCCAGGTCCGCGGACAGGCCCGCGCGCGCTCCCCGGTCCAACACCTTTCGGAGGCGTCCGCGCGGCATCCGCCGGCCCTCCAGGTAGACCGCGTCCGGCCGGAAGCCGCCGGCGCTCGGATCGCGGTGGATCTTGAGCGCGATCAGCCCCGCCTCGCCGCGCGCCAGGACGACGTCGGCCTCCTTGCCGCTCTTGAGCTCGCCCACGATCTCGTGCACCAGGCCGCGCTCACGCAGCTTCGCGAGCCCGGCGTCCGGCCCGGACTGGTCGCGCAGGGCGTCCATGCGGGCGCGGCCGCGCGGTCCACGCTTCGGCTTGCCGCGGAAGCGCTCGTCGCCGTACTCGTCGCCGTAATCTTCGTCGCTCAAGAGGAACCTCGGGCCGCAGTATGGACGGGCGTCGCGGCTTCGTCAACGTGAGGGCCGCCGGGCACACCGTGCTAGCGTCGGAGACACGGAACGGAGGTGCGAGATGGAGCATCGGCGACTCGGCGAGAGCGGGTTGCGCGTCAGCGCATTGGGGCTCGGAACGATGGTCTTCGGCGAGGAGGGGCCCAGGGGTACTCCGCCCGACGTGGCGCGGCGCCTGATCGACACGTTCCTGGAGGCCGGAGGCACCCACATCGACACCGCCAACGTGTACGCCGGCGGACGGAGCGAGGAGATCGTCGGCGCGGCGATCCAGGGCCGGCGCGAGGAGGTGACGCTGGCGACGAAGGTCCGCTTCCGCACCGGCGACGGCCCGAACGACGAAGGCCTGTCGCGCGAGCACGTGCTCCGCGCCGTCGAGGCCAGCCTGAAGCGGCTCGACACCGACCACGTCGACGTGCTCTACGCCCACTGCTGGGATCCGTGGACGCCGCTCGAGGAGACGCTGGACGTGCTGGACGAGGTGGTCCGGCGCGGCATGGCGCGCTACCTGGGGGTGTCGAACTTCCGCGGGTGGCAGGTCGGCAAGGCGCGCACGCTGCAGCGCGAGCGGGGGCTCGCGCCGTTCGTCGCGGCGCAGTACCAGATGAGCCTGGTCGAGCGCGACGTCGATCCCGAGTTCGACAGCCTGTGCTGGGAAGAGGGCATCGGGATGGTGCCGTGGGGCCCGCTGGGCGGGGGCTTCCTGACCGGCAAGTACCGTCGCGACGAGGCGCCGGACACGGACACCGGCCGGATCGGCGGCACGCCCGACCACGCCGAGGAGGCGTGGACGCGCCGCGACCTCGAGCGCAACTGGCGCACGCTGGACGTCGTCCGCGAG
>CAZLQH010000069.1:0-10874 GCA_964561595.1 uncultured bacterium | reverse complement strand
CCGATCCGCCGCTACGACCTGCGGATCGGGGTGGCGTACGGCTCCGACCTGGCGCGCGTCCACGCGGTGCTGATGGAGGTGGCGGACGCCAACCCGCTGGTTCTCGAAGAGCCCGCGCCGTTGATCATCGCGCAAGGCTACGGCGCGTCGTCGATCGACCTTCAGCTCAGCGTCTGGGCACGGAAGGAGGCGTACCTGGAGGTCCGGAACGACGTTCAGCGCCAGGTCAAGACGGCGTTCGATCGGGCCGGGATCGAGATTCCGTTCCCGCAGGTGACGCTGCACGCCCGCGAGTCCGTGCCGACCAGCGCCGATGCGGCCACCTCGCCGGATCCGGAGAACGCTACGGAAGGCGCCGACGCGTCCGATCCGGACGCCGCACGCGGCTGATCTCGGCTACGGGAAGGCGTCGCTCCCGGCCGGCGGCGACCGATCCTCTCTCGCCGTGCCAGGCCGGGGCGTCTGCCGCTCAACGCTCCGGAAAGATCCGGCACGCTCCGGTCGTCGCGAACGGCCCGTCGGCGGCGATCACGATCTCGAGCCGGTCGCCGTTGCCGGCCGGCACGACGGTAGCGTTCGCCGCCACGGTCGTGACCCACTCGGGCCGGGGGACGCCCTGCGCCTGCAGGTGCGCGTCCAGCGTGCGCGTCGCGGCGTCGAGCGTCATGCCGGGAAGACGGAAGCACATCCCGTTCTCCTGGAGATCCACCAGGCACGGAACGGTGTCTCCCCCGTTGGCCTCGAGGTAGCCGGAGAGCAGAACGCCGCACGGCGCGGAGGCCGAGGCGACGGCCAGCGCCGTGGCGGCGCACAGACCCAGCAGCGAGCGACGGATGCGACGTAGTGCAGACACGTTCCTCCGGTCGGGGACGGACCCCAAGCGTCTAGCGGGCCACAGGCTTGCGGGCCGAGGCCTTGCGGGCCGAGAGCGTCGCCGCGACGATACCAACTTCGGCCTGCCGGGGCAGGCGTGGGCCTGAGCGCTGGGCGAGCCCGAGGCGGCTCGGCGTCGGCGCGCCGACCGCCGTCCCGCACCCCGTAGAGTGGACGCACGCGCCTTGGGCCGCGTCCGGCGGCTCTTCCCGTGAGGTCTCATGGACGACGCCCGCCCCACCGAGCGACTCTTTCTCGCCGTCGATCCCTCCCCGGCTCAACGCGAGGCGGTGACGGAGCTCCAGGCCACGCTCCGCCGCGACGCGAGGCTGGCGCGCGCGCTGCGCTGGTCGCCGCCCGAGCAGGTGCATCTGACGCTGACGTTCCTGGGCGACGTGCCGCGACGTGACCGCGCCGCCGTCGTGCGGGCAGCCGCCTTCGCCGCCGGCCGCACCGCCCCGTTCGTCTGGCGGCCGACGCGGCTGGACGGCTTTCCCTCGGCCCGACGCGCGCGCGTCGCCTGGCTCGGGCTCGAGGAGGGGGACACCGAGATGCTCGCGCTGAGGCGGACCCTCGTCGCGGCGCTGGCCGACGCGGGCGTGCCGCCCGGGGACGCACGGGCGTTCACCCCTCACCTGACGATCGCCCGGACCCGTCGCGGACGCGCCGTCACGCTGCCCGAGATCGTGGCGGCCACGCCGCCAGCGACCGCCGGCCACCTGCGGCTGATCCGCAGCGTCTTGGGCTCGGGCGGCGCGCGTCACGACCTGCTCGCGCGACTGCCGTTCGGCGCGGCTTTCGGCGCCGTCGGGGCCACGCCGCCGTGATTCGGATGCTCCTCGCCGGCTGGGGCGCGCAGCGACGGCCCGTCACGAGCCTCACGACGGGAGCCATCGCGTGAGCCACCCCGATCCGTCCCCCCGCCACGATGCGTTCCGGTCGGATCCTGGGCCCGAACCGGACCGAGGTCGCGTCGATCGACGTTCTCGCTGCCGGCCCCGGTGAGATGCTGCCGATCCCGTGACCGGAGGGCGCGCGTCAGGTCGCGACGTCCAGCGCGAACACGGTCGCCGAGCGATACGTCCGGCCCGGGCGCAGCACGACGGAGGGGAAGTGCGGATGGTGCGGCGCGTCGGGGAAGCGTTGCGCCTCGAGCGCCACGCCGTCGCCCTGGCGGTAGGCGCGTCCGGACCGCCCCACGATCCGTCCGTCCAGCGCGTTGCCGGTATAGACCTGCAGGCCGGGCTGGTCGGTCAGGAGCGTGAGCCGGCGGCCGCTGCCCGGATCGACGAGCCGGGCCACCTCGGCCATCTCGTGGCCAGGCGCCTCCCAGGTGGACGCGTCCCGCACCACGAACGTATGATCGACGCCGTCCGCGATGCGGACCTGGCGGTGCCCCGCCCGCACGACGTCGCCGATCCGGGGGGCGGAGCGAAGGTCGAACGGGGTACCGACGACCGGCGCCAGCTCTCCGGTGGGGATCATCGTCGTACCGACCGGTAGATAGGCGTCGGCGGCTACGGCCAGCGAATGGTCGTCGACGCTGCCCGATCCCTCCCCCGCCAGGTTCCAGTAGCCGTGGTGGGCGAGGTTCATCAGGGTGGGGGCGTCGGCGCTGGCGTGAAGCGTCACGCTCAGCTCGTGCCGCGCCGACCAGCCGATGCGGGCCTCGACCTCCACCGTTCCCGGGTAGCCCTCCTCCCCGTCAGGGCTGGTGCGCCGCAGGATCACCTCGGCGCGGCCGTCGCCGCCCGATGCGACCTCTGTACGCCAAGGCCGAACGTGGAAGCCGCCCGGTCCTCCGTGAAGATGGTGACGACCTTCGTTCGCGGCCAGGCGGTGCTCCGCGCCGTCCAGCGCGAACCGCGCTCCCGCGATCCGGTTCGCGCAGCGGCCGACGATCGCGCCGAAGTACGGCGCGTTCCGCTCGTAACCGCCGAGCTCGGCGTGCCCCAGCGCCACGTTCGCGATGCGCCCGTCGCGGTCCGGAACGCGCACCTCGAGCACGACCGCGCCGAAGTCGAGCACCGAGATGCCCGACCCGTCCGGCGCGGTCAGGTCGAAGCGCGTCACGACCGCGCCGGTCGCGGTCGTCCCGAAGCGGCTCGAACGGACCTGAACGTCGGGCATGAAGCAGGCTACCGCGGCCGGCCTCGAGACCGACTGCGCTCCGCCGTACCGAGCAGCGGCGCGTCACGGTCTATCCTCGGCCATGGCCGTGCATCTCCACCACGTCGCGACCGCCGTTCCCGCCGCCTCCTACGCCCAGACCGAGGCCAGGGACGTGATGAAGGCGTGGATCGGCGGCGATCGACGCACGGACCGTCTTCTGCACCGCATCTACGGCCACTCGGGCATCGATCGGCGCCACAGCGTGCTCGAAGATTTCTTGGGCGCGCCCGACGCCGAGCCGTCGGGCAGCGCGCCCCGCTCGGACGTGCCCGGCGATCCGCTCGTCGCCGAACGCGCTCACGAGGTCGACCGCGCGCCCGACGGCGCCTGGACACGCCCCCCCGTCCAACGGGGTGGCGGCTTCTACGTCGACGACGCGGGCGGTTTTCGCGACCCCGGCACGGCCGAGCGCAACGAGCGCTACCGCAGCGAGGCCGGCCCGCTGTTCGTCGAGGCGGCCCGGCGCGCCCTGGAAGGCGCGGAGGGGTTCGGCCCGCGCGACGTCACCCACGTCGTGACCGTGTCGTGCACGGGCTTCTACGCGCCCGGACCCGATCTGGAGGTCGTTCAGGCGCTGGGTCTCGACCCCGGCACCGAGCGCTACCACCTCGGGTTCATGGGCTGCTACGCGGCCTTCCCCGCGCTCCGCATGGCGCGCGCCTTCTGCCGCGCCGATCCGGATGCCGTGGTGCTGGTCGTATCCGTCGAGCTGTGCACGCTGCACCTGCAGCCCTCCCGCGACGTCGACGCGGTCATCGCCGCCAGCGTGTTCGCCGACGGCGCGGCCGGCGCGGTCGTCTCGGCCCGGGCGCCTCGCGGGCCCGCCCTGCGGATGGACGCGTTCGTGGACGGCTTGGCGCCCGAGGGCGCCTCGGACATGGCGTGGACGATCGGCGACCACGGCTTCGAGATGGTGCTGAGCTCGTACGTGCCCTCGATCGTGGGCGACAAGGCGGCTGCCGCGCTCGGTCCGCTCCTGGCGGGAAGCGCGACCGACCCCAGCGAGCTGCGTCGCTGGGCGGTCCACCCCGGGGGACGGGCCATCCTCGACAAGCTGGCGTCGGGCCTGGAGCTGGCGCCGGAGGCGCTGGCCTCGTCACGGCGTGTCCTGGAGCGTTACGGCAACATGTCCAGCGCGACGATCCTGTTCGTCCTGGCCGACCTGCTGCGCGAGCCCGCCCCGGCAGGGGAGCCGATCGTGGCGATGGCGTTCGGGCCCGGCCTCACCGTCGCGACGGGCCTGTTTCGGACGACGTGAACGCCGGTCCGCTCCTCAGGCGACGCGCCGAGACGCTGCGCGAGCGGATGGACGAGCCGGACTGCGATCCGACCACGCTGGACCGCACCTACCGCCAGTTCGCCGTGCTGAACCAGCTTCTGTCCGGCTGGCACCGCGCCTGGACACGGAGGCTCCGGCCCGCCGCGCGCGCCGCGGCGGGCCGCCACGGCGTCGCCGAGCTGCTCGACGTGGGCTGTGGCGGCGGCGACCTCGCGCGCCGGCTGGCCGCCTGGGCCGCCCGCGACGACGTTCCGTTGCGCATCGTGGCGATCGATCCGGACCCCCGCGCGCTGGCGTTCGCACGTCGACGGGCCGTTCCGCCCAGCGTGACGTTCGGAGACGACGACGCCCTGGAGCTCGCGGCCGCTGGCGCCCGCTTCGACATCGTCGTCTCGAACCACGTGCTCCACCACCTGGACGAGCCCCAGGTCGCGACGTTCCTGCGGGCCAGCGACCGGCTGGCGCGCACGACGGTGCTGCACGCCGACCTGCGGCGCACGCCCCTGGCACTTCCCGCCTTCGCGCTGTTCTCGCTCCCGTTCCGAGGCTCGTACATTCGCGAGGACGGCTTCCGCTCGATCCGGCGGTCGTACGTCCCGGCCGAGCTGCGGCCCCACCTGCCTCCCGGCTTCGAAGCGTTGCCGGTCGGGCGCTTCCGCCAGTGGATCGTGCGCGACGCGCAGCGACCCGGCCGGATCGAGCGCGGGAGCGTCGGTTGACGCGGTCGCCCACGAGCCTGCCGCCCGCGACCGTGGCCGGCCGCGCGACCCCCGCGGAGGCGGGACTCGACGCCGACGTCGCCGTGGTCGGGGCGGGGGCCGCCGGGCTGTACCTCGCCGCCCGCATGGCCCAGGACGGTCTTCGCGTCGTGGTGCTCGAGGCGCGCGACGCGCCGACCGACCACTCGCGCGCGATCGGCATCCACCCTCCCGGACTGGCCGCCCTGGACGACATCGGCGCCGCGGCACCGCTGCTGGAGCGCGGCGTCCACGTGCGTCGCGGCCATGCGTTCGCCGGCGACGCGCTGCACGGCGTGCGGCGTCTGGGCACGCTGGACTTCTCGCGGACGTTGCGTGGGCCGTGGCCGTTCGTGCTGACGGTGCCGCAGCACGTCACCGAAGCCGTGCTCGAGGAGCGCCTGAGCGTGCTGGCCCCGGGCGCGCTCAGGCGCGCCAGCCGCGTCGTGTCGTGGCGCGACGACGGACCCGCCGTCACGGTCGAGGTGCGTGAGGCCCGGGGCGCGTCCGCCCACGGCCGTCCGCTCCGTCTGCGGGTCGGCTTGCTGGTCGCCTGCGTCGGCGCGCGCGGCGAGGCGGCCGGGCCGATGGGCGTCCGCGTGGACGGACGCAGCTACGGCGACGTCTATCTGATGGCCGACCTGCCCGAGAGCGGAGCGCTCGCGGCGGGAACGGCGTTTCGCGACGTCGGCCCGGACGAGGCGGCCATCCACCTCGCGAACGACGGCGTGGTCGAGGCGTTCCCGCTGCCCGGCGGGGGCCGACGCTGGGTCGCGAAGACCGCCACGCTCGTCGACCCTGCCGACCCGGCGGCGTTGAGCGCACGCGTAGCGGAGCGGACCGGCGTGCGGCTCGATCCCGCGAGCGCCACGATGGTGTCCGCGTTCGGCGTCCAACGACGCTTGGCGCGACGGTTGGCGACCGGCCGGGTCTGGCTGTGCGGCGACGCAGCGCACGTCGTCGCCCCGATCGGCGGACAGGGCATGACGCTGGCGTGGCTCGGAGGACGCTCGCTCGCGGACGCGTGGAGCGCCCACCTCGCCGGCCGAGCGTCGCTGTCCGCCGCCGCCGCCCGCTACGATGCGGAGCAGCGGGCACGCGCCCGCCGCGCCACGGCGCGCGCCGCCTGGAACCTCCGGATGGGGCGTGCCTCCCGCTTCGGCGCCCCGCGGGCGTGGCTGGTCCGGGCGCTTCTCGCGCCGCCGCTGGCCGGCCGGATGGCGCGTCTGTTCACGATGCAGGCTTGACGCCGGCGTCCCTGGAGCCCCCGTGCGCGACCGATCCCCACCGCCGTGGACGCACCCCTGGATTCGGCATCTTCGGCTGCCGTTCAACGTCCTGCTCACGCCGATCTACCTGTACGGGATCGTGATCGCCGCCCACACGACCGGCGTGCCCAGGCCGCTGGCCGATCCGGCGACGTGGCTGGGATGGCTGTCGCTCCACCTGTTCCTGTACGGGGGGACGACGGCGTTCAACTCGTACTACGACCGCGACGAGGGGCCGGTCGGCGGGATGCTGCATCCTCCCGCCGTGGACGCCGGCCTGCTGCCGTTCTCGCTCATCGTGCAGGCGGTCGGCTTGGTGCTCGCCGGGTTCGTCGGGACCGCGTTCGTCGTGGCGTGGATCGTGCTGTTCCTCGTCTTCACCGCCTACTCCCACCCCGCCATCCGCCTCAAGGCCCGCCCCGCGGCGGCGCTGACCGCGATCGCGCTGGGCCAGGGGGCGGTGGGGTTCGTGCTGGGCTGGACGGTGGTCGCACCTCCGGACGGCCTCGCCGCTCCGGCGACGCTGGTCCGCATGGCGGCGACCGCCGCGATCGTCACCGGTCTCTACATCGTGACGCAGAGCTACCAGGCGCTGGAGGACGGTGCGCGCGGGGACCGAACGCTTCCCGTCCTCCTGGGCCCCTCGCGGGCGCTACGGATCGCGGTCGCGGTGTTGGCGCCCGGCGGCCTCGTGCTGGTCGCCGACGTCGCACGTACCGCCGGCGCCTGGACCGCGGGCTTCGTGGCGCTCGCGTTCGCGGCCCTGGCGGTCTGGCTTCTGCGCTGGGCCGGGGGCTTCGACCCGGAGGCGACCGACCGGAACTACCGCACCGCGATGCGGATCTCGACGACCGCGTCCGTCGGCCTGACCGCCTTGCTGGCGAGCCTTCTCGCGAGGATGGGCGCCGGCTGACGTCCCACCTCCGGCGGCCCGCGGCGCCTCGCGAAGCCACGGGTCGCCGACGCCGGGCGACGCTCAGGCCGGCTCGAGGCCGTCCAGGATCCAGGGCAACAGCTCGCCGACGGTCGGGTGAATGAACACCGTCCGCCGGAACGTGTGCCAGTCCGCGCCCGTCCGCATGAACGCCGCGAACAGGTTGGCCAGCTCGTCCCCGTGCATCCCCAGCACCGCGACGCCCAGGAACCGGTCGGTGTCGGCGTCGACGAGGAGCTTGATCATCCCCTCGGTCTCCCCGGCCTCCTTCGCCCGGGCGATGCGGCTCATCGGCTTCGTCGCCTTCAGCACCCGGTGGCCCTTCTCCTTCGCTTCCTTCTCCGACATGCCGACGCGTCCCAGCGGCGGATCGACGAACATCGCGTAGATCGTGTCGCGCTCGCTGAGGCGCCTGGGGCCACCGTGCAGATCGTCGAGCACGATCTCCGCGTCGTTCACCGAGGTATGCGTGAAGGCGCCCTGGCCGTTGACGTCGCCCAGCGCCCAGACGCCGTCCGCCGTCGTCCGGCAGCGATCGTCGACCCGGACGTAGCCGCGCTCGTCGGTCTCGATGCCGGCGGCGTCCAGGTTCAGCCGGTCGCTGTTGGGCACGCGCCCCACCGCCAGCAGCAGGTGCGAGCCGCGCACCGTGCGCGAGGTGCCGTCGACGTCGGCGACGACCTCGAGCCCGTCGTCGTGCCGAGCGACGCTGGTCATGCGTGCCTGCGTCACGATGTCGATCCCCTCGGCCTCGAAGATGCCGCGCGCCGTCTCCGCGATGTCGGCGTCCTCGCGGGTCATCAGCTGGGGTCCCGCCTCGAGCACCGTCACCTCGGAGCCCAGCCGCCGGAACACCTGCGCCATCTCGAGGCCCACGTACGACCCGCCGACGATGATCAGGTGCCTCGGAAGCTCGTCCAGCTCCAGCAGGCTGGTGTTGTCCAGCCACGGAACGCCGTCCAGGCCAGGTACGCCGGGCACGCGCGCGCGGGCCCCGACGTTCAGGTAGGTGTTCGCGCCCGCGACCCTGCGGTCGCCCACGCGCAGCACACCGGGCTCCTCGAACGCGGCCCAGCCTCGGATCAGCGTGACACGCTCGTTGTTCTCGAGGAACGACGTCAGTCCCTCGCGCGATCCGCCTCGCACCTCGTTCATGCGCGCCATCACGGCCGCGAAGTCGATGCCGACCTCGCCGGTCCGCACGCCGTACTCGGCGCCCCGACGGGCCTGATGGGCCACCTTGGCGCTCGCGACCAGGGTCTTCGTGGGCGTGCAGCCGTCGTTCACGCAGGTGCCGCCGACGCGGTCGCCCTCGATCACGCAGACCGTCTCGTCGTCGGGCAGGCCCGAGATGAGCGTGGCGGTGGCCTGCCCCGTCCCGACCAGCACGTGGTCGAACCGCTCGATCTCGGGCTCCAGCGGGGAACGGTCCGGGGCGTCCGAACCGCTGGCGGTCGGGTCGGCGTTCGAGTCGTCGGGGGATCGTCGCATCGTGGTCTCCATTCGTGGGGCCGTGTGCCCGGGATCGGACACGTTCGTACGGCCGGATCGGCCACCGGCCTCATGACCCTAGTGTGAATCCGTGCGCCCTGCGATTACGGTCGGATGTCCGACGTGACTCGCGTTCGCGCCTCGACCCCGTCGCCCACCTCCCGTCGCATCTTGACCTCGTCGAAGCAGCGCCCGTCCACCCGGAGCGCGCGAGGCTCGGTTCCCCACGCCACGAACCCGCGCGAGGCGTACAGCCGGATCGCCGGCTCGTTCCCGGCGACGACGGACAGGTCCACCGACACGAGGTCGTCCAGCGTGGCGGCGTGCGCCAGCGCCGCATCCAGAAGTCGTCCCGCGACCCCCCGGCCGCGCTGGTCGGGACGTACGTACACCGACACCACGGTGGCCTTGTGGCGAAGCTTGCGCCGCCGCTCGCGCACCAGTCCGGTCAGGCCCACCAGCTCGTCGTCCACGAACGCGCCGAACAGCACGTTCCGGCCGGCGCTGGCGACGTTGGACGCCAGCCGTTCGCGCATCCCCTCCACGCCTCCTTCGCGCACCATGCCCTCGTCGGTGTGGAACGACGGCGGGTGCTCGACGACCGCGCGGAGCCGAAGCGCGTACGCCGCCTCGGCGTCGGCCGGGACCAGGGCCCGCACGTGGACCGACGGGCCGCCGTCCCCGCTCATCGGGGCAGCAGGAACCCTTCTCCGATCGTGTCGTCCGCGTCCAGCACGAACGACGCCCGGCCGGTGACGTGAGCGCTCCCGCGGACCTCGGGCACGACCGTGTCCAGCCCTCCCCAGCGCTCGGTCCGGACGATCCGTCCCACGAAGACCGAGTCGCGTCCGAGGATCGACTCCACGGCCATCTCCCGGCCCGTGCCGATGCGGCCGCGCGCATGCTCGATCGCGAGGCGTGCCGATACGCCGGAGCCGGTCGGCGAGCGATCCACCTCGCCCTCGGCGAACACGCACAGGTTGCGGTCGTGGTGCGACGGGTCGTCCGCGGGACCGGTCAGGATCGCGCCGTACAGGAACGACAGGTCGTCCTCGTGGGGATGGCGCACGCCCAGCGCGTCCGCGACGGGACCGCCCGCCCGGATGGCCGCTCGCGCGGCGTCCACGAGGGCTCTCGCGGCGGCGACCAGCTCCGGCGTCCGCTCGCGGGCGAGGTCCAGCCCCATCCGCCTCGCGGGCAGCACGGCGTAGAACGCGCCGCCGTAGCCGACGTCGAAGCGCACCTCGCCGAAGCCGGGGACGGACACGGTGGCGTCCAGGGCGGCGGCGAACGAGGGCACGTTCTCGAACGCGACCTCGTGCACACGCGGGGTCCTGCCCTCGGCCCGGGCCGAGCGGAGCTCGTCCGGATCGACGCGCGCCTCGGCGGAGAGCAGCCCGCAGGGGGCGTCGATCCCGAACCGGGTGGCGGCCACGCTGACGGACACCGCGCCGCTCTCGACCAGCGCCGTCGCCAACGCGATCGTGCCGTGCCCGCACATCGTGGAGTACCCCTCGTTGTGGAGGAACAGGACCCCGCAGACCGCCTCCTCGTGATCGGGCGGCACCAGCACCCCGCCGTACATGTCGGCGTGCCCCCGCGGCTCCCACATGAGCAGGCGACGCACGCCGTCCGCATGCTCACGAAACCAGCGCCTCCGCTCCAGGATCGTTCCGCCCTCGATCTCGGGGAGGCCCGCCGTGACGATCCGGAACGGCTCGCCCCCGGTGTGGTAGTCCAGCACCTCGACCGTGCCGCGACGCTCCCCGGCGCCGGCGCCCGAAGCGAGGGCCCGGCGGAACGCCGGCACCGAGCGAGGGTCCAGTCGCAGCGCGCCGGGGAGCGCATCGCGGTCCGCCTCGTCGCTCACCGCGCGAGCTCCGTACCGGCCCCTGCCGCCTCCGCCGCCCGCAGGACCGCCCAGCCGATCGCCAGATCGCACACCGCCACACCGAGGTGGCTCACGATCACGGTCGTCCCGACCGGCCGCTCCCGCACGGCGCGCCCGACGTCGTCGGGGTCTTCGATCAGCTGGCCCAGCGTGGCGTCCGCGGCAGCGTAGCCGGGCAGCTTGCCGGCTTCGCGCGTGGCGTCGAACTGGGCGAGGTCGTCCACGATCA
>CAZLQH010000068.1:0-11392 GCA_964561595.1 uncultured bacterium | reverse complement strand
GCCGGCTACGCGGCGCCCGAGGCGCTGCCGTACTCGGCGCAGCTCTACCAGGACCTGAAGCAGGCGGGGCAGGAGATCCTCGACGAGGCGTTGGCGTTGGCCGAAGAACAGGGGGTCGAGGCCCACGCTCGGCTGGTCGAGAACCGCCGTCCAGCCGACGCGATCCACGACGCCGAGCAGGATCACGACCTGGTGATCATGGGTACGCACGGCCGCCGCGGCGTGGACCGCTGGATGTTCGGATCGGTCGCCGAGGGCGCGCTGCGCCGCTCGGAGAAGCCGTTCATGGTGATCCGCGCCAGCGACGAGGAGCTGGAGCGCGAGGAACATGGCTGAGATCCACGTGTTCGTCCCGCTGGACGGCTCCGAGTTCAGCCGGAGCGTCATCGGCGCCGTCCGCTCGCTGTTCGAGCCGGAGAGCGCGCGCATCACGCTGTTCCGCGTGGGCGACGCCCCGGCGCACCTCGGAGGTCCGCCCGCCCGTCGCACCGTCACGTCCGAGATGATCCTTCCGGAGCCGGACGAGCCCACGCACGTCTGGGACAGCCAGGAGTGGGAAAGCGCTCGCCAGCGGCTTCGCGACGAGCTCAGCCCGCCAGCCCGGCAGCTGCAGCGCGACGGCTGGCGGGTCGAGGTGGCGACGGCGTTCGGCGATCCCGCCGAGGAGATCGTCGCCTGGTGCGAGGAGAACGCGCCGGACATCGTCGCCATGGCCACGCACGGCCGGACCGGGCTCTCGCGGGCCCTGCTGGGCAGCGTCGCCGAGCGCGCGTTGCGACGCTTGGCGGTACCGGTGCTGATGGTGCGTCCAGAGGCCGTTCGCAGCTCCGAGGCGGACGGGATGGACGAGCCGAAGGGAACCGAGCGCCCCAGCACCCCGACCGAGGGGTGAGGGCCGCACGCCGCCTCCGGCGCCGCACGCAGCGTGCGGCGCCGGAGGCATCGTCGGCACGATGATCCACATCCAGGTGGATCGCGCGGCGCGGGGCGCGGTCGAGGCGGCGGACCCGCGGACCCACCAGCTGGCGACGCTTCGCCTGCTGGGCGACGAGATCGCGCGTCCGCTGGACGAGCAGCAGGTGCTCGAGCGCGCCCTGACGTGCCTGCTCGAGCGTGAGCCGTTCGAGGCGGGGATCGCCTATCGGATCGTGGCGGGGGCGCCGGACGCGATCGCGACCGCCGCCAGCACACAGGAGGGATTCCCGAGCCGGGAGGCCCCTCGCGAGCGTTCGGGCGGCGTGCCCGACGACGCTGCGCTGAACGAACACGTTCGACGCGCGATCGCGACCGGCCAGCCGGAGCTGCGTGACGGCTGGTGGGCGCTCCCCGTCGATCGGCGCGCGGCGCTGGCGTTCCGCCCGGTCGACGGTGGCGACCCTGTCGGGCCCGAGTTCCTGCGCACCGTCGCGGTCCTGATCGCCTCGGGCTTGGGGCGCGCTGCGTTGCACGCGCGGCTGGCCCAGAAGGAACGTCAGCGGGCGCGTCTGATCGGCGCGCTGCTGACCGCCCAGGAAGAGGAGCGCGGTCGCATCTCGCGCGATCTGCACGACCAGATCGGCCAGGCGCTCACCGGCCTGTTGCTGGGCTTGGACGCCGCGATCGAGCAGCCCGACCGGGTCGAGCTGGCGCGGCTCAAGGAGCTCACTTCGGCCACGCTGGGCGACGTGCGGCGCATCGCGCTGGACTTGCGACCCTCCGTGCTGGACGCGCTGGGGCTCGACGCGGCGGTGCGCCGCTTCGCGCGGGAGCTCCACGAGCGCCACGGGCTCGAGACCCAGGTGGCCATCCACCTCCCCAGGCTCTCGAGCGTTGAGGAGACGGTCCTCTACCGCGTGTGCCAGGAGGCGCTGACGAACGTGGTTCGTCACGCGCGGGCCTCGAGCGTCTCGGTGGTCGCGACGGCCAGCGACAGGCAGGTCCAGCTCGTCGTCGAGGACGACGGGAGGGGGTTCGACCCCTCGGCGCTCGCGCCGGCGGACGAGGTAGGGATCGTGGGCATGCGCGAGCGGCTGCAGCTGCTCGGAGGGACGCTGGGCATCGAGACGGTCTTGGGCCGAGGGACGACCGTCCACGCCCGCCTGCCGCGCCGAGCCGGATAGGATGGTCGGCATGAGGGATCCTGTCCGGCTGTTCGTCGTCGACGATCACGCCATCGTTCGCGCCGGCGTGCGCATGCTGCTCGAGTCCCAGGAGGGGTTCGAGGTGGTGGGCGAGGCCGAGAGCGGCGAGGACGCGCTCCGCCTCGCGCCCGACACGGCTCCCGACGTGGTCCTTCTGGACCTGTCGCTTCCCGGCATGAACGGGATCGAGACCGCCCGGGCGCTCAAGGCGGTGCTGCCCTCCACGCGCTACGTCGCGCTGTCGATGCACGAGGATCCCGAGTACGTGCAGGGCTTCCTCGAGGCTGGCGGAACAGGCTACGTGCCCAAGACCAGCGTCGAGACGCAGCTCGTCGACGCCATCCTGGCGGTGTCGCGCGGAGAGTACTACGCTCCTGCGCGTCTGCTGGCCGAGCTGGCGCGCGAGATGGCGAGCGGCGATCCGTACAAGCACGCGCGCCTGACGGGCCGGGAGCACGAGGTCGTCAAGCAGATCGCCCACGGCGCGACGTACCGCGAGATCGCGGAGATGCTGGGGATCAGCGAGAAGACGGTCGCGACCTACCGCGAGCGCGCCAGCGAGAAGCTGGGCGTGCGGACGCGCGCCGAGCTGGTGCGCTGGGCGATCGAGCACGATCTGTTGGACTGATCCGGGGCGAACCGTCGAATGGGCGACGGCCCGACGAATCGTTCCATGGTAAATAGTTCCGAATGGAAATGACTGCGCGGCAGAGCGCGTTCCTCGAGCTGGCGCGCAGCCTGCTGCGCCTGGACCGGAGCGTCGAGCGTGTGATGGACGAGGCGTTGCGCGACAGCCACGCGCTGTCGCTACGCGAGATGTTCGTCCTGGCCGCCCTCGATCGTGGCGACCTCCGGCCCGGCCGCGTGGCCGAGGCGCTGAACCTTCCCCCGCCCAGCGTGACGCGCGCCGTGCAACGGCTGGTGGACCGCGGCTGGGTCGGTCGCCGCACCGGCGACCACGACCGACGCCACGTGGAGCTCACCTTGACCGAGTCCGGACGCACGGCGACGTTCGAGGCCCGCACCGTGCTGGCCCAGGCGCTGGCGGACGCCTGGCCCGACCTCTCCACCGAGCGGGCGGCCGACCTGGCGAACGGACTCGCCGGACTGGCCGAGACGCGGGCGGACGCTCGGAGCGACCCAGATGGCTGACGCGACGCAGCGCGAGAAGATGGCCGCGTTCGGCGGCGTGCTGGCGGTGCTGTTCCTGTCGTCGCTCAACATGACCGTCGTCGGCACCGCGCTGCCCCGGATCATCGCCGAGCTCGAAGGCTTCGACCTGTACGCCTGGGCGTTCACGTCGTTCTCGCTCGCGGCCACCGTCACGCTCCCGATCTACGGCCGGATCAGCGACGTGATCGGCAGACGCCCCGTCCTGTTGACCGGCATCGTGGCGTTCACCGTCGCCTCGCTGCTGGCGGGCGCGTCGCAGTCGATGGCGCAGCTCGTCGCCTTCCGGGCGATCCAAGGCATCGGGGGCGGCGCGCTGATCAGCATGAGCTGGGCGGCGATCGGCGACATCTTCGCCCCGCGCGAGCGAGGTCGCTACCAGGGACTCACCGGCGCCGTGTTCGGCGTGTCCAGCGTCGTCGGACCGCTGGTGGGCGGGCTGCTCACCGACACGCTCGGATGGCGCTGGGTGTTCTTCGTCAACGTGCCCGTGGCGATCGTCGCGTTCGAGATCGTGCGTCGCTACCTGCCCCGGTCCGAACGCCGGCCGGGCTCCGGCTTCGATCTGCCCGGGACGGCGCTGCTGATCACCGGCACCGTTCCGCTGCTGGTGGCCCTCACCTGGGCCGGAACGACGTACCCGTGGAGCGACGTCCGCGTCGTCTCCGCGTTGGCGCTCGCGGCCGTGGCGCTGACCGGCTTCGTTCTCGTGCAGCTCCGAAGCTCGCATCCCACGCTCGATCCGGCCCTGTTCCGCGACCGTACCTACCGCGTCGCGAACATCGCCGCGTTCCTCACCGGCATCGGCCTGTTCGGGGCGGTGATCTACCTCCCGCTCTACATCCAGGGCGTACAAGGGGGGAGCGCCGCCGCGTCGGGGTTCGTGCTCGCGCCCATGATGATCGGCGTGGTGCTGGGCTCCACGCTGAGCGGCTGGCTGGCCAGCCGTACCGGCCGCTACCGACGCTGGATCGCGATCGGCGTGGCGCTCATGGCGGTCGGCTTCGCCGCGACGGCCACCTTCGGCCCGGACACGCCGCTCGGCACGGTCGTGGCGTGGATGGTGGTGCTCGGCGCCGGGATCGGGCCGACGAACTCGCTCCTCACGCTGGCGGTCCAGAACGCGCTGCCGATCCACCTGCTGGGCGCCGCGACCTCGGCGAACCAGTTCTTCCGCCAGATCGGAGGAACGCTGGGCGTCACGGTGTTCGGTGCGATGGTCGCCGGCCGGGTGCGGGCGGGCCTCCCGGATCTGCTCGCGAGCGACGCGAGCCGACTGCCGGCCCCGGTCCTCGAATCGTTGAGCGACCCGAACCTGCTGACCGACCCAGACCGGGTCGCCGCCGTGCGCGAGACCGTCGTGCCGCTGCTCGGTGCGGACGGGTTCCAGGCGTTTCTCGCGTCGCTGCGCGGCCTGCTGGGAGGCGCCGTCTCCGAGGTGTTCGTCGTGGCGCTGGTGGTGACGGTCGTCGCGCTCGGGGTGGTCGCGCGTCTGCCCGAAGCGGAGCTGGACGACGGCGTCGCGAGGTCGCCGGTCGCGGACGAGGCCGCGAGCGCTGCGGCGCCCAACGCCGCCGCGGCACGCGGCGCGAAGCGCACGGCCCACGCCGCGTCGTGGGGCCACGGCCGAAGCTGACCGGCCCCGTCCGGAGCGCCCTACCGGCGCGCGACCAGGACGCGCGTATCATGCCGGCATGAGCGATTCCGAGACCACGCCCATCGAGGTCCGCGAAGCGACGCTTCCAGGCATCGGCAAGAAGTACGTCATGCCGTTACGCACCGGCGGCAACGTCGCCATCATCGTCCGTCCCGACGGCGAGCGGCAGCTGTTCCATTTTCTCCAGGACGAGGATCGCCCCTGCGACGTCGTCAAGCTGGAGCGTGACGAGGCCCAGCAGCTCGCCAACCTGCTGGGGACCGCGATGGTCGGCGCGCCGGAGCTCGACAAGCTCGAGCTGGTTCTCGGTGCGCTCGAGATCGAGTGGGTGGGCCTGGACGAGGACTCGGCCATGGTGGGACACACCCTGGCCGAGTCGCGTCTCCGCCAGAAAACGGGCGCCAGCGTCGTCGCCGTCATCCGCGGAGACGACGCGCTGCCGAACCCGCCGATCGAGACGGTGTTCGAGGCGGGCGACACGCTGCTGCTCATCGGCGACGACGATCAGACCGACGCGGCACGTCGGCTGATCGAGGGGGCCGAGACGACGACCGCGTGAGCCCGACGTTGCAGCTGGGCCTGATCGCGCTGGCCCTCTACCTCTCGGCCTGGGGGTCGAAGAAGCTCGGCGTGTCCACCGTCGTCGGCTTCATCCTCGTCGGCCTGTTGCTGGGGCCGGGCGGCATCGTTCCGGTCTTCTCGCCCAGCGAGGTCACCGACCTGTTCGGCGAGCTGGGCCTGCTGTTGCTGCTGTTCTTCATGGGGCTCGAGTTCTCGCTGGCCCGCTTCGCGGAGGGGGGCCGCCGGACGATGATCGCCGGCTCGGTCGACCTGGCCAACCTGGCGGTGGGCGCGATGCTCGGTCTCGCGCTGGGCTTCGGGCCGTGGGGCGCGGCGTTCCTGGGGTCCGC
Source organism: uncultured bacterium (assembly GCA_964561595.1). Classification (GTDB taxonomy): domain Bacteria; phylum Deinococcota; class Deinococci; order Deinococcales; family Trueperaceae; genus SLSQ01. The sequence continues at coordinate 5,534 of CAZLQH010000068.1, read as the reverse complement.
GACGTACATCAGCAGCAGCGGCGTGATCGCCAAGCTGCTCTCCGAGCGGAACCTGGTCGCGTACCCCGAGGCCGAGCGCACCCTGGGCGTGCTGGTGTACGAGGACCTGGCGATGGTCGTGGTGCTGGGCGGGCTGGGGCTCGCGACGGCGGGCGGAAGTCCGTGGCAGTTCGCGGGCGTGCTGCTCTTCCTCGCGGCCTACGGTCTGTTCCTGAGGTTCGGTCGGAACGGGCTGGAGCGGCTCCTGAGCCGAGAGGGCGAGGCTCTGGTCCTGCTGCTCCTGGCGCTGGTGCTGCTGTTCTCGCTGGGCGCGGCGGAGCTCGGGTTTCCCGAGGCGGTCGCCGCCTTCCTGCTGGGGATGGTCGTGTCCGACTCCCGGCATCGCGAGCGCGTGGAGGAGAGCCTGGGCTCGTGGCACCAGGTGGCCGCCGCGGCGTTCTTCTTCGACGTCGGCCTGCACGTCGAGCTGGTCGGCGCCGGACGGTACCTGCCGCTGGCGCTGCTGCTGCTGGTGGTGACCACGACGACGCAGGTCGCGACCGGGCTCGTGGCCGGGCGTCTCAGCGGCCTGTCGCTGCGGGGCTCCGTCGGCCACGGCCTGATGCTGGTGCCGCGCGGCGAGTTCAGCCTGGTCATCATCGGTCTCGCCGCGACCGCGCCGCAGATCGCTCCGGAGATCGAGGAAGCGCTCCGGTCGACCGTGTCGTCGTACGTCGTCCTCTCCATCCTCCTGGGAAGCGTCGTGTTCGGCCGCTACGACGCGCTCAGCGAGCGGCTGGGCCGCTGGCTGAGGACGCCCGCGGCGCGCAGGCGCGAGGCGCAGCGGCAGGAGGAGCTGGACCGGATGCGCCTGGACTGAGGGCGTTCGCGAAGAGGGGCGCCCGTGGGCGCCCCTCCGTCGTCGTGCTGCGCGGTGGGCGCTCGGCGGCCGGGGCGTCCGGCGCGACGTGCCCACGTCCGCGTCAGTCGCGGACGAACGTCACTTCCTTGGCGTCCAGGTCGGCCGCCTCGACCTTCCAGCCGGCCGACAGCCAGGTCAGCGCCTGCGAGTGCGTGTCGGTGTTCGCCCACCAGGCGCGATGCCGGTGCGCGGAGGCGGGCAGCTGACGACCGATGATCGACTCGATCTGGTCGAACGACAGCGTGGCCTCGCGGCCCGACACGTCGGCGAGGTGCGTGCCGATCGCGGCGTAGCTGCTGGCGGACGGGCCGCTGGCGCGCCGCGACCTGCGCGACCCGCGCCGGACGGACGGGAGCGTGGCTTCGCCCGCGAGCCAGCGACCCATCAGCGCGTAGAACTCTGCAAGGCGGTCCTCCGGGACCATCACCTTGGCTTCGACGTGGTTCATGCTTCTACCTCCGGAAACGCGATCCCTGTCAGCGGATCGTTTTCCACTGTACGCCATCGAACGGCGACGTGCACCGAAGCGTGCATCGCTCCGTAGGAACCTTGGCGGACCAGTGCCGAACGAGGTACGCTCCGAGTCTCCCGAACGCAGCTCGCTACGGAGTCAGATCGTAGAACCGTTCTACCCGGCGACCCTCCTCGAGGCGCTCGCGCAGGTGCTCGTCGCCAGCCGCCTGAGCCTCCATCCGGGCGAACATCGTCTTCGTCTGCGTGGCGTGCGCCTCCAACGCGGCTCGCTTCCGGTCCGCCCACGCCCGGATGTCGACGCGGACGTCCGCCGGGCCGAGCGCCTGCTCGAGCCCGTCGCGCTCGCCGACCGCGACCGCCCAGAAGGTCGGGCGCTCGGCCTCCGCCAGGCCGGTCACGGCGCGCAGCGTCGCTTCGCCCATCGCGTCGTGATCGGGATGGACGCCGTGCCCCGGGTAGAACGAGATCACCAGGTCGGCGTCCAGCTCCTCGATCACTCCGGCGATGCGGACAGCGAGCTCGTCCGGGTCCTCGAACTCGACCGTCTTGTCGCGCAAGCCCATGAAGCGGACGTCCGCGCCCAGGATTCGGCACGCTTCGCGCAGCTCCTGCTCACGGACGTCGCGCAGCGTCTCCCGGTTCGCGAAGAACGGCACGCCCATGTTGCGGCCCATGTCGCCGTACGTACCGCACAGGTACGTCACCGCGACGCCGGCGTCGGCGTGCATGGCCATCGTCCCGCCCGACGAGAAGCTCTCGTCGTCGGGGTGCGGGAGCACCACCAGCAGGTGACGCTCGGCCACCGGACCGTGGACGGTGAACGCGTCTCGGGTCGTCGCAGCGCTCGAGCCCATGTCGGCGGCGCTCACGACACGCCTTCCCGGAACGGCGTCTCGCTGATCTCGAACGCGAGCCGCACGCGCCCCTGATCGTCGTAGCCCGCCATCAAGAGCCGTCCTTCGTCGTCGACCTCGGCGTGGGTCAGGCCGTCGCCGTACACCCACCCGTCGTCCATCTTGAGCCCCACCCTGTACGGTCCGGGGCCCTTCACCGCGCCGCGCTCGTAGCGGATGCGGGCGTTGCGGACGAACGCGATGCAGGGGGGCGTGGGCTCCGGTGCCAGCGCGGTGTAGCTTCCCGTGGTCGTCTCGAGGTGCAGGTACACGTCGCGACCTGCCTTGCGTGCGAGCTCGGTCTGGATCTCGGTCGGATCGATCGGTCTCAAGGCGATGCCTCCTCCGTGTCGGTCCAGACGATACCGTGGCCCGCTTCGCCGCGCGGCCACCCCCTGGGCCGGCGCCCCGCCCACGCCGCCGACGCCGCCTGCGGCCGTCAATCCTCGCGCCAGCCCGGCTGCTTCTTCAGGAAGCGACGCAGCCGCGACAGGGGCCAGGTGTTGACGACGTGGCGCGGCTCCAGCCACGCCCGCCGTGCCTGAAGCACGCCGTGAGCCAGCAGCCCCAGCTCGGACGGCGCGTGTGCGTCGGTGTTGATCGAGATCGGAACGCCCGCCTTCGCAGCGACGCGCGCCCAGCGGTCGTCCAGATCCAGCCTGGCGGGATGCGCGTTGATCTCGAGCGCGACGTCGTGCTCGAGGGCGGCAGCGATCACCGCGTCCAGATCGATGGCGAACCCGTCGCGCTGACCCAGCAGCCTTCCGGTGGGATGCCCCAGCACGTTCACCGACGGGTGGGCCAGCGCGGCCACGACCCGCTCGGTCTGGCGCGCCTCGTCCAGCTCGAAGCGGCCGTGCACGCTGACGACGACCACGTCCATCCGTTCCAGCAGGTCGTCGTCCATGTCCAGCGTCCCGTCCGCCAGGATGTCCACCTCCATGCCGCGCAGCACCGTCAGCCCGGACACGACCCCCTCCAGGCGGTCCAGCGCCTCCCACTGACGGAGCAGCTTGTCGCGGTCCAGGCCGCCCGTCATCTTCAGGGCCGGGCTGTGGTCGGTCACCGCGAGCACCTCGAGTCCCCGCGCGACGGCCGCCTCCTGCATCTCGCGCAGGGTGCCGGAGCCGTCGCTCCAGTCGCTGTGCGTATGCAGGTCCGCCACGATGTCGTCCACGCCGATCAGCAGCGGCAGCCGCCGCTCCTCGGCCGCCTCGAGCTCGCCACGGTCCTCGCGTAGCTCGGGCGGGATCCACGGAAGGTCCAGCGCCTCGTACACCTCCTCCTCGCTGGCGCCCGCGATCCGCTCGATGCCGTCCTCGCTCCACAGCCCGTACTCGTTCAGCGTGGCGTCGCGCTCCTGCGCCCGCAGGCGGAGCCGGACGTTGTGCGCCTTGCTGCCGGTGAAGTAGAGCAGCGCCGCGCCGAACGCCGCCGCGTCGACCGCGCGCAGGTCCACCTGGAGCCCGTCCGCGAGCGCCAGGCTGGTCTTGCTCTCGCCCGTGCCCAGCACCGTCTCGACCTCCTCGTAGTCGCGGAAGCGCGCCATGACCCGGGTCGGATCGTCGCTGACGACGAGCAGGTCCACGTCGCCGACGGTGTCGCGTCCCCTGCGAACGCTGCCCGCGACCTCGAGACGAGCGACCGCCGCGTCCTCGCGCAGCCAGGCGAGCAGCGGCGTCAGGGCCGCCTCGGCGTCCGCCCGCCGGCGCCGCTCCGCGAAGCGGCGCACCGACGCGACGCCTTGGACGATCCGCTCCTGCGTCTTGGCGCCGAAGCCCTTCAGGTCCGCGATCCGTCCCTCCCGCGCCGCGGCGTCCAGGGCGTCCAGCGACGCGACGCCCAGCTCCGACCAGAGCGCCCGCGCCTTCTTCGGTCCGACGCCCGGCACGCGGACGACGTCCAGGAGCCCCCGGGGGACCTTGCCGCGAAGATCGACGAGCGCTTCCATCTCGTGCCCCTCGACCTTGCGGACGATCTGCGCCGCGATGTCCTTGCCGATGCCGGGAAGCTCGCGCAGATCCTCGTTCGCCTCGACGCGGGCACGGATCGGGGCGTCCGCGTCGCGGACGGTGCGGGCGGCGTTTCGGTACGCCCGCACGCGGAACGGGTTGGCGTCCTGGAGCTCGAGAAGGTCGGCGATCTCGTCGAGGTCGGCGGCGATGCGCGCGTTGCTGGCCATGCCCGCAGCATACGAGCGACGGCCCGGGTACGCTCGCGCCATGCACCTTCGTCTCTGGCCTCGGGCGCTCGCGCTGGCCGACCTGCTGGTCGGAGGCGCGCTGCTGATCGCCGCCTGGGCGCTGGGCGAGGGCGTGGCCGCCCTGCTGCCGTGGGCGCCGCTCCCCGGCTCGCTCTGGGGGATGCTGCTGGCGTTCGCCGCGCTCGAGGCGGGCTGGCTGCCCGAGGCGCGCGTCCGACGGGCGGCGTCCACGCTGGTCCGGCTGCTGGGGCTGCTGTTCGTGCCGGTCGGCGTCGGCGTGGTGGCGTACGGCGAGCTGGTCGCGCGGCACGCGGCCGCGATCGCCGTCGCGATCGTCGCCGGATCGATCGTCACGTTGCTGGCCTCCGCCGCGGTCGCCGCTGCGGTCGCCGCCGCGACGTCGCGCGTCCGCCGGGGCGCGCCCCGTTCGTGAGCGGAGCCGCGTGAGTCCCGCCGCCGTCCTGGCGTTGGTCGTGACGCTCGCCGTCTACGCGCTCGCCGACCGCCTGGACGCACGGGTCCGGCGTCCCTGGACGAACCCGGTGGCGCTGACCGTCGCCGCGCTGATCGTCGTGGTCGGCAGCGGCGTGATCCCCCTTCCCGCGTACCGCGAGGGGACCGAGCCGCTGGTATGGGCGCTACGGCCGGCGGTGGTGGCGCTGGGCTGGCTGATGCACCGCCAGCGGGCGACCTTGAGGCGCTACGCCTGGCCCCTGCTGGGAGGAGCGACGTTCGGTGGCGCCGTGAGCCTGATCGTCACGCCGGCGATCGCACGTGCCCTGGGAGCCGATCCGACGCTCCAGGCGGCGCTGGCGCTCAAGTCGGTGACCTCCGCCGTCGGCGTGGACCTGGCCCAGCGGGTCGGCGCGGACGCCGCGCTCACCGTTCCGCTCGTGATCCTCACCGGCATCGTCGGGGCGGTGATCGGCCCGCCGCTGTTGCGGGCGCTGCGCTTCCGCGAGGGGCCGCTGGGCGTCGCGGTCGGCACGAACAGCCACGGCATCGGTACCGCGGCGCTGGCGGGCCGAGAGAGCGACGCGGCCACCGCGCTCTCGGGGCTGGC
>CAZLQH010000067.1:3462-11591 GCA_964561595.1 uncultured bacterium | reverse complement strand
TGGCGGGGGACGCGGGGCGCAGCCAACTGCCTCACCCGTGCCTCACCCGTGCGTCGCCCGTTCGTCTCCCGCGCCTCACCCGTGCGTCACGCCGTGCCTCACCGCGTGCGGCATCCAGGGCGTCGTGCCGTGCGAACGTCCGGTACCGGCGTGGCGCGGCCGCGCCGTTCGGATACCGTATGGCATGTCGCCGAGACCGAAGCTCCCTCGCGATCGTCCGCCGAGCGCACCCCGCAAGCCGGTTCTCGTCGTCCTCCTGTTCGCGGCGATCGTCCTCCTCGCGATCGGCGCGGCGGCGGCGCAGGGCTCCCTGTACGGACCGGAGGCGCCCGCCGACGTCGCGTTCCTGCGCGTCCTCAACGCATCGTCCGGCAGCGTCGACGCCTCGGTCGGCGGTGGGGAGGCGACGGCGCTGCCGCCAGGCGCCGGGACGCCGTACGCACCCGTCCCGACGGACGAGGCGCGTTTCGACGTCACGCGCTCCGGAGCCGAGGCGTCCGAGACGGCGTCGCCCACGCTCGGACCGGAGGCGTTCGCGACGCTTCTCGTCACGGACGACGACGTCCGCGTGCTCGAGGACGAGGTGCTGCGCGACATCTCGCGCGGACTGCTGGTGTTCGTGAACGCGACCGGGACGCCGCTGTCGCTGCGCACGAGCGACGGGACCGTCGTCTTCGAGGAGGTCGGGGACACGCCGGCCTCCCGCACGATCACCGAGGCGGATGCGGCGTTCGAGGTGGTCGATCCCGCGACGAGCGAGATCGTGGCCGGGCTGGAGACCCGTACCTACGGTCGCGGGGCGGCGCACACGATCCTGGTGCGCGAGGGAGCCGACGGCCTCGCGGTGTCGTACGTCGCCGCATCCGCCGCCGACTGAGCCGACCCGCAGCCGATGGTCTTCACGAGCGCCGCGTTCCTCTTCCTGTTCCTGCCGGCGTTCCTGGCGGTCTTCCACGCGCTGCCGGTCCGGACGCGGCCGTGGTGGCTGCTGCTGGCGTCGTACGCGTTCTACGGCTGGTGGCGGCTCGACTTCCTGGCGCTCTTCGTCGGCTCCACCGTCGCGGCGTTCGCGGCAGGGCGGCTCGTCGCACGTTGGCGGGAGTCTCGGCCGGCGGGCGCACGCTGGGCGCTGGGCATCGGCGTCGGGCTGCAGCTCCTGGCGCTGGCGTACTTCAAGTACGCCGACTTCGGCATCGAGAGCCTGAACGCCCTGCTGACGACGTTCGGAGGACGCGGCATCCCGCTGCCGGACGTCATCCTGCCGATCGGCATCTCCTTCTACGTCTTCCAGAGCATCAGCTACCTCGTAGACCTGTGGCGGAGGGACGGCCCCGAGGGAGCCCGCTTCGTGCACGTCGCGGCGTACATCGCGCTCTTCCCGCAGCTCATCGCCGGGCCGATCCTGCGCTTCAAGCACGTCGCGCCGCAGCTGCTGCGTCCCGTGCCCTCGTGGCGATCGTTCGGCGAGGGGGCGCGGCGCTTCATGCTGGGGTTCACGAAGAAGGTGCTGATCGCCGACGCGGTCGCGCCCGTCGTCGAGGCCTCCTTCGCGCTCTCCTCGCCCACGGCGACCGACGCCTGGCTGGGCACGATCGCGTTCACCGTGCAGCTCTACTTCGACTTCGTGGGCTACAGCGACATGGCGATCGGGCTTGGGGGCATGATCGGCATCCGCATCCGCGAGAACTTCGACCGGCCGTACCTGTCGGCCTCCATCACCGAGTTCTGGCGGCGGTGGCACATGAGCCTGTCGCGCTGGCTCCGCGAGTACCTCTACTTCCCGCTGGGCGGCAACCGGCTCGGCCGCCGCCGCACGTACGCCAACCTGGCCACCGTGATGGTGCTGGGAGGGATCTGGCACGGCGCCGCCTGGACCTTCGCCGTGTGGGGCGCGTATCACGGTGCGCTGCTCGCGCTCGAGCGGATGCTGGGAGAGCGGCGCGAGGCGCGAGGGCTGCCCGCGCGCGGCGGAGCTCGTGCCTGGCGGGTGCCGGCCACCTTTCTGCTGGTCATGCTCGGGTGGGTGCTGTTCCGTGCGGACGGCATCGCCCAGGCGTGGACCATGCTACTGGGGATGGCGTTCGTCCACGGCGCCGGTCTCTCCGCGGAGCTCGCCTGGCAGCTTCCGAACCGCGGACTCGCCTCGCTGCTCGTCGGTCTGGTGGTGATCTTCTGGCCCGCCGCCCGCACCCGCTACGACGATGCCGGTTACCGGGTGCCCGCATGGCGCGCCGCTCGGGACGCGTCGGGCCGCGTGAGCGGAGCGCTGGCCGCGGCACGTGAGCGGGCCACGGACTGGGGCATCATGCCCCTGTTCGCGTTGAGCATCCTGCGGACGCTCGCCGACACCGCCTCGCCGTTCCTGTACTTCCAGTTCTGATCCGGAGGCACGCATGGCCCACGACGAGTCACGTACGAACCGATCGGACGGCGCCGCCGCCGGCGGTGGCATGGCGTACCGGGCGCGCCCGCTCGTCCCGGGGATCGCTCTGCTGATCGTCCTGGCCGCGGGGTTCCTGACCACCCTCTCCAGCCCGGCGCTGAGGTCGCCGCCCGAGGCGTCGGTCCTCGACGGCGCCTGGACGTCGGCGCTGGAGGTGGAGCTGATGGAGGAGACCGTCCTGGGCTCGGCGGCGACGGCCGTCTGGGGCGCGATCGATCTGGCCGTGTTCGGTCAGGGCCTGCCTGGCGTGCTGGTGGGGAGCGAGGGGTGGCTGTTCACGACGGAGGAGTTCGCCGCCAGCGAGGTGGACGAGCGCTTCACGACGCCGGCGCCGATCGAGGAGATCCGGTCGGTGCAGGAGCGGCTGTCGGACGACGGCGTCGAGCTGTTCGTGGTGCTGGTGCCGGCGAAGGCGCGCGTGCACGACGCGTCGCTCGGAAGGTACGCGCTGCCGCCCGACGCAGAGGCGCGCTACTTGGTGCTTCGCTCGACGCTGCGTGGGGCCGGCGTGCGCGTCGTCGACGGCGCTGACGCCATGACGGGCGTGCCGGCCGGCGACCCGCGCTTCCTTCGCACCGACACCCATTGGACGCCGGCGGCGGCACGCGCCGTGGCGGAGAGAACGGCGGAGCGGATCGCTCGCGTCGCCGCGGGCGCCCCCTGGCTGGGACGCACGCCGTACCGGATCGAGTCGGAGGCGACGCTCGAGGTGGAGGGCGACCTGCTGGCGTTCGTGCCGCTGGGGCCGTTCGCCGACGCCGTCGGACCGCCGCCCGACCGGATCGCGACCTTCGGCGCCGTGCGCGAGGGAGGCGCGGGCGGCGACCTGTTCGGCGATCCGGACCTGCCCGTGACGTTGGTGGGCACCTCGTACAGCGCCGACGAGCGCTGGGGCTTCGCGGACGCCCTGCGGGGGGCGCTGGGCGCCGACCTGCTGGTGGCGGCCAGCGAGGGCGCCGGGCCGTTCGAGCCGATGCGGAGCTATCTCCGCGGGGAGGCGTACCGTTCCACCCCTCCCGATGTGATCGTATGGGAGGTTCCCGAGCGATACGCTTGGCCGGAGGTGGGTTGGTGAGGGGTTTCTTGCGGAGCTACCAGGTCGCTGCCGTCGTGACGTGCGCGCTGCTGGCGTGGGCCTCGGCCTGGGCGCAGCCGGGCAGCGTGATCGACCTGCGCCCGGTGCGCACCATCTCGGCGTCGGAGCTCGACGCCATCGTCGACGGCCCGTTCTTGACCGACGGCGAGGACCCGCCGGTCGCCCGGGGCGCGGTGGACACCTACCTGATGACGTTCGAGAGCCGCTGGCCGGACGGGAGCGTGGCGCAGGCCGTCGCGCAGCTCAACGTGCCGCAGACGGTGGGCGACGAGCGGATCGTGTTCGTGTTCGCTCCCGGGTCGACGGGGCTCGTGGAGGCGTGCGCGCCCTCGGCCGCCTTCGCCGACGGAGGCGGCTTCGAGACCTACGGCCGATACACGCTGGCCTACGCCGGACAGGGCATCGTCTCGGTGATGCCCAACTACCTGGGCTTCTTCGACGTGGGCGCCCTGCAGCCCTACTTCGTGCGCCAGGCCGAGGGACGGGTCGTGCTGGACGCCGCCCGTGCGACGCTCGAGGCGCTGCGGATGCTGGGCGTGGGCGAGGGGGTGGACGACGTGTTCGCCGGCGGCTACTCCCAGGGCGGCCACGCCGCCTTCGCCGCCGCGGACCTGGCGAGCTCGTACGCTCCCGAGCTGCCGTTGCGGGGCGTCCTGGGCTTCGGACCCAGCGGCGACCTGGCGACGCTCTTCCGGGCGTTCACCTACGTCGCGCCGTGGGTGCTCTACGCCTGGGAGACGTTCTACCCCGGTCGCGTGGATCCGTCCGAGATCCTGCTGGACGTCTACGCCGATCGGCTGACGGCCGACGCCGAGCGCTTCTGCATCGGCGGCGTGCAGCGCTACTACCCGCCCACGCCCGAGGACGTCTTCCGGCCCGAGTTCGCCGCCTCGTTGGAGGCCCGAACGCTGGACGAGACGCATCCGGAGCTCGCCGAGCTGTTCGCGGAGAACGACGCCGGCCTGAGCGGACACGGGCTTCCGGTGATGGTGCTGCAGGGCGTCAACGATCCCGTCGTCCCGCTCGACGACCAGCACCGCCACGTCGCGGCGATGTGCGACGCCGGAAGTCGCGTTCGTTACCCTAACTACCTACGGACGCGGCACGAGACGCGCTACCTGGGCTTCGTCCCGGCCATCGACTGGATGCGCGCGCTGGCGAGCGGCTCCGAGGCGCCGTCGGACTGCGCGAACGTCCCCCGCCCATGACGCCCCCGCCCACGACGGGGACCCCGCCCCCGATCCGGACGCGCTCGCGACGCCCGTCGCGTGCCGTTCCGCAAGCATCTCCACGGACGGACCGAAGCATGCAGCAGACCCTGACCCACCCGCGCGCACGCGGCGTCGCGCCCGCCCCCCGGCGCCTACGCGACGTCGCGTGTCTCCGGCTCCTCTTCCTCGTCGCGCTGCTCGTCGCGGGCGGCGCGATGGCGCAGGACGCGGACGCGGAGGATCCCGCCGCTCCGCAGGCGGACGCGCTTCGCTCGGTCGCCCCGAGCGCCGCGCCCCCCGGCCTACCGGGCACGCTCGTCGAGGTCATCGCCGAGGGGCGTCTCTCCGCGGCCGACGTGCAACGCCAGACCGCGCCCGCGTTCGGCGCCTACGGGCCGGTCGTGATCGAGAATCCGGTCGCGTCGTACCGGATCCGCTTCGTCACGACCGGTCTCGACGGCTCTCCGGCCGTCGTCGCGGCGCAGGCGTTCCTGCCGGTGCGCTCGACGGACGCCGGCGTGCCGACGTTCGTTTTCGGATCGGGCACGACGGGGATCGGCGATCAGTGCGCACCGTCGCGCGAGTTCGAGCTCGGGCGGCCGCTGGGCCGGTACCGCGAGTACCTGATGGCGTACGCCGGACGCGGCTTCGCGACGATCATTCCCGACTACCTCGGCTTCGAGGATCCGAGCCAGGTGCAGGCGTACTTCCATGCGCGCTCGGAGGGGCACGTGATGCTGGACGCGGTGCGGGCGGCGCGGCAGCTGGTCGTGGGTCGCGAGGACGTGCCGCCGCTGTCGGGCGAGGTGTTCGTGGGCGGCTACTCGCAGGGTGGCCACGCCGCCTTCGCGGCGGCCGACATGGCGCCCTCCTACGCACCCGACGTGACGCTGAGCGGCGTCGTGGGCTACGGAGCCACCACGAACGTGGGCAGGCTGCTGCTCGACGGCCCGTACTACGCGCCCTACATCGCGGTCGCCTACGACAGCGTCTACGGCGACGGCTTCGATCCCGCCGACATCCTGGCGCCCCGCTGGGTGCCGACGGTCGTGGCGGACACGGTCGCCCGCTGCGTGGACCAGGCGCAGACGTACTACCCGTTCGACGCAGACCGGATGTACACGGAGCGGTTCGCGAACGCGCTCCGCTCGGGGACCGTGGAGCGCGAGTTCCCAGGCGTCCACGACGTGCTCGAGGCCAACCGTACGGGGCTGACGGGCCACGGGGTCCCGTCGCTGGTGATCCAGGGCAGCGACGACGTGATCGCGACGAACCCGACGCAGGAGCGGTTCGTGCAGGAGCTGTGCGCGACGGGCGCGCCGGTGGTGTACGTGAACATCGCCGGGGCTCGTCACCGCCATACGAAGCCGGCGGGCTTCGAGCCCGCCGTGCGCTGGATGAAGGAGATCGCCTCCGGGGTGACGTCGCCGACGACCTGCGACTGACGGGCCGCAGGACTCCGGGAGCGGGAACGGCCGGTCAGGGCTTCGTGAGCGTGCGCGTACCGCCGCCGACGGCCGGCTCGTCCAGCCGTCCCGAGGCGGGGCCGCACGTCGCCGCACCGCACGAGGCGCGCACCACGAGCTCGATCGCGAGCGACTCGCGGACGAGCGGTCGCTCGTCCTGCCGGTCCGCGGTGGTCGTCCGCTCGATCCGCTCGATCAGGTGCTCCGCCGCGGCGCGGACGAGCTCCACCGCCGGCAGCCGCACGGTCGTGAGCGGCGGCGACGCGTACGCGGCGAGCGGGATGTCGTCGAACCCGACCACGGCCACGTCCTCCGGGATGCGCAGGCCGGCGTCGCGGAGCGTGGCCATCGCGCCGAAGGCGACCGTGTCGTTGCCGGCGAACACGGCGTCGGGGCGCACCCGCTCCAACACGCGCCTCATCGCCTCGGCCCCGCTCTCGGCCGTGAAATCCGCCGCCTCCGCCCAGCGGTCGCCGGCGTCGCGTCCCGCCGCCTGCATCGCGGAGCGCCAGCCCTCGAGGCGCATGCGCGAGGAGTGGTAGGCGAGCGGCGCGTAGGGCAGGTGCGCGATCCGGCTGCGGCCCAGCCCCAGCAGGTGCCGGGTGGCCTCCCGGGCGGCGTCGAAGTCGTCCATGTCGACGGACGGGCCGGCGGTGGCGTCGCCGATCACGACGATGGGGAAGCCGTCCGCGATCAGCTCGGGCAGCCGCTCGTCGTCCTGCCTCGGGTTGAGCACGATGAGTCCGTCGATCTGCTTGCCGCGGACGAGCTCCCGGTACGCTCCCGGCCTCGTGACGTCCTCGAGCGCCTCGACGAGGACACGGAAGCCGCGTCGATGGGCGGTCTCGTTCAGGCCGTAGAGCGCGCGGGGGACGAACGCGTCCACCGTCAGGTGCTCGGCGTGCGTGATCACGAAGCCGATCGTGCGGGCGCGCCCGGACGCGAGGTGACGCGCCGCGGCGGAGGGAACGTAGCCCAGCTCCCGCGCGGCGTCGAGCACCCGCTGACGCGTCTCGGGCGCGATGGCGATGCTGGTGCGCCGGTTCAGCACCACCGAGACGGTGCTGCGCGAGACGCCGGCGCGCCGGGCCACCATCTCGCTGGTGGGCCGGCGCCGCGTCATCCCCGCGCCGTCCGCTCGGGCGGGTCGGCCGCGTCGTCCCCTGCCAGCACGGCGCCGTACGCGGGAAGCACCAGCGCGCCGATCCGCACCTCGTCGGGGCCGAAGTTCAGCCACCAGCCTCCCGAGCGTCGCACCCCGTCGGGCAGCGCTCGCGGATCGAGACCCGCCTCGCGGAGCCACGACGCCAGCAGCGTCGTCATCGCGGCAGGGTCCAGCGAAGCGCCCAGCAGCGACGCCTCGCCGGCGCCGTACCTGCGGCGAACCCACGCCGCCGCGCCCTGGTAGGCGGGATCGTCGTAGCGGGCGAGGACCTCGCCACCCTCCTCGGCTTCGAGCAGGTCGGCCCAGGTGCCGTACGTCAGCGGCGCGTCGTGCCCGTCAAGGCGCAGCGTGCGCGTCACGCCGGGCCGGAGCCCGTCCACGCGGGTGACGCGGGCGCCGACGAGCTCGCGCAGCGGCCCCGGCGCGGCCTCGTGCGCGCGCAGGCTGGTCGTCTTCGCGCCGCTACGCGGGCCCAGCAGCAGGCGGCCACCCGCCGCGACCCAGGCGCGCAGCCGGTCGGCCAGGTCGTCGTCCACGATCTGCATCGCCGGCGCGATCACGGCGAGGTAGGGAGACAGGTCGCGACCGCCCTCCCCCTCGCTCTCGCCCACGGGACGTCCCGCCAGCTTCTTGGGCACCAGGTCGACCTCGAGGCCCAACGCGCGCAGGGGCGCGTAGAACGCCAACACCTGTTGCCAGTAGCCGAAGCCGCGGGCGTGCGGCTGGATCTCGGCGGCCCACAGGTCCT
>CAZLQH010000067.1:0-3362 GCA_964561595.1 uncultured bacterium | reverse complement strand
TGCCAGTAGCCGAAGCCGCGGGCGTGCGGCTGGATCTCGGCGGCCCACAGGTCCTCGTAGTCGAACAGGATCGCGACGGCAGGACGGCGGCGGGCGTGGGCCTCGGCGCCCACGTCCAAGGCGGCGCGAACGTCGCGCGCGGGCGCGGCGTCCTGCGCGTCCTCGTCCGCCGCGACGGCCACGAGACCCAGCTCGTCGGCCACCGCGGCGGCTTCCACGTGCGCCTGATCGGGCGTGCCGTCGTGCCGTAGCAAGCCCGCGTGCATCGTCTCCTGCGCGCCCACGGCGGCGCGCCAGCGGAACCAAGAGACCATCTCGGCGCCGTGCGCGAATCCCTGCAGCGTCCACAGACGCACCGCGCCGTCGGCGGGGATGGGGTTCGAGGGCGCCCAGTTCACCTGGCCGGGCTGCTGCTCCATCACCCAGTGCGGACGGTCCTTCAGGCCGCGGTACAGGTCGTGGCTGATCGCGACGAGGTCGGGATGCCCGATCCGCAGGTAGCGCTCCTTGACGTCGTCCGGAAGCGGGCTCTCCTCGAGCTGGCCCAGCGGGTAGTTGTCGAACGCGATCGCGTCCAGGCCGGCGGCGAGGTCCACGTGATCGTAGTCGCCGAACAGCATCATCGAGTTGTGCACGATGGGACGGTCGGAGTGGCGACGGATCGCGTGGCGCTGCAGACGGTCGTAGGCGACGACGCCGTCCGACGCGAAGCGCCGGAAGTCCAGTCGGTGGCTGGGGTTGGACTCGGTCACGGCCTGCTCGGGCAGCTCGATCTCGTCGAACGTCCCGTACGTCTGGCTCCAGAAGGTCGTCCACCAGGCGTCGTTCAGCGCGGCGATCGTGCCGTAGCGCTGGCGTAGCCAGGCGGGGAACGCGGCGCGGCAGTCGTCGCACCAGCAGCGCGTGGTGTCGTGACAGCCGTACTCGTTGTCGGTCTGCCACGCCACGAGCGCGGGGTGCGTGCCGTAGCGGCGGGCCAGCGCGTCCACGATCCGTTCGGTCTCGCGGTGGTAGTCGGGGCTGCGGAAGCAGTAGTGGCGCCGCGATCCGAAGCCGCGAACCCGGCCGTCGGGACCGACGGGAAGGATCTGCGGAAAGCGGTCCACCAGCCACTTCGGGGGCGTCGCGGTCGGCGTTCCGAGGATCACGCCCAGGCCGGCGTCGGCCAGCACGTCCATCGCCTCGTCCAGCCAGCCCCAGTCGAAGCGTCCCGGCTCGGGCTCGATCCGGCTCCAGGCGAACTCGCCGATGCGGACGCGCTCGATGCCGAGCTCGCGCATGTGGCGGGCGTCGTCCTCCCAGCGCTCGCGCGGCCAGTGTTCGGGGTAGTAGCACACGCCGAGGGTCATGGCACGGTCCTCTCCAGGGCCGGCGCGGGCGTGCACGGCTCGCTCGGAGCGAGCCCGCGCAGCGCGCGCCGACCCATCAGTCCTTGACGGCGCCGGCGGTGATGCCGGCGATGAAGTAGCGCTGCAGCCAGAGGAACAGGATCAGGAACGGCAGCGTCGCGATGGCGGTGCCGACCATGATGCCGCCCCACGACACGCGGGTCAGGCCGACCAGCGTGCCCAGCGCGACGGGGATCGTGTAGGCGTCCTTCTGGCTGAGGATCAGCAGCGGCCAGAAGTAGTCGTTCCACTGGAACAGGAAGAGCACGATCGCGACCGCCGCCAGCGCGGGCCGCATGATCGGCAGGACGATGCGGAAGAAGATCCGGGCCTCGCCGGCGCCGTCGATGCGGGCCGCCTCGAGCAGGTCGGTGGGCACCGACAGCATGTTCTGCCGCATGAAGAACACGCCCAGCGGGTAGGCCAGCCAGGGAAGGATGATCGCCCACCAGGTGTTCGCCAGGCTCAGCTCGCGCGCGACGAGCAGGTACTGGGGGATGGCGCGCACCTCGAAGGGGATCGTGAGCGCGGCGATCACGACGGTGAACAGCACGCCCCGTCCGGCGAAGCGGAACTTCGCGAACGCGTAGCCGCTCATGGCGGCGACGAGCGTCGCGAAGGTGGTGAAGATGACCGAGATCCCGACCGAGTTGGCGACGGCGCGCAGGAAGTTCAGGTCGCTGTTCAGGTCGCGCCAGTTCTCGGCGAGGTGCATGCCCGGAAGGAGGGTGGGCGGCGCGGCGAGGATCTCGTTGTTGGGCAGCGTCGCGCTGATCAGCATCCAGGCGATCGGCAGCAGGAACAGGATCGCCAGCGGGACCATGAGCGCGTGGAGGAGGACGCTGCGGACGAGCCGGTCGCGCCTCATCGCTGGACCTCGCGGCCGCCGACCAGGCGGATCTGGATCAGCGAGAACGCGGCGGCGATGATCGCGACGGTGTAGGCGATCGCGGAGGCGTAGCCGAAGTTGAAGCTACGGAAGCCGGTCTTGTACAGGTACGTGACCAGCGTCTCCGTGGCGTTGCCCGGTCCGGTCGTGGTGATCAGCCACGGCTCGGTGAAGAGCTGCAGGGTGCCGATGGTCGAGAGCACGAAGCAGAACAGCAGGACCGGGCGGAGCAGCGGCAGCGTGATGCCGAAGAACTGTTGCAGCGGGCCGGCGCCGTCGATCTTCGCGGCCTCGTAGAGGGTCAGCGGAATCGATTGGAGCCCCGAGAGCAGGATCACGGCGTTGTAGCCGGTCCAGCGCCAGGTCATGGCGATCATGATCGTGACCATGGCCGGGACGTTCTCGAACAGCCACGGCACCGAGGGAAGACCGATGCTGGTCAGCGCGTAGTTGAGGATTCCGAACTGGTCGTTGAAGATCAGCCGGAAGACCGCGGAGTACGGCACGGCGCCCAGCACCAGGGGCGCGAAGAACGCGAAGCGGAAGAACCCCTTGAACCGCAGGAGGTCGCTCCCGAAGGCGACGGCCAGGAGCGTGGCGAACGCCAGCATGATCGGGACCTGCACCACGAGGATGGTCATCGTGTTGCCCAGGGCGTTCCAGAAGAACTCGTCCCGGACCAGGCGGCCCCAGTTGAAGCCCCACTCGAGGGTCCAGGGGCGGCTGCGGGTGTTCAGGAAGCTGAGGACGAACGAATAGGCGATCGGGTAGATCCAGAAGATCGCGAAGAACGCGAAGAACGGCAAGAGAAACCAGTACGGCGTCAGATCGGTGCGCCGGCGGCGGGCCGGGCGGGCGGGTCGCGCTTGGCTCATCGGCGGGCCTCCGGAGAACGTGCGGCTCGGGCGGCGCGCCCGATCGAGGACGAGAGGAGGGGGGAGCGTCGGCACGAGGCCGACGCTCCTGAAGGGTCACTCCGCGATGGGCAGACCGGTGCTCGACGCGATCTGGCGCGCGGCCTGATCGAGCGCTTCCTGCGCGCTGTCGAAACGGCCGTCGAGGTAGTCGTTCACGACGACGATCAT
>CAZLQH010000066.1:0-11642 GCA_964561595.1 uncultured bacterium | reverse complement strand
CGATGACCACCAGCACGACCATCGTGACGGCGCGCTTGCGGTGGACGACCTTGAGGAGGTCGAAGAGCGCGAAGACGATGAAGAGGAAGACCACCTGTCCGGTCAGCTCGAGGACGATCCCGAAGCGCCAGAGCTGGGCGTTGGCCAGCAGGTTCTGGGCCGTCGCGGCGGCGTCGCCCGGCACGAAGAGGCGCTGGCGGACGCCGAACTCGGCGAAGCCGCCGCAGATGGCGAGGATCAGGTAGCCGAGGCCGGCGAGGCGGGCGGTGGTGGTCGCGGACACGGTCTTCAGGGGGTGGGTCATGGCGGTTTCTCCTTCGGGTCGACGGCGCGCGCCCCCGGCGGGCGTCGCGTCCGAACGACCGCAAGATAGGAGCCGATGTGGGGAGATCGCATCCCCAACGGTGGGGAGCGAGACTGGCGAGCGACGGTGGGGAGGTTCAGACCAGGTCCAGCTCGTCGGCCCGCAGGACCGCCTCGCGCCGACCGTGAACGCCGAGCTTCGCGTAGATGCTCTTGGTGTGGGAGCGCAGCGTATGGACCGACATGCCCAGCTCGCGGGCGAGCTGCGGTCCGGTCAGCTCGCTCCTCAGCAGCCGCAGCACGTCGCGCTCGCGGTCGCTGAGCGGCTCGACGACGTCCGGCAAGACGCGGGGTCGCTCGCTCGAGGCCTTGAAGGCGTCCAGCAGGCGGCGTAGCTGGGCCTTGTCGGCGCCCTCGCGGGCCGCCGCCCGGAGGAGGCGGGCCATCGCCGGCCCCTCGCTCACGAACACGGCGTGGTGCCCCTCGACCTGGGAGAGCCGAAGGGCGCGCAGCAGCGACCGCAGCGCACCGGGATCGTCACCGGCCGCCTGCAGCGCGAGCGATCGCAGCACGAGCGTCTCGATGACGTCGCCGGTCCGGCCGCCGGCCTCGGCCTCCTCGGCGACCGCGCCTAGCAACGCGAGCGCGTCCGCGGTCGGCGCCTCGGCCCCTTCGCTGCGGAACACGCCGAGCAGGACGCGAGCCACGGTGAGGAGGGTGTACGCGTTCAGATAGCTCGGCTCGAGGTCCCCGGCGGCGCCCAGCCCCTCGGCCCAGGCGCGCGCGTCCGCCAGCCGGCCCTGCGCCAGCCAGAGCCGAGCGCGGGTCGCGCCGGTGGGCCGCACGACCGGAACCGGACCGGCCAGCTGCCGCCGATCGGCTTCGTCCAGCAGCTCGTGGGCGGTGACCGCGTCGCCGAGGGCCAGCTCGACGCGGGCACGCACCGCCGTCAGGCGCCCCGCGTCGCCCGTGAGAACGCCGGCGTCGCCCAGCGCCTCGCCCGCCCGGAGCTCCCGCTCGGCGGCCTCGAGATCGCCCAGCTCGGCGTGGACCTCCGCGAGGCCGACGTGCGCCTCGGCCTCGCCGGGCAGCGTCGGACCGCCCTGCTCGGCGGCGTAGCGCAGCGCCTCCTGGTAGGTGCGCGACGCCTCGCGGAGGCGGCCCTGGGCCGTCAGGACGTCCGCGATCGCGAAGGTGAAGCTGAGGGCGGCTGCCGCGTCGCCCAGAGCGCGGAAGCCGTCCATGCCGATCCGCAAGGCCTCGAGAGCGTCGTTCAGCTCGCCGCGCATCCAGTACGCCAGCCCGAGGAGGCCGGCCGGGATGGCGCGCGCGCCCGGATCGTCCACCGGCGCGATCTCGATGGCCCGCCGGGCGTGCGCCTCGCCAGCGGCCGCGTCGCCGGTCGCCTGCGCGCGATAGGCCCGAGCGGCGGCGATCCGTGCCGGCAGCGCCCGGAAGGCGGTCTCGTCGGCGACGTGTCGCCCGTGAACGCCGCGAGCCGTGACCTCGTCCTCGTCGCTGCGCTCCGCGAGCCAGCGCTCCGCGGCGGCGAGCCACGCCTCCGCGCCGTCCATGTCGCCCTCGCCGAGGTGCGCCCAGGCGGTCGCCACGGCCAGCACCGGGCGGGACCGAAGGACGTCCTGTGGCAGTCGGGCCGCCCATTGCCGCCAGGTCGGGATCTGGAAGGCGCGGTCCATGGGACGCCAGGCGAGCTCCAGCGTCCTCGCCGCGCGCTCGGCGTCGCCGGCTGCCAGAGCGTGCGCGATCGCCTCGCCGGGGGAGCCCTCGGCCTCGAGCCAGCGGCTGGCGCGGCGGTGAAGCTCCCGCAGGTCGCCTCCCCGCTCGCGCCGCGCCTCGGCGCGCAGTACGTCGGCGAACAACGCGTGGTAGCGGTACCAACGGCGCTCGTCGTCGAGCGGGACGAGGAAGAGGTTGGCGCGCTCGAGCTCCTGCAGCGTCTCGGCACCGTCGTCCCTTCCCGTCACGGCGTCGCAGACCGGTCCGCACAGGCGACCCAGGACCGACGTGGCCAGCAGGAAGTCGCGCAGCCGAGGGTCCAGTCCATGCAGGACCTCGTTCGACAGGTAGTCGAGCACGTGCCGGTGCTCGCCGGCGAAGGTGCGCACGAAGTCGCCCGGGTCGTCGCGACCGTGCATCGACAGCGCCGCGAGCTGGAGCCCGGCGGCCCAGCCCTCGGTGGTCCGCTCCAGGGCCCTGACGTCGTCCGCCGGCACGTGCAGGCCCATCGCATCCTCGAAGAATCTCTGGGCCTCGTCGGACGCGAACCTCAGGTCCTTCGCCCGCAGCTCGACCAGCTGGCCACGGGCTCGCAGGCGAGCCAGTGGGAGATTCGGCGCCTCGCGCGTGGTCAACACCAGGTGCAGACGCGGCGGAGCGTGGCTCATCAGGAAGGTGACGACCTCCTGCACCGGCCCCTCGTCCACCACGTGGTAGTCGTCCAACACCAGCGCGACGTCCTTCGTTCCGGTCGCGAGGTCGTTCACCAGCTCCGCCGTCGCCGTCAGCGGTGCAGGAGGCTGCGCCGATCGGAGCGAGCGGACCACCCCTTCGCCGAGCGAAGGCTCGATCGTTCGAAGTGCGGCGACCAGGTAGGCGACGAAGCGAAGCGGCTCGCGATCGTCCTCTTCCAGCGACAGCCACGCGACCGGCATCGCGGTGCCGGCGATCCACTGGGCCGCCAGCGTGGACTTGCCGAAACCGGCGGGGGCCGAGATCACGGCGTGCCCCTGTCGCAGGCCGGACTGGAGCCGGGCCGCCAGTCGCCGCCGACGGACCGCGCCTGAACGAATCGGAGGCGCGAACAGCTTCGTGGCGAGGAGGGGGGTGGGCGGCATGAACGAGCGTACCGCGCGCCGGCCGCCACGCCGACGGCCGCAGTGCGTCCGCGACTCAGGGCACCAGAACCACCTTGCCGCGGGCGCGTCCCTCCGCGAGGTAACGGAGCGCGTCGGCCGCCTCGGCCAGCGCGTAGGTGCGGTCGATCCGCGGCACGACCTGGCCGCTCGCCATCCAGCCCGCCACCGTCTCGAGGTCCGCCGTACGGGTCTTCGCGAGCATGTTGCGCATCCGGGGGCGACGAGCGGCCCCGAGACGGGGCATCGCCAGCGCCGGCAGGAATCCGGTGGTTACGAAGGCGCCGTCCGGCGTCAGGGCGCGCCGGTAGTCGTCGACGGCGCGATTCGCGACCGTGTCGAAGATCAGGTCGTAGCGGGCCCCGCCTGCCGCGAAGTCCTCCTGGCGATAGTCGATCACGTGGTCGGCCCCGAGCGAGCGCACGAGCTCCACGTTTCGTGTACTCGTCACGCCCGTCACATCGGCACCTAGGGCCTTCGCGATCTGCACCGCGAAGCTGCCGACGCCGCCGGAGGCGCCGTTGATCAGGACGTGCCGGCCGGCCTCGATGCCGCCCTCGTCGCGCAGCCCCTGCAGTGCGGTGACTGCGGCCATCGGGGCCGCTGCTGCGGCTTCGATGTCCACGCCGTCCGGCACACCGGCCCAGGCGTGCGCGGGCGCGGCGACGAGCTCGGCGAAGGCGCCGCGTCCCACGTCCGCCAGGTCGGCGAACACCGCGTCGCCGGGTCGGAACCGCGTCACGTCGCGGCCCACCGCCTCGACCCGACCCGCGGCGTCCGAGCCGGGGACCGCTCGCCTGGGTCGGAACAGGCCGTTGCCCATGAAACGAAGGAGGAACGGCTGGCCGGCCAGCAGGTGGAGATCGGCGGGGTTGGCGGCGGCGGCCTGGACGCGCACCAGCACGTCGGTCGGGCCGGGCGCGGGCACGGCGATCTGGCGCAGCCGCAGGACCTCCACGCCGCCGTAACGGTCTGCGGTGAGCGCGCTCATGGTCACGGCGTCGCCGCTCGGGACGGCTTCGCGCCACGCATCGCGTCCGGCCTGGAGACGGGATGGCGCGGGAGACGCGTGCGGGGGACGGGCGGTGGTGGGGTCTGGCATGTCGGCCTCCGGAGTCCCGCGGTGCCGCCGACGAGGCGGCGCGACCGCGAAGGTGCATCGGGTCAAGCGGTCGCGGACCGCGCCAGCGGCCGGGTCCGCACGCCGCGGATCAGCAGCCACAGGGCGGTCGCGACCTCGGCGATCACGGCGGGACCGAACACGGCGGCGTCGAAGAACGGCTGGACGGCGGCGTAGTCGGTCAGCAAGGTCCGCGCGAGCGTGTCGGCCAGGTAGCCCGCCGCGGCGATCATCAGCAGCACGGCCAGGACCTTCGGCAGGTAACCGGATCGGTAGATCAGGTGACCGAGGAGGAACAGGCTGAAGGCGAAGAACGCCAGACCGACCGCGTAGCCTGTGCCGTGCGCCTCGAAGAACATCAGCGCCAAGGCGTGCCGCTCGCCCTCGCCGACCGCACCCAGCGGGCCTGCACCGCCCGTCAGCAGCTCCAGGCCGACGAACAGGTTCATGAGGTTGAAGCCCAGGATGGTCGCCTGAACCAGCCGGAAGAACGCCGCGAGCAGCGACAGCGCGCGACTGACGGGCTCCAGCAGAACGAAGAAGGCGAGCGCGATGGCGATGTCGGCCATGATCATCGCCAGGTCGGCTGCGATGCCCATGCGGAACAGCGACTCGGCGCCCTGGACGGCGGCGGCGGTGGCCGCGGCGTCCCCGGGGTCGATCAGGCTCATGCGGACGAAGAACTGGGCGAAGATTCCGGCGACGATGATGATCAGGTAGAGGGCGCCGGCGGTACGGGCGACGCGATTGGACGGGGTCATGGCTCTCCTCGAGGGGGGCGGGCGCCCGGCGAGCAGCCGGGCTGGCGACGGGTCGGCGTCACGGCTTCGTTCGGTACACGCCGTCGTCCCGGGCCGCGACGCGGACGACGGCGAGAAGCGGAAGGGAGAGGTCGCGG
The DNA here is from genome assembly GCA_964561595.1 of uncultured bacterium. Taxonomy (GTDB): domain Bacteria; phylum Deinococcota; class Deinococci; order Deinococcales; family Trueperaceae; genus SLSQ01. Next base: position 6,448 of record CAZLQH010000066.1, on the reverse strand, counting down.
ATTCGACGCAGCAGCCCGTGCAGCGCCGCCTGGTCGGCGACGGGGCCGGTGAGGGTGGTGGTGCCGTCGGTTTCGTGGCGAACGTCGATCGGACCGAGGCTGTCGGTCAGGCGGTCGGTCACCCGGGGGCTCAGGTGGCCCTCCAGGCGGATCCGGTAGATCCGGGCTCCGGCGGGTCGGAGAGGGGTGCGGGGGGTGCTGGGCTCGTCGGGCATCGTCGGTCACCTCGTGATCGCGGGAAGGCCGCGGGCTGCGGCGCTTCCTCGATCGCCACGAGGCTAGGACCCGACCGGGATGACCGGCCAGACACCTTGGTATGACGGATGGTACGGATCGGTCGTGCCGCGAGCCGCGTGCGCCGAGCCGAGGCCCCGTGCGCGATCAGCGAGGCGTCTCGCCCCTACCCGCCGACAGGCCGAGCGAGCGCCAGGCGGCAGACACCGACGAGGCACGTGGACGGTGTCGCCCGCCGACGTGCGGTCCGGCGCGAGGGCCGCGCGCTCAGTGCATCCAGGGCGTGTACGCCAGCCCGATCAACAGACCCTCGGGCCCGGACAGGCGCGCGACGGTCTGGCCCCACGTCTCGGTCTTGGCGCCGTGGATCAGGCGCTGGCCCTGCGCCTCGAGCTCGGCCGCCGCCTCGGCGACGGCGGCCTCGTTCGCCATCTCGAACTCGATCGTGGCTTGCGGGACGGGATAGGCGTCGGGCCAGTCGTACGTCCCGAAGCAGGTGTGCGCCGCCATCGACAGCGGCCAGACGCCCAGGTGCTTCACGCCGGCGAGCGCGTCGCTGGACAGGTACTCGCCCTCGCCCTCGAGAGGCAGACCGAGGAGATCACGATAGAAGGCGGTGCCCTCCTGCGCGTCAGGGACGATCGGGGTGACGCCGGCGACGAATTCGATCTTCATGGTGGGCTCCTTCTGGCCGGGATTCGCGCCGGCCCGTGGCTTGGGGCGAGCGGTCGGTACGAGGCGGTCGGCGCGCAACGGTCGGGGCAGCTCCGGTGACCGGCGGGCGCAGGCGCCGAGACGCGCTCGGGAACGACCCGACGATACGACGCGTCGTGGGGCGTCGTGCCCGGTCCTACCGAAAACCCCCTCTGGGATCTCCGGTAGAGACGGCGGCATCCTCGCTGCAGAAGGAGGTCCACCGTGATCCAGCCCATCCCGACCTCGGCACTGTTCGACCGTCCCGTCCGCCTCCGTGAGGAAGCTCGCCTCGTGCGGGTCCTCCGCGCGCTCCGTGCCACGGCGCCCGTCCGCTGGCGCCGCACGAAGCGGAGCGCGGAATGAGCGCGTCGCTCGCGCTCCAGACCGACGGCCTCGTCAAGCGCTACGGCGGCGCGGCGGTGCTCGACGGGGTCGACCTGCGCGTCGCCCGCGGCACGATCACCGGGTTCCTGGGGCCGAACGGCGCCGGCAAGACCACCACCCTGAAATCGATCCTCGGCCTCGTACGTCCGGACGCAGGACGGATCCGCCTGTTCGGCGAGGACGTCGCCACCGCCGGGCCGGCGCTGCGGTCCCGCGTGGGCTGGCTGGCGCAGGAGCCGCGCGTGCACGGCCACCTCACGGCGCGCGAGGCGTTGCGGCACGCGCTTCGCCTGTCGCGAACGACCGCGGACGACGAGGCGGCCGAGCGGGTCGAGGCCTCCCTGGAGCTCGTCGGCCTGAGCGACCGTGCCGACCGCGCGGTGCGCGGCTTCTCCGGCGGCGAGCGGCAGCGCCTCGGCCTGGCGCAGGCGTGGATCCATCGCCCGGAGCTCCTGATCCTGGACGAGCCGGCGGCCTCCCTCGACCCGATGGGCCGTCGCGACGTGCTCCGGATCCTGGAGCGGCTGCGGGCGGAGACGACGATCCTGTTCTCGACGCACCTGCTGGACGACGTCGAGCGCGTGGCCGACGCCGTCGCGATCCTGGACCGGGGACGGCTGCGGCTGCAGTGCAGCATGGACGAGCTCCGGGCCAGCACCCGGGGCGCGACCTACCACCTGGTCGTGCAGGGCGCGGCGATGGCGCGCCTGGCGCGCCTGGCGGAGCTTCCCTGGATCGAGCGTGTCGTGACCGAGCGGAACGGTACGGAGCTCGACGTCCGCGTCCACGTTCGCGACGAGCGAAAGGCAGAGACCGAGCTCCTCGCCGCCCTGACCGAAGGAGGCGACGTGCGCGTGCGCTCGTTCGCCCTGGAGCGTCCGCGCCTCGAGGACGTCTTCGTGCACCTCACCGAAGGGAACGCCGCATGACCGACACCGCCCCCTCCCCCCTGCTCCTCGCGCCCCGCGCCGACGGGCGCGCTCCGGGAGCGCTCCACGTCCTCCTCGTCCTCGTCCGCTTCGAGGCCCGCCGCTGGTGGCTCCGCCCGACGGGCTGGATCCAGACGGCGGTCTACCTCGCCGCCGTCGCCGGCATCGGCGGCGCCGCCGTCCTGCAGGCCGCTTCTGCCGCACCGGGCGCCGTCGCCGATCCCACCGAGCTGCTCATGGCGCCGTTCGTGATGCACCTGCTGTTCGCGTCGGCCGGCGTGATCCTGACGGCGCAGGGCGCGATCGTCGGCGAGCGCCACGACGGGACCGCTGCATGGGTCCTGGCCCGGCCGGTCGGCCGACCCGTCTGGCTGGCCTCGAAGGGCCTGGCGCTGCTCGGCTCGTTCGTGGTCTCGTCGGTGGTGCTGCCGCTCGCCGCGCTTCAGGCGGTCTGGACCTTCGGCGGCATGGCGATGACACCCACGCAGCTCCTCGTCGCGGGCCTCGCGATGAGCCTCACGGTCGCGTTCTGGCTGGCCGTGACGCTGCTGGCGGGCACCCTGTTCGACAGCCGCGGCGCCGTCTCGGGCCTCGCCTTCGGGACGCTGTTCGTGCTGATCCAGGTCGGCCAGCGCTGGACCGGCCTTCTGCCCAGCGGGATTCCGTTCGAGCTGGGCCGGTGGCTGCACGACGGCACGCCGATGGCCGTGACCGGCCTCGTCCTGACGGTGGGGCTCGCCCTGGCCACCGCCGCGCTGGCTACGCACCGCTTCTCGCGGATGGACCTCTGACGATCCACCCGATCCGGTACGCTCACCGCATGAGCACCGAGACCCTGCGCACCATCACCGACGTCGCCCACGAGCTCGGGCTCGATCCCGACACCGTCCGGACCCTCGGCCGCCACAAGGCCAAGGTCCAGCTTCCCCCCGCCGGCACGCCCGACGACCCGTCGCGCCACGGCCGGCTCGTCCTGGTCAGCGCGATCGGACCCACCAAGGCCGGCGAGGGCAAGACCACCGTCAGCGTCGGACTGACCGACGGGCTCCGCCGCGTCGGTCGCAAGGTCGCGCTCTGTCTGCGCGAGCCGTCGCTCGGCCCGGTCTTCGGGATCAAGGGCGGCGGCACCGGCGGTGGCCGGGCGCAGGTCGAGCCCGCCGCCGACATCAACCTTCACTTCACCGGCGACATGCACGCCGTCACCGCCGCCCACAACCTGCTGGCGGCGATGATCGACACCGACGTGCACTTCGGCGGCGCCAGCGGGCTGACGCCCGAGCGCGTCACCTGGCCACGGGTCCTCGACGTGAACGACCGGGCGCTCCGGAAGGTGATCGTCTCGGCCGGGCGCGAGACGGAGCGCACGACCCGCTTCGACATCACCGCCGCCAGCGAGATCATGGCGGTGCTGGCGCTGGCGGAGTCGCTGGACGATCTGCGCGACCGACTGGCCCGCATCGTCGTCGGCACGCGCGAGGACGGCTCCGACGTCACCGCGAACGATCTGGAAGCGGTGGACGCGATGATGGCGTTGCTGCGCGACGCGCTGGAGCCCAACCTGGTGCAGACGCGCGAGGGCGCTCCCGCCTTCGTGCACGGCGGACCGTTCGGCAACATCGCTCACGGCTGCTCCAGCGTGGTCGCGACGCGCACGGCGCTGCGCCACGCCAGCGAGGTCGTGACCGAGGCCGGGTTCGGGTTCGACCTGGGCGGCGAGAAATTCCTCGACATCAAGATGCGCCAGTCGGGACTCTGGCCCCGTGCGGTGGTTCTGGTCGCGACCGTGCGGGCGCTGGCCTCCCACGGCGAGGGCGACGTCGAGCGCGGCCTGGCGCACCTGGACCGGCAGCTGGCCAACGTGCGCGCCTTCGAGCTCCCGGTCATCGTGGCGATCAACGTGTTCGCCAACGACGACGAGGACGACCTTCGAACGCTGGAGCGTCACTGCGAGGAGGCGGGCGCGCCTTCCGCTCGGATCACCTCGTTCGCGGACGGTGGAGCGGGTGGCGAAGCCCTGGCGCGCCAGCTGCTGGAGACCCTCGACGCCACGGACGCGGATCCGCCCCGCCCCCACTTCCTCTACCCCGACGACATGCCTCTGGCCGACAAGATCCGCACGCTGGCCCAGCGGCTGTACGGCGCAGGCTCCGTGACGTTCCGCGAGGCCGCGGAGCGTCAGCTCGAGGCGCTGAGCGAGGCGGGCCACGGCCGGCTGCCGGTGTGCATCGCCAAGACCCACCTGTCGTTCAGCGGCGATCCGAAGGCGGGCGGACTGGCCGAGGGGTTCGACCTCGAGGTGCGTGCGGTTCGCCTGTCGGCCGGGGCCGGCTTCGTGGTCCCGCTGATCGGGCGGATCGTGACGATGCCGGCGCTGGGCCGCGACCCGGCCGCGAAGCACGTCAGGGTCGCGGACGACGGCGCGATCTCGGGGTTGATGCAGGGCGAGTAGCGACTCCGGTCCCGAAGCGGGCCCCGAAGCCGGGCTACCGGGGGCGCTCCTCCGCCGCGTCCCGGGCCGGGCGCGCACGCCGGACGGCGTCCAGCAGGCTCACGTCGTGCGGGCGGCGCCACAGCGTCGCCAGCCCCAGCGCCAGGAGCGGGTTGGCGAGCGTCCAGGGACCGAGCGGCGTGATCGCGAGAAGGAACGCGATCGCGCCGGCGAGCCCCCACCGGACCGAGGGGCCTCGTCCGAGCATGAGCAGGCCGACGACGACTTGGAACGCCACGACGAGAAGACCCCAGAGGCCCGGTGCCGTCGCGACCACGGACTCGAAGAACGCCGCGTAGAGGGGGACGAGCGGCTCGGCCGTCCCGAGCGCCACGAACTGCGACGGGTCGAGCAGCACGAGCGACAGGTTCACGCCCAATCCCATCGTCACGAAGAACAGGCCGACGAACCAGCGCCCGACACGAGGCCGAAGGATGCAGAGGGCCAGGATCGCGGCGAGGAAGAGGGTCGACACGATTGACGGAGACATTCGGGGCTCCTTTCGTGCGGCGCGGGGGCCTGGAGCCGGTCGTCGGCTTCGGCCGTCGCATCCTCCCTCGGCGTGGGCCCGGTGTCGGCGAGCCCACGTTCCGACGCCCCGAGCGTGCCGCCGGGGCGGCGCTCCGTCGGACGGCGACGCGCCCGCGCCGCGTGTGGAAGGTCCGACCACGCACGACGTCGGAGCTTCGCCGTCACGCCACCGCGCGTCTCGTCGCATGCTCACCCCGACATGGACGGACGCCACGCGGACGTTCCCAAGCCTTCGGCCGACGTGTCGCCGGAACGAGCCGGCCGCGAGCGGCGCCCCCGCCTGGGACCGGTGCTCTTGGTGCTTCTCGCCCTCGATGCGGTCGGGGTGATCGGGTTGTGGATCGTGTCGCTACGGCAGGGCGCGTTCGAGCGAGGCCTGTTCACCTATCAGCTCGAAGGCACCGTGCCGATCTTCCACCTCGCCGCCGAGTTCGGGATGGCGCTCGCGACGCTGTTCGCCGTCGCGGGGTGGGCCGCCGGCCGGGCTTGGGCCCGTCCGCTCTTGCCGTTCGCGTTGGGGATGCTGAGCTACGCGGCAGTCAACGCGCTGGGATGGGCGCTTCACAACGACGTGACCACGGCGCTGCCGATGCTCGCGACGCTCGTTCTGGCCGTGCTCACGATGGCCATGATCATCGGCGCCGGTGCCCGAACGCACCGGCGCCGATGATCGTAATTGCCGCCGCCGCGGCGATCGCTGCGTGCGTCGGTCTTGACGGCGCCGCGGTGAAACGAAGCGTCAGCGCGAGGCGATCTCCTCGCCGGCGTCCGCGCGGCGGTCATCGCTCTGAACGACCTTCTCGACACTGATCGTCAGGTTCGCGACCAACGCCGCGATCGCCCCGATGCCCGCCCAGACAGGCAGCAGCACGGTCCCGATCACGCCCAGCGTGAGCGGGATCTCGATCAGGGTCTTGCCCTCTTCGTTCTTCAGCGTGATGCGGCGGACGTTGCCTTCGCGCACCAGCTCCTTGACCTTGGAAACGACCCGCTCGCCGGAGACCTGGAACTCCTCGGTGAAGGTCCGGCCGTCCTTGCTGCTGGTGCCCGTGCTCGTCCCCGTCGCCTGGCCCTCGTCGTTCGGCCCGCTCGCCTGGTCGTGACGTTCGTCGCTCATCGTGGTCCTTCCTTTCCGGATCCGTCGGACCCGCGGGGCGTCGCCCCGAGGACACGATCGTAGGCGCGA
>CAZLQH010000065.1:0-11963 GCA_964561595.1 uncultured bacterium | reverse complement strand
TCGTCGCGGGCGTCCAGACGAGGTGCAGGCCCGCCAGGAACGCGACGTCGGAGGGTGCCGCGCCCATCGCGCGGGCGGCGCGCTCCGGAGCGAATCCGACCTGCCGGTCGGGGTCGCCGATGCGGAGCTCCCAGAGTCGCGTGCGGAGGTCGCGGGCGTGCTGGAGGTTCTCCCAGAGCTGCTGCGCGACGGTGTGCTTGACGTCCCAGTCGACGATGCCGGGTAGCCAGCCTCCCAAGAGGCGGGCGCTCCACGTCTCGTGCGCTTGGAGGTGCGCGAGCGCGTCGGTGCGGCGGCGTAGGGCGGTCTTGGGGTCCGTCATCGGGGCCTCCTCGGGCGTCGGGCGCGGTTCGGATCTTGACACATATCCTACAAGTCCATATCCTCAAGACATCGACATCGGAATCGCTCGTTCGACCCGGCGCACACGGCGACCGAAAGGGGCACCCGAATGGAACGGCTTCAGCCGCTGGCCAAACCTCCGTCGCTGCACCACTCCGTTCAGCTGGCGCTGAAGGAGTTCATCACCGCCAGCGACCTCAAGCCGGGAGATCCCCTCCCCGCCGAAAGCGCGCTGGCGCGGCAGCTCGGCGTCAGTCGCAACTCGGTGCGCGAGGCCGTCAAGTCGCTCGAGACCGTCGGGATCCTCGAGACGCGCCGGGGCAGCGGGGTGTTCGTCGGAACGTTCTCGTTCGATCCCCTTCTCGAAGCGCTGCCGTACGCGCTCATGATCGACACGCACGATCTCACCGACCTTCTCGACGTCCGCGGCGCGCTCGAAGACGCGATGGTGCCGCGCGCCATCGCCGCGCAGACGCCGGATCAGCTGGGCAGGCTACGGGACGTGCTGGCCGCCATGCGCAAGCGCGCCGAGGCCGGCGATCCGATCCACCGCGAGGACCGCGCGTTCCACCGCACCCTCTTCGACGTCATCGGCAACCGGGTGCTGCTGCGGCTCATCGACGTGTTCTGGGAGTCGTTCCACCGAGCCGCCATCCACGTCGACCTGGGCAACGACCAGCCGCTGGCCACCTGGCAAGACCACGCGCGCATCGTCGAAGCGTTCGAACGGCGCGATGCGGACGGCATGCGACGGACCCTGGATCAGCACTACCACGGCATCCGCTCGCTCCTGAAGGGGGGTGATGTCCCCTCGACCCCGCGAGGCGAGACCGACTGACCCGACCTACTGCGCCCGTCGCGCCCTGCGCGGCCACGGTCCGTCGCGACACCGCACGGCCCGGTTAGGAGACCCCCGCTCTATGACGAATCCACTTCGCACGCTTATCGCGCTCGCCACCGCGCTGCTCCTCAGCGCCTCGCTGGCAGCCGGAACGCTCATCGGCGCCTTCGACGTCGGACCGGGCGGCTCGCCCGTTCCGTCCGGCCCCTGGTACAACACCGCCGGCAACACCTGGATCAGCAAGATGTGGACCCCGCTGGTCAGCCTGAACGAGACCGCCTCCGGCCTGTCGCCGCAGCTCGCGACCTCGTGGGAAGCGAACGACGACTACACCGTCTGGACCTTCACCCTGCGCGAGGGCGTCACCTGGCACGACGGAGAGGCGTTCACCGCCGACGACGTCGTGTTCACCTGGCATCACGCGTTCGCGCCCGAATCCGCCGCCTCGCCCGAGCGCCGTCCGGCCGACCTGGTCGGCCAGGAGGCGTACTCGAACGGCGACCCCGACACGATCGCAGGCATCGAAGCGCTGGACGACTACACCGTCCGCTTCACCACCGCCGAGCCCGCGCCCCGCTTCCCGAACACGTTGACGCAGGCCTACATCCTGCCCGAGCACGCCGCGGACTTCGCGCCCTCGGAGTTCCAGACGACCGACTGGTGGTTCACCGACGCCGTCGGCACCGGCCCGTTCCAGCACGACGCCTTCGTGCCCGACGAGTCGTGGACGCTGGTCCCGAACCCCGGCTACTGGAACGGCGAGCCGCAGCTCGACCGCCTCATCAACCGTTACTTCGCCGACGAGACCGCCGCGATCCTGGCGCTCGAATCGGGCGACATCCACTTCACCTACGCCAGCGGCGACGTCGCCGTCGGCTTGGGCGAGCAGCCCCGCTTCGAGCTGTACGACGGGCCGTCCGGCGTCACGAACTACATGATGTTCAACTACCGGACCAACCCGCTGTTCGACGATATCCGCGTGCGTCAGGCGTTCCTGCACGCCATCGACCGCGAGACCATCGCCGAGGTCGTCCTGAACGGCACCGCGCAGGTCGTGCCGTGCATCGTTCCGTTCGAGGCTTACTGGCCCGAGACGTACGAGACCTACGACTACGACCCCGAGCGCGCCCGCTCGCTTCTGGCCGAGGCCGGCTGGGATTCCAGCCAACGCGTCGAGGTCAAGACGTACTACGGCAGCCAGTTCCACGCCGACGCCATGGCCGCCATGCAGCAGTTCCTGGCCGAGGCCGGCCTGAACGTCGACTTCATCGTGGACAGCGAAGGCTACAACAGCTACTTCTACGACGGTCGTAATTGGGAGATCAGCTACCGCGGGCTGGGCATCGACATCAACGCCTTCCCCTACAGCTTCTACGAGCGGGGCGGCTACCCCGGCAGCGAAGGCGATACCGGCACGCTCATGGGCAAGGCGCTTCCCGAGCTCGAAGCGATCTTCGCCGAGGCACGACCCGAAGGCGATCCCGAGCAGTACCGCTCGCTGATGCAGGACGTCTGCGCCTGGCAGAACGAGAACGCCCTCGAAGCGTACATGTGGACCGCCGTCCGCTTCGGCGTGGCGGACGCCGAGCTCGAAGGCTTCTACTGGTACCCCGCGCCTGCCGGTGGCCCGTACGAAGACCACCCCGAGCGCTGGTCGGCCCCGAACTGAGGACGCCGGCCTGAGCACGCCGAACCGCGCTACGCTTCCTCCTCTCGACCCCTCCCGAGCCCACCGGCTCGGGAGGGTCCCCCGGAGACCACGTGTTCAACTACGCCGTCCGCCGCATTCTGATCAGCATCCCGGTCCTGTTCGCCGTGACCGTGGTCGTCTTCCTCCTGATCGAGATCGCGCCCGGCGACATCGCCGACTTCTTCATCAACCCAGAGATCAACTACGACGAAGAGTCTTTGCAGGCGATCCGCGAGCGCTTCGGCCTCGACGACCCGCTGCCCGTCCGCTACGCGATCTGGATCGGGAACGTGCTCCAGGGCGACCTCGGCTACTCGTTCCTGTCCGGCGAGCCTGTCGCTCGCGTCGTCACCCGCCGCTTCCTCAACACCTTCGAGCTCATGAGCGCCGCCCTGATCATCGGCCTGGTGTTGGGTGTGCTGCTCGGTATCTTCACGGCCGTACGCCAGTACTCGTTCTGGGATTATCTGTTCACCGGCCTATCGTTCCTGGGCATCGCCATGCCCGCCTTCGTCACCGGCATCCTCGTGCTCTGGCTGTTCGCGATCATCTGGCCGATCTTTCCCGCCGGCGGCACGCGCACGATCGGCATCGAGCGAAGCTTCCTGGACCACCTCCAGTATCTGGTCCTTCCCGTGTTCGTGCTGAGTCTGGCGCAGATCGCGACGTTCATGCGCTACACGCGGTTCAGCATGCTGGACGTGCTGGGGCAGGACTACGTCCGGACCGCCCGCGGCAAGGGGCTCGGCCCCGCCATCGTCCAGGTCCGGCACGCGCTCCCCAACGCGTTGATGCCCGTGATCACCGTCGTCGGGTTGAGCCTCCCCGTTCTCGTCGTCGGCGCAGTGTTCACCGAGACGATCTTCAGCTGGCCCGGCATGGGCACGCTCTACCTCTCCGCCGTCAACGCGCGCGACGTGCCGCTGATCATGGGGCTCAACCTGTTCATCGCGGTGATGGTGCTCGCAGCCAACCTGCTCACCGACCTCGCGTACGGCGTGGTCGACCCGAGGATCCGCTATGACTGACGCCGCTACGGCAAGCCGTCCAGAACCAGCGCGCGGCGAATCGGTCACCGCCCGGCTCGTCCGCCGCTTCTTCCGCAACCGTGCGGCCACCGTCGCCGTGGTCGTCCTGTCGATCATCGTCCTGATGGCCGTGTTCGCGCCACAGGTGAGCGGCTACGGGTACGAGACGATGGACCTGCGCGGCCGCTCGCAGCCGCCCAGCGCCGAGCACTGGATGGGCACCGACCGCGTGGGTCGCGACATCTTGAGTCGGACCGTGTACGGCGCCAGGATCTCGCTGATCGTCGGCTTCGCCTCGACCGCCATCGCAGCCCTCATCGGGATCGTGCTCGGCGCCGCCTCCGGCTGGTTCGGCGGCTGGGTCGAGACGCTCGTGATGCGCTTCACGGACGTGGTGATGACGTTCCCGCCGATCATCATCATGCTCACCCTGGCCTCGTTCCTCCCCCGCGGCCTGTGGCCGATCGTCCTCATCATCGGCGGCCTCAGCTGGCCCGGCTTCGCGCGGCTGATCCGCGGCCAGATCCTTGCGCTCAAGGAGCAGGACTTCATCTCGGCCGCCCAGGCGCTTGGCGCGCTGGACGCGCGCATCGTGCTCCGCCATCTTCTTCCCAACGCGATCGCGCCCCTGATGGCGATGATCAGCTTCAGCGTCGGCAACGCCATCCTGACCGAAGCCGGGCTCAGCTTCCTGGGCCTGGGCGTGCCCCCGCCCGCCCCCAGCTGGGGCAACATGCTCGAAGCGGCGCGCAACCTCGACGTGCTTCGCAACCTTCCCTGGGCGTGGCTGCCGCCCGCGTTCATGACCGTGCTCACCGTGCTATGCGTCAACTTCATCGGCGACGGCCTGCGCGACAGCGTCGACGCCCGCTCGGTGCTCTGAGGAGATGCCATGCCCTTCATCCGAGGCCTGATCGCCGCCACCTTCACCCCCATGCACGACGACGGCACGCTGAACCTGGAGCGCGTGCCCGACATCGCCGAGCGGCTGATCGAGCGCGGCGTCCAAGGGTTCTACGTCTGCGGCAGCACCGGCGAGGGGCCCTCGCTCTCCACCGAGGAACGTGCCGCGACGGCGGAGGCGTACGTCCGCGCGGCCTCCGGCCGGGTCCCCGTGATCGTGCAGGTCGGACACAACGCCCTGAGCGACGCGCGCTCGCTGGCGGCGCACGCGCGCGACATCGGCGCCGACGCGCTCTCGGCCATGTCGCCCAACTACTTCAAGCCGGCCGATCTGGACACGCTCGTCGACGTCCTGGCCCACATCCAGGAGCCGGGAGGCGGCTTGCCGTTCTTCTACTACCACATCCCCGCCTTCACCGGCGTCCCCGTCGACGTTTCCGCACTGCTAGCGCGACTCGACGGACGCGTGCCCGCCCTGGCGGGAGCCAAGTTCACCTCGCCCGAGGTCCACGAGTTCCTGGCCGTCGACCGGGACCGCTTCGACGTGCTGTTCGGCGTCGACGAGATGCTGTTCGCGGGCATGGCGTCCGGCGCGCACGGCGCGGTGGGAAGCACCTACAACCTGCTCGCGCCCCTCGCCCTCCGCGTGATGGACGCCGTCGAGCGGGGCGCGATGGACGTAGGGCGCACGGCCCAAGAGACGTACGCCAGGCACGTCCGCGCCCTCGTCGAGCCGCGTGGCCTGCCGGCGATCAAGGCCGCCCTGCGCTTCGCCGGCATGGAGGCGGGACCGGTGCGCCTGCCGATGAAGCGCCTGAGCGCCGGCGAGCTCGAGGCGCAAGAAGAGGCGCTGACGCGGACAGGCACGCTCGATGCGATCCGCGCGCCGTGAACGGCCTGGCGACGTGAGCCCCGAGCCCGTGCTCCCGCCCGGCTTCGTCAGCTCGTGCCAGCCCGTTCGGGGAGGCTGGTTCGACGAGCCCGACATCGTCGTCCGCTACGCCCGTGCCTCGCAGGCCGCCGGCGCACGAGCCTTGCGCATCGAAAGCCTCCGCGACCTCCAGGCCGTCAGGCCCGTGACGCGCCTGCCGATCGTCGGGCTGGTCAAGCGCGAGATCCCCGGAACCGACGTCTTCATCACGCCCACCCCTGACGACGTCCACGCTCTGGCCGAGGCCGGAGCCGACGTCATCGCGTTCGACGGCACCGACCGGCCACGCCCGCACACGATCGAGGCCCTGCTGGCCGCCACGCACGCCGCCGGCAAGGAGGCCATGGCCGACGTCGCGACGTTCGAGGAGGGGGTCGCTGCCTGGAGCGCCGGCTGCACGTACGTCGGCACGACCCTCTCCGGCTACGTCCCGGGATCGCCCGAGCTGGAAGGACCCGACCTGGAGCTGGTCCGAAAGCTGACCCGGGCCGGGGTGCGCACGATCGCCGAAGGGCGCATCGCGACACCCGAACAGGCCCGCGAGGCGATGCGGCTGGGTGCGTACGGCGTGACGATCGGGACGGCGATCTCGCGACCCGAGCGACTGGCGGAGGCGTTCGCCAGCGCCATAGAGAACGCCTGACGATGCTCGACGCACGCGAGACGACACGGCTGGTTGTCGACATCGGCGGCAGCAAGATCGCGGTCGGTCGCGTCGCGACCGACGGCCGTATCGTCCAGCGCGCCGAGGCGCCGACGCCGCGGCCCGGAACGCCTGCGGCGGTACTCGACGCTCTGCTCGACGTGCTGAGATCACTTCGACTGCCCTCCGACGAGGTGGTCGGCATCGCCGCCACCGGTCGCGTCGTGGCAGGTCGCGTCGCCGCCGTCAACGTCGGCACGCTCCCCGGTTGGGAGGACGTCGATCTGGCCGCGACGACCGAAGCCGCCACGGGACTGCGTTGCGTCGTTCTCAACGACGCGCACGCCGCGACGTACGGCGAGTGGCGCCACGGTGCCGGCCGCGGCAGCGCCGCCTCGTTCGCGTTCGTCACGATCTCGACCGGGATCGGGGCGGGCGCGATCGTCAACGGCCGGCTGCTGACGGGCGCGCACGGCCTTGGCGCTCACATCGGCTTCCTCCCCCGCCACGATCGTCCGGATGCCCTCGAGCAGCGAGCCTCCGGACGGGCTCTGGCTCGGCGTGCCAGCGAGATCCTCGGTCGACCGATCGACGCGCGCGAGACGCTCCGGAGGGCAAACGAAGGCGACCCCGACATGAACGAGCTCCTCCGCGACGTCCTCGACGAGCTCGCCGTCGCGCTACTGCAGCTCCAGTGGATCGTCGATCCGGAGCGCATCGCGATCGGAGGCGGCTTGGGCCTGGCCGACGGGATCCTCGCGTCGCTGACCGAACGGGTCGCGGCCCGTCGCGTCGGCACGCCCGGCGTCGCCTCCGGCATCGCACCGGAGCTGGTTCGCGCCCAGCTCGGCGCGGACGCCGGCCTGGTGGGCATCGCCGCCTGGATGGAGGCGTCCGACGAACCTTGAGCTGATCTCGACCGTCCATGGACCGTACGTCGCGGACGGACCGCTGCAGGTCGGTCCCATGCCCGCCGGCCGCTGGAGCCTGGCGCTCGCGTTCACGACCGGAACGGTCCGGCGGACGCGCCTCGTGGCGCATCACGGCACGCCGACGGTCGCGCCGTCGTGGGCGTTCGGGCTGGCCGGTGCGAGCCCGTTCGTCGAGATGCGCGATGCGGCGACGGTCACGCTGCACGGCCCGCGGCTCGCGCCCGGCCTGCACGTAGCGATCGTGCACGGCGAGGCGTCCACCGTCTCGTCGCTGACGCTGGACGGCGTCCGAACCGCTGCGCGAGCGTCGACCGCCGTCCTCGCCGACGGCCTCGGGCCGTTCCCCCCGTTCGACGGGCTGACGCTGGGCGGCGTGCGCGACCTGGCCGGCGGGCACGCCGACCTGCGCTTCGGGCTCGACGACGGCGAGGACCTCCTTCGAGCGGTCCTCCGGAACGGCTGGACCGTGCGCGACCACGCCGAGCTGAGTCGGGCGACGCCCCGTTCGGACGCATCGCACGGCCGACCCGACGCCACCGAGATCGCGCAGCCGTTCGTCCCGGGCGAAGGCGGGTACGCGGGCTTCCGGATTCCAGGGCTGCTTCGGCTTCCGACGGGCATCGTGCTCGCGGCGTGCGAAGGGCGCGTGGAAAGCGTCAGCGACTCGTGCGCCACGAAGGACCTCGTCGTCAAGCGAAGCGCGGACGGCGGTCGCAGCTGGAGCGGGCTGCAGGTCGCCGTCCACGGGAGGGAGACGTTCGGCGGCACGATCGGCTCGGCGATGAACCCGTCGCTGATGTGCGACGCGGTCCACGGCAGCGGCCGAACGCTGCTGGCGTTCACGGCGCTGGACGCGAACGAGTGGGACGTCCAAGCGGGGCGCGCCCGGTCGTGCCTGATGATCGCCGAGAGCCTCGACGACGGGGTTTCGTGGGCCTCGCCGCGCCCGTTGGTCGGTCCCGACACCGTGCCGCCCGACCTGCCTCTCGCGTTCCCCGAACTGGCGGGGCGGGCGCCCGCGATGCGCGTTCCGAGCCTGGGCCACGGCGTGCAGCTCACGCGAGGACCTGGCCGCGGCCGGATGCTCCTGTGCGGGAACGCCACGTACGGCGAGCAGTCGGTGTTCGACTCCGTCCTGCACCTCCTCGTCAGCGACGACGGGGGACGCAGCTGGAGCTTCGGCCCGACGCCCGCCCAGTGGGCCGACGGTCGGCCGGCCAGGGGCCTGAACGAGGTCGGCCTGGCCGAGACGGCCGACGGCGGAGCGATCGCGTCCGCGAGGGCGTACCGGGACGGTCGCCCGACCGGCACGCGGGCGGTCTGCGAAGCGTGGATCGACGACGACGCGACCGTCCACTGGCGTCCCGCTCGCGACGCGACCGAGCTGCCCGCGCCGGCGGTGCACGGCTCCGCCACCTCGTGGACGTCGCCGGACGGCGGCCACCGCCTGGCTCTGTGCCATCCGCATCATCCGACCGAGCGTCGCTCGCTGTCGGTCCGTACACGTCGTCCGCACGGCCGCTGGAGCCGTCCGCTCGTCGTGCGCGCCGGCTTCTCGGCCTACTCCGACATCGCGTACGATCCGCGTGAAGACGGCCTGATCGTCGCCTTCGAACGCTCGCTGGACGGAGCGATCTCGATCGCGCGCCTGGACGCCGTCAGCGAGTCCGCACCCGAACCGGAGGACGGATGAATCCCCTCGCAGCGCACGAGCTTCGTGGGAGCTGGGCCACGCTCCTTCTCGCCTGGACCGACGACGCGCTGGACGTGACGCGCGTGGAGCACGAGATCGACGCCCTGATCGGCTACGGCGTGGACGGCATCTACATGAACGGGACCGCCGGCGAGTTCCACGAGCAGACCGATGCCGAGTTCCGCACGGTCGCGCGGACGCTGGCCGAACGGTGCGAAGCGGCCGGCATGCCGTTCCAGATCGGCGTCTCGCACATGAGCGCCCGCATCTCGCTGGAGCGTCTGCGGTACGCCGTCCAGCTCGCTCCGAGCGCCGTGCAGGTGATCCTGCCCGACTGGTTTCCCGTCACCGACGACGAAGCGATCCGCTTCCTGTCCCGCATGGGCGAGGAAGCAGGCGGCGTCGGACTGGTCCTCTACGCGCCGCCGCACGCGAAGCGCCGCCTTGGCGTCGACGATCTCGCACGGCTCTCCGATGCGGTCCCCGCGCTGGTCGGCGTCAAGGTCGCGGGCGGCGACGACGCCTGGTACCGGGACATGCGCAGGAGACTGTCGCGACTGAGCGTGTTCGTGCCAGGCCACCTGCTGGCCAGCGGCGTACGCCGTGGCGCGCACGGCGCGTACTCGAACGTCGCCTGCCTGCATCCCGGCGCCGCGCAGCGCTGGTGGACGCAGATCGAGACCGACATCGACGCGGCGCTGGAGCTCGAGGGGCGGCTTCGTGCCTTCATGTCGCGCCGCATCGAGCCGTTCATTCGCGACGAGCGCTACGCGAACTACGCGTGCGACCGTCTTCTCGCGCTCGTCGGCGGCTGGGCGGACGTCGGCGCGCACGTCCGTTGGCCGTACCGCTCGATCCCGGAGCGCGAGGTGCACCGCCTCCGCGCCGATGTCGAGCGGATGATCCCCGAGTTCGGGAGCGGCGCACCCTGAAGGCGAGGAGTCCCGACGCGCTACGTTGGGTCGTGAGGAGGACGCCGTTGCCCGGACCGTCGTGCGCACGCTCGATCGAACCGTTCACAGGCCCCCGTTCGACACGTCGGCGTTCGGCCAACGTCCTGACCGCCGTCGCCCTGACCGCCGTGGCTCTGCTGGGCTCCGCCCTCGCCGCGGGCCAGCAGGCGTGTCCCTCTTCCCCGCTCTACCCGGAGCGTCCCGCCTCGATCGACGCCGCGTCGCTCGGCCCGGACGGCACGACGGTCACGTTCGAAGGCGCGCAGGGCGAGGCGCTGTTCGTGACCACGCTGCAGGCGTGGCGGGAATGGTCGCGGGGCGATCCGGTCCGGCTGGACCAGGATCCGGTCCGACTCGGCGACGCGGCGGAGCTCGGACCCGACACGTTCTTCCGCTTCGGCTTGGCGATCCCGACGCCGGAAGGCTGCGAGGTCGTGCTGTCGGCCAGGTCGTACGCGATCGCGACCGACGTCGCATTCCTGGTGCGCGCACGGATGGACGGCAGCTTCGTCCGCTACGGCCCGGTCACGTTCGGCGTGATCGAGAGTCCGACCTGGTCGCCGGACGGGGCGCGCCTGGCGTTCGCGGTCGGAACCGCCCGAGCGTCGGGCGACGCGCTCGAGGTGCGGAGCCACCCCAGCGGACGGCGCGACGTCGAGATCGACGCCGCGAAGCTCGTGGACACCTGGCGAGAGGCGGGCGGAACGGACCCTCGGCCGGACCTGGCCGACACGGACCTGGCGCGCGCGTTCCTGCCGAACATCCGCTCGTTGGCCTGGCTGGACGGCGGCCGACGGCTGTCGTTCGTGACCGATCGCCCGTCGGGCGCGCCCGGGACGGTGGCGTGGACGCTGGATCTGCGCGACGGAGCGCTTCGGCCCTCGGCCGAATGACCGGGCCTCGGGACGACGGGGCCGCCCGCACCGACGCCTCGAGGCCGAACCATCGGTCGAACGTCTGTCACGCGGGATGCCGCCGCCCGAGCGGACGGCGACGCGGTCAGGAGGCGCTCGCCCGGGTCCGACGCCGCGCCATCTCGCGCGACATCCAGCCGCCCGTCGCGAGCAGGATCGCCCCGCCGACGATCATGCTCAGGCCGGGCACCTCGCCGAACACGAGCCACCCGAAGGTCGCCGCCACGACCGGCGAGACGATCACGTCGACCAGCGTGTAGGTGTCGGCGCGGATCCGCCGCAGCACCATCGAGATGCCCAGGTAGGCAGCGCCGGTCGAGACGATCCCGAGGCCCGCGGCCCATAGCAGCACGGGAAGCTCGACGCCCAAGGCGGGGTAGGGGATCGTGGCGAGCGGCTCGCCCGGTCCCGCCAGGATCAGGGAGGGCGCCAGCACGAGAGCGGCGACGGTCATCTGCCACGGGACGTCGTTGTCGGTCTCGGTCCGGCCCTCGTGCCGCATGTAGGTGATCATCGCCGCGTAGATCGCCGCGTCGGCCAACGCGACCAGGTTGCCTGCCACGTGTCCTCCCGCCAGCGGCTTCGCGATCACGATGCCGACCAGCGCCAGCACGAAGATCGCGATGTACGAGCGACGCGGACGCTCGCCAAGGAACGCCCAGGCGAACAGGAACGAGAAGAACGGCGCGACGCTCCAGAAGATCACCACGTTCGCGATCGGCGCGAGCGTCATGGCGTAGTTGAAGACGCTGATCTGGAGCGCGATGAGCGCTCCGATGATCAGCGTATCGCGCAGGTTGTCGGTCGGGAAGTCCAGCGGCCGGCCCGTCGCGCGCGGCACGGTGACCAGCAGGAACGCCGCGGCGAACGCCAACGCGAAGAAGTTCAGCGTGGCGATCGGGATGCGTCCGTCGACCAGCTTGACGAACACGCCGATGGTCGCCTCGGACACGGTGATCATCGCGAGCAAGGCGAGGGTCCGCATTCGGGCTCCTTTCCGTCGAGACTACTCCGCCGTGCCCGCCGCCCGCCGCTTCTCGACCTCCTCCCGCACGATCGGCGCGACCTTCGTCCCGTACAGCTCGATCGCGTG
>CAZLQH010000064.1:0-12012 GCA_964561595.1 uncultured bacterium | reverse complement strand
GACTCCAGCCACGTCGCCAGCGCGGCCGCTTCCGTCTCGACCCGAGAGGTCCCGACGCGAGACGGAGCGTCGTCGCCGCCATCGCGGGACGCGGCGTGAAGCGCCCCCTCGACGGCCAGCACGCGCGCGGCGGGCGTGGACGCCGGGCGAGGATCCAGGTAGCCGTGCTCGTGGAGCCAGCCGGCCAGCGCCTCGCGGGCGTCCTCGCGGAAGCGCTTGATCTCGCCCCGTGCCAGTGCGGCCAGCAGCTCCTCGGCGTCGCCCGAGCAGGCGTCCGCGAGCCTCGCCACCCGGTCCAGGAACGCCGCGCTCACGACGTCGCTGCGCGTGAGCGCCGCCACGCCCACCGCGCGGCCGCGACCGACGCGCCATCGCTCGCACCAAGCCCGCGCGGCCGCGAGGCGTGCGGCGACCAGCGCGCGATCGCCTGCGCCGAGGAGGCGGACGGCCTGCGGCTCGTCGGCGAGCAGGGAGGCCAGCGCACCCACCGTCCCGATCCTCAGCCGGGTCAGCCGATGCACCAGGTCCAGCCGATCGTGGAGCAGGTGAAGCGGATGGATCCGCTCGGGCCGCCAGGGGTCGATGGGCGCGACGCCCAGCGCCGACGCGTAGCCCGCGGCGTCCAGACCGTCCGGAGCCGGCGGCTCGCGCCATGCGGGCTCACGGCTCGCGGACGTCCGCGACGCCGCCGCTCCCGACGCCCACGAGTCCGATGCCGGCGGAGCTCCGCGGATCCGCGCCAGGTCCAGCACCGTCGGCGCCTCGATCCGCCCTTCGGATCGATCGGCCAGCTCGCTCCAGAGCGCCGCGTCGTCGCGGCGTGCGCTGAGGTAGACGACCTGGCGACCCTCCTCGCGCGTCAGCGTGGTCAACGCCTCCGCCACGGCCGCGAACCTGCCTACGTCGCTGGTCGTCAGCGCCTCGTCCAGGATCAGTGGCAGCGACGGGCCGCCCCGCTCCGCCTCGAGCGCGTGGGCCAACCGTAGCGCCAGCAGCAGCTGCGCCTTCGTTCCGCTGGAGAGCTGATCCAAGCGGCGCCGGCGGCCGTCCGCGCGGTCCACGGCGTGGACGCGGTCGGGGCCGTCGGCCGACGCGTCGAACGCCAGCGCGAAGGCGTGATGCGTGAACCGCGCGAACCAGGTCTCGGCCCGGCGTAGCGCGGCGGGCAGTCGTTCGCTCCGGTAGGTGCGGTCCAGATGATCCAGCACGGCCGACGCCGCCTCGGCGTTCAGCACCTCCTCGTACGCGCGCTCGAGGGCGTCGCGAGCGTTCCG
Organism: uncultured bacterium; assembly: GCA_964561595.1. Classification (GTDB taxonomy): domain Bacteria; phylum Deinococcota; class Deinococci; order Deinococcales; family Trueperaceae; genus SLSQ01. The sequence goes on along the minus strand of CAZLQH010000064.1, from coordinate 10,738 downwards.
CTCGGTCTCGCGCGCCGCGTCCAGGTCCCGCTCGCGACGCGCCCTCGCGAGCCGCTCGTCGATGGCGGCCATCGTCCGCGTCGCCAGCTCGACCTCCTCGCTGGCCGCCCGGGCCTCGTCGAGCTCGCGGCGCAAGCCGACCTCGTCGCCCGCCTCGACCAGCGCGAGAAGATCCGGGCGGTCGGAGATCGTGGTGAGATGGTGGTCCAAGACGCCCCCTAGGCGGACGCGTTCGTCGCGCAGCGCTCGCCAGGCGGGCAGTCGCTCCACCCGCCGCCGGAGCTCCGACACGGCATCGGCAGGATCGCGCGCGACCTGCTCGGGCGTCCGCCCCGTCGCCGCCGCGAGGACCGCGTCGCGTCGGGGCCGCGCCCGGTCCAGTTCCGCCTCGGCCCGCTCACGGCCGCGTTCGGCCGCCCGGCGGCGGGCGTCCGCCTCGTCGCGCCGTCGCACGCGCCCCGCCAGCTCGCCGAGGCGCACGCGCAGGATCGCCGCTCCCAGCGTCACGTCGTCCACCGGCGGGCGCAAGAGCTCCGGCAGGCCGGCTTCGTGCAGCTCGGCCGCGATCCGCGTGCGGGCCCGCTCCAGATGCCTGCTCGCCGAAACCTCGGCCTGGCGCGCGCCGTGCAACGCCCCTGCCGCGTCGCGCAGCTCGGCGGCTCGGCGGGCCCGCTCCAAGGCCGAGCGCCCGGCCGGCACCGTGCCGAGCTCGGCGCCGAGACCCGCGCGCTCCGCGCGCGCCGCCAGCTGCCGCTCGAGGCGCTCCCGGCGCTGCTCCGCCTCCTCGAGCTCGGCGCCGAGCCGGTCGCGACGGCTCCGGCGGATCGCCGCCGCGTCGTGCGCGTGTCGGGCCTCGGCCGCGCGGCTCGCGCCCTCGGTCAGCCGCGCGCGGACCGCGTCGCGCGTCCACGCTCCGGGCTCCGCGGCGTCGCCGAACAGGGCACGGCCCGCCTCGCTTCGCGCCCTCCGGGCACGGCGCCGCTCGCCGGCCGTTCTGACGTCCAGCAGGACGCCGACCGCGGTCGACACCCCCGCCAGGACCACCAGCAGGCCGGGCTCGGTCGTCAGGTCCAGCGGGGCGGGCGCTCGCCACGCTGCCGCCGCCGCGCTGGCGACCGCGGCGAGGTAGGCGATGGAGCGCGCCCGGCGCCGCCACCTTCCCGCCTCGTCCGGGGTCGCCAGCCACGTCGCCGCCAGGTCCACCTCGCGGCGAGCGGCGTCCGGGTCGACGGTCGGCTCGGGAACTGCGTCGATCTCGAGCAGCGTTCGGCGTGTCTCCACGACCTCGCGGCGTGCCGCCTGCGCCTGCTCGGCGATCGCGTCGAGCTCGTCCAGCTCGTTCGGCGTAGGCCCGGCCGACCCGCCGGATTCGAGCCCCGACGCCCGCTGCAGCGCGGACAGCCTGCCGGCCCGCTCCGCGCTGTCGCGCTCCGCCTCGCGGACCGTCCGCTCCGCCTCGGCCAGCGCCTCGCTGGCGGCCTGCCACGACGCCACGCGGGCGGCTTCGGGACGACCGTCGTGCAGGCCGGTCGCCGCTCGCTGGGCCTCGGCCGCGACGCGTTCCGCGTCGTGCTCCTCGAGCTCGCGTGCGGCCCGCTCGACGGCGCCCACGAGCGCGTCGACGTCTTCGACGACGCCGTCGTGGAGCGCGTCGAGGCCGGCCGGGAACGCCCGCGCGCGTGCCTCGACCGAGGCGAGCGCCCGCCTCGCCGCGAGGACCTCGAGCGCGGCGTTCGCCAGCGGCGCCGAGGCCGCCGACGCCTCTGCCCGCCGTCGACGCTCCTCCCAGCCGGCGCGCTGCTCCTCCTCGGCCGCGAGCGCGTCGTGCTCGCGGCGCACCGTGCCGACCGCCTCCCGGGCCAGGTCCAGCTCGGTCCTGAGCGGAGCGCCGAAGCGCGGGCCCACGCCGGCCAGCTCGCGCCGGGCGCGGGGCAGATCGACCCCGCCGGCCAGCTCGCTGGCCAGCATGTCCGCGATCCCCCGGTCCGCCCTTCCGAACCGGAGAAGGTCCTCGAGGCTCAGGAACAGCCCGTCCAACAGGTGGCCGGGCGGCACCTGCGGTGGAGCGGCGGCGACACCGTCGCGCTCCCAACGGACGGCGTCGCCGACCCGGGACGCCCGCCAGGAATGCCCGTCGTCGTCGAAGCGGGCCTCGACGTGCGGACCGGCGCCGCGTGACGCGTCCGGATCGACCAGCGAGCGCAGCGCATGGACCAAGCGACTCTTGCCCGACGCGTTCGGCCCGACGACGAGGTTCGTGCCGGACGCCAACCCGCGCACGACGAACGGCTCGTCCACGCCAGGAAGCGCATGGACGCGAAGCTCGACGAGCCTCACGGCGTCTCCGACGTCCGCTGCGCCAGGAGGTGATCCACGACACGCGCCGCGGCCGTCTCGAGCCGCTCGACGATCGCGTCGTCGCCCAGCGGAGGCGCGTCCAGCGGTGCGAACGCCGCCCGGTCACGGACCTGCGCCAGGCGCTCTCGTGCCTCGCTCACGAGCGCCGACTTGGCCGGCGAGGGGTCTCCGCGAAGCGTCTGGAGCGTCCTGGCGGCGATCCCGATCGGGTCGTTCCCCTCGGCCAGCCGGCCGATGTCCACAGCCGGCCGCAGCCGCACGACCACGTCGTGCACGACGGCGTGCACGCCGCGATGCTCGACCCGGAGAGCGCGGGGATCCTGCTGCGCCAGCAGGGCGCGGATCGCGCCGGGCCGCTCGACCCGGCCGGTCAGGCGAACCCGGACGGCGACGACCCGGAGCCCGTTCGGGCCGTCCGACGCGTCCGCGAGGAGCGCCAGCCGGTCGCGCACCGTCCGGATCAGATGGGGCGCGACCGTCTCCGGCGTCGCCCCGCCCGCGTCGACCTCGACCGTCTCGTACCGCAGCGGCGAGAGCGCGCGGTGCTCGAAGCGGATCTGCCCGCCGTCGATCGTCAAGGCCCACGCGCCCCGCCGTCCCGCCTCGCCGGGATCGGCGGCCGAGAGCGAGCCCAGATAGCCCACCGAAGCGCCTCCGCCGAAGCGGCCGGGCACGTGAACGTGGCCCAGCAGCCAGGCCGTGACCGGGATCGCGGACAGCTCGGAGCTGCGAACCGGCGCGTAGCGGCTGGACGCCTGATCGAGATCGGCGTGGAGGAGGCCCACGGTCGTGCTCGGCCCGGGCGCGCGGACGATCGCGGCGAGGTGGGCGTCCAGGGGGGACGCGTCGACGTGTTCGCTCGGGAACGACCACCCGACGACACGGACCGCGTCGGGTCCGCTTCCGACCGTGGTCGCCTCCCAGCGCCCGCCGGCGCCCAGAAGCCGGACGCCGGGGAGCGACTCCGCCAGGCGCGGCAGCGCGCGGACGTCGTGGTTTCCGGCGACGGCGAGGACCGGAACGCCCGCCCGTTGCAGTCGGCGGGCGCCGGCTTCCAGGTCGGCGTACGCCTCGTACAGGTCGCGCGGATCGTCCACGACGTCGCCCGCGAGCAGGAGCGCGTCGGCGCCTTCCTGCAGGCAGGCGTCCACCAGCGCGCGCCACGCCGCCGCGGGGCCGAGCTCCTCGCGCGCGACGGGAAGATCGGACGGGAGCCGGGAAGGGACGCGGCCCAGGTGCAGGTCGGCGGCGCAGAACAGCTTCATCGACGCTCCGAGGCTACCCCGGCCGGAGCGCGCCCGAGGCCGCGCCTCCGGCTCCCGGCACGAAGGTCAGTCGACCCGCCCCCGGGTCGCGACCGGTAGGACCCGCACGACGCGCCCGTCGCGCACCACGATCAGTCGCTCGAACAGGTTCACGACGGGGCAGACGTGGTTCGGGACGATGCGGACGCGCTGACCCACGCTCAGCCCGTCCGCGTCGTCGCCCTCGACGACGCCGTGCTCCTCCGAGAGTCGCGCCACGACGCCCCCGGTCTCGAGCAGCACGCCGTGGCCGCGGGTCGCGCACACGCCGGCGGCACGCGTGTCGGTGGTGAGGCTCTTGCTGCCGGCGTCCAGGATCGCGCGGGGCCCGACGCTCGACACGACGGTGGCGAGGACGTGCGCGGCGCACTGCTCGAGCCCGCCCGCCAGCGCGGCTTGCGCGGCGTCGAAGAAGATCGACGTTCCGGGCCGGATCTCCGTGATGCCCGGCAGCAACGGCACCTCGGCAGCCAGGCTGGGCGTCGAGCCCATCGACACCACGGGAGGCGCCTCGAACGACGACTCCACGCGCTCGACGACGTTCGTCAGCGTTCGCTGCGCGGCCAGGTGCCGCTCGCGCAGGGCGGCCGCGTCGGCCGCGTCGTAGGTGTAGCCCTCGTAGGTATAGAGGCCTTCGAGGCGGAGCCCGGGCAGCTCGCGGGCCAGGGCCGCGAGCGCCGGCACCGCTTCGGGCGGCTGCCCGCCGCGGCCGGCGCCCGTGTCGACCTCGATTCGGACGCGCAGATCGACGCCTTCGGCCGTCGCGGCCGCGGACAGCTCGCGAAGCTGCTGGGGGTGATCGGCGCCGATCGCGAACCGGACGCGGCCCGCGAGCCGGGCGGCGCGGCGGGCGTTGCCTTCGCCGACGGTCGTGTTCGCCATGACCAGGTCGTCGATCCCGGCGGCCGCGAACGTCTCGGCCTCGCCCAGCTTGGCGACGCAGATGCCGACCGCGCCCCTTTCGATCTGCTCGCGCGCCAGGGCGGGGCTCTTGTGGGTCTTGGCGTGGGGGCGCAGGGTGACGCCGTGCGCGTCGGCGTACGCCTGAGCCCGGTCCAGGTTGGCGTGGAGCCGTCGCTCGTCGACGATCAGCGCCGGGGTGGGGACCGCGTCGACGTGGGTGCCGGCCGCGACGGAAGGCGAAGGAGGCATGCGGGGAATCTACCAGGGCTCTTGCCAAACCGGCGAGCCGCTTCGCTGGCCGCTGCGCAGTCGGTAGGCTGGCGAGGTGATCCGCACGGACCGGCCACGATCGCCAGGTGACGAGCGCGAAGGATCCGCATGAGCGAGCCTCGCGTCGTGCGGGTCGGGCCGCGTGCGCCCCGGCCGGAGGACGTGCCGGGGGGCGCCGTCGTCCTGACGCCGTCGCGGCGCGCTGCGGCCGCGCTGTCGGTGCCTCACGTCTCGCTGCACGGTGCGGCGGGCGAGGACCTGAGCGAGGCCGGCTGGAGCGTGGCCGCTCCGCTGCGCTGCTGGCGGGCGCTGGGCCGGGCGGTGCGCGACGAGGTCGGAGACGACGACGTCGCGGCGTGGCGGCGGGCCCTGGCCGGTCCGGTGCGCGAGCTGCTGCGTCTCGGCGCGGTTCGTGACGCGCCGGCCGGCGAGGCTCCTGCCGGACTGTCGCTCGCCGCGCGTCGAGCGTGGCGGGTCGCCGCCGCGTACCGGGCGGCGCTGGCCAGCGAGGCTCGGGTCGACCCCGACGCTCTGCTGATCGAGGCGGCCCGAAAGGCCGGCGTCCGGCGCGCGATGCCGTGGGCGCTGTTGGGGTTCGCCGACCTGGAGTCGGCGGCGTGTCGCTACCTGGACGCCGTGGCGGCGCCGGGCACGCTGGTGACGCTTCCGCCCGAGGCGACCCTCGCGGTCGGTCGCCTGAGCGGCCTCGGCTGGACGGTGCAGGAGGACGCGCGGCCGCTGGGGCGCGCCGGCGAGCGGTGGGCGGCGCGTTTCCTGGACGTCGGTGCGCCGGAGCCTCCGGACGACGGAGCCGACCTGCCGGCAACGCACGGATTCGCGTCGGCCGACGCCGAGGCCCGCTGGGTGCTGGCCCGCGTCCAGCGGCTTCTGGCGGAGGGAACGCCGGCGTCGGAGCTGCTGATCGTGACGGGCGACCCGGCCGCGGAAGGGTCGCGGCTGGATGCGGTCGCGTGGGAGCTGGGCGTGCCGCTGCGCGTCGACAGGCCCGTCCCGCTGTCGACCACGGCGGTGGGCGGCGTGGTCACCCTCATGGCCGAGGTCGTCGCTCGCGGAGCTCCGTACGAGACGACGCTGCGGCTGTTCCGCCACCGACTGGTCGGCGGGCTGGACGACGAGGCGTGGTCACGCGCGCGGGCGAGCCGTCCCGTCGGCCCCGACGCCTGGGCGCGGATCGATTCGCGGGCCGCCGAGCTCGCCTGGCCCGAGCGCGCGACGCGCGCCGAGCTGGGCGCGCGCTTCCAGCGGACGTTGAGCGCGCTGGGCCTGCCGCGCGAAGGCCTGGCGCCGCCGGCGGCCGCGACCGTGGGACTTGTGCTGCGCGGCGTGCAGGAGGCGTGCCGGCCGGAGACCGAGGTCGTGAGCCGTAGGGCGTTCCTGGACGACGTGGGCGACCTGCTCACGTTGCTGAGCGTTCGGCCCCCGCCGTCGGTGCCCGCAGAGCGAGGCCGCGCGGTCGAGGTGGTGGCGCCGCGCGCCGCGGCCGGCGCGCGCGTCCGTCACCTGTTCGTGCTGGGCCTGAACGAGGGCGCGCTGCCCGCCGACCTGCGGGACGACGCGGTGCTGGACTTCGCCGATCGGCAGCGCGCACGGGCGGCCGGCCTGGAGCTCCCGGACGCGGCTGCGCGAGCGCAGGCCGAGGTGGGCGCGTTCGCTGCGGCGCTGCGCGCCGTGGACGGCCAGGCGGTGCTGGGGGTGCCGGAGCGGGGCGGGGGAGGCGCGCTGCTGCCCAGCCCGTTCCTGGTGCGCCTCGGCGTTCAGCCGACGCCTGCGCCCGCCCGGGCGCCCGCCAGCCTGGAGGAGGCCCGCCGAGCCTGGCTGCAGAGCGCCGAGCCGCCGGCCGGCGACGCGGCGGTGTGGAGGTCCGCCCGGCGATCGTGGTCGATCGAGCTGTCGCGCGAAGGCGCCGGTGCGCCGGACGTCCACGACGGCGTGACGGGCCGTTCGCTGGACGCGCGCGAGCGGACCTTCAGCGCCACCAGCCTGGTCGATCTGGGGCAGTGCCCGTTCCGCTGGTTCGGACGCTACCGCCTCCACCTTCGCGACGTCGAGGAGGCCGACGAGCTGGTCACGCCCCTGTTGCGCGGACGGCTCTGGCACGCCGCACTGGAGCGGGCGGTGGGTCGCGCCGGCGCCGATCCGGACGCGGACGTCCGCGACGCGGTGCTGGCCGCCCTGGACGACGCCTTCGCCGAGGCGGAGGCGCTGGCCGGCGTGCCGGATCCGGACGGTCCGGCCTGGCGTCGCGTCCGCGGTGGGGAGCTGCGAGCGCTGCGGCGGCTGGTGCGGTCCGACGCGTTCGTGCGGCAAGGGTTCGTGCCGATCGAGGTCGAGCGGCCGTTCGAGGGGACCTGGCGCGGCTTGCGCGTCCGCGGCGTCGTGGACCGCGTCGACGAGGGCCCCGGCGGGGTGGAGCTGATCGACTACAAGTCCGGCTCCAGCGCGCCCAAGGGCGCGCAACGGGCGTCGGGCCGGGGCTGGATCGACGTTCAGCTGCCGCTCTACCTCGAGGCGGCCGCTCCCGAGCTCGGGCGGAGCCGCGGGCCCGCGACCGCCCGCTATCTCTCGGTCCGGGCGGCGACGACGCTCAAGACGGTGACGCCGGGCGAGGGCGACGCCGAGCTGGACGAGCTCGCCGCGCGGGTGCGCCGCCACCTGGCGGAGGGCGACTACCGCCTGGAGCCCGACGCGCGGCGCGAGGTGTGCAGGACGTGCGAGCTGGGGCCGGTCTGTCGCGTCGGGCCCCGGGTCGAGCGCAAGCGCGACGCGGCCCGGACGGAGCCGTCGTGAGCCTCACCGAGCGTCAGCGGCGTGCGGTCGCGGCGCCCTCGGGGGTCGCGATCGTCGCCGGCGCGGGAACCGGCAAGACGCACACGGTGGGTCACCGCTACCTGGCGCACCTCGAGGCGGGCGTCTCGCCCCTGGCGATCGTGGCGGTCACGTTCACCGAGCGCGCCGCCCACGAGCTTCGCGCACGCGTTCGGGCCTACGCCGGCGAGCGGCTCGGCCGTCACGATCCGCGGCTGGCCGAGCTCGAGGCGGCCACGATCGGCACCGTCCACGCGCTCTGCCTGCGGATCTGCCGCGATCATCCCGAGGCGGCCGGCGTGCCGCCCGACGTCCGCATCCTCGACCCGCTCGAGGGCACCGTGTGGACCGCCGAGCGGCTCGAGAGCGCCCTGCGCCGACTGCCGCCCGAGCTGTTCGACGCCCTGCCGTACGAGCGCGTCCGGGAGCTGCTCGCGGCGCTCCTGGCCGACCCGTGGCGAGCCGAGCAAGCGTTGGGGCACGGCCCCGAGAGCTGGTCGGACCGGGTCGAGGCGGCCCGTGGCGCTGCGCGTTCCGCCTGGCTGGAGACCCCGGCCACGCTGGCCGCGAAGGCGACGTTGTCCGCGCTCTCCGGCCCGCCCGGCGACGCCGGCGAGCTGGCGCGGGAGGCGGTGCTCGCTGCGTTCGCCGCGTCGGAGGCGGGCGACGGCGAGCGCGTCGGCACGCTGCTTCACGGGCGACGCGCGAACGTCGGCGCGCGAAAGGCGTGGGGCGGCGATCAGGACGCGCTGAGGGGCGCGCTGGCCGTCGCGCTGGAGGCGTTGCGGGGATGGCTGGACGATCCGCTGGCCACGCTGGAGCTGGGCCCGGCCGACGCGACGCTGGCGGCCCTGCTGCCGGAGCTCCGCGAGGGGTTCGCCACCGCCCGTGCCGAGCTGGACGTCGCCAAGCGGCGTCAGGCGGTACTGGACTTCGCCGACGTGGAGGTGGGTGCGCTCCGAGCCCTGCGCCGCCCCGAGGTGGTGGAGCACTACAGCGAGCGCTGGTCGGTCCTGCTGGTGGACGAGGTGCAGGACACGAGCCCCGTTCAGGAAGCGATCCTCTCCGTCCTCGCGGGGTTCTGCACGACGACGCTGGTGGGCGACGCGAAGCAGGCGATCTACGGCTTCCGTGGAGCCGACGCCACGGTGTTCCGCCGGATGACCGAGCGGCTCGTCGAGAAAGGGGGCGAAGCCGTGGTGCTGGACCGGAGCTTCCGCACGCACCGCTCGCTGGTCGACGCCGCGAACCGGACGTTCGAGGCGGTGCTGGGGCCGGACCACGAGCCGCTGGAGGCCGCCGTCGCCGAGGCGCCCGGTCCGGGGCCGTCGCTGCGACGCTGGACGCTGGAGGCGCCCAAGGGCACGCCGGCGGGCGTGCTCCGCCTGGCCGAGGCGCACCGCATCGCCGACGAGATCCTCGCGCGGCTCGACGACGCCACGCCGGTGCGGGACGCCGCAGCGCCGGGCGGCATGCGGCCCCTGCGAGCGGGGGACGTCGCGGTCCTGGCGCGCACGTGGGCGCCGCTGGACCTGCTGGCCGAGATCCTGCCCGCCCGGGGCGTGCCCGCCGTCCACACGGGAGGCGGCGATCTGCTCGCGACCCGCGAGGCGCAGGACGGCATGGCGGCGCTCAGGTTCCTGGCCGACCCTCACGACGACGTCGCCTTCGTGGCGCTTCTCCGGGGACCGTGCTTCGCCGTGTCCGACGTCGATCTCGAGACGTTCGCACAGACGGCCCTGCGGGCCTCGGACGAAGAGAGCCGCCGGCCGTCGTGGTGGTCGGCGCTGTCGCAGGGCCGTCCCGACTGGGCGGTGCCGGCCGTCGACGTGCTGGCCGAGCTGCGCCGCGCCGCAGCGTCCGAGCCGCCGGGCCGGCTGCTGCAGCGACTCGACCGCGCGACCGGTTGGAGCGGGGTGGTCGCGAACCTGCCCGGCGGACCGCGCAGGCTGGCCGATCTGGACGGTTTCGTCGATCGCGTCCGCGAGCTCGAGCGTTCCGACCGCGACGTGTTCGGCGTCGTCAGGCGGCTCCGGCGGCTCCTTCGTGCGGGCGTCGAGGTCGAGCGACCGGCGCTGGAGGCCGAGGACGCCGTCACGCTGACGACGGTCCACCGCGCGAAGGGGCTCGAGTGGCCGGTCGTGATCCTCGCTGCGCTCGACGCGGGCTCGCGCCCGAGCGGGCAACGGGTGCGCATCGATCCGGAGCTGGGCGTCGGGGTGCGCGTCGAGGGCGAGGAGGACAGGAACGCGCGTCCGGCGATCTGGACCCTCTTGGATGCGCAGGCGAAGGCGGCGGAGGCGGCCGAGGATCGGCGTCTGCTGTACGTGGCGCTGACCCGTGCTGCGGACCTCGTCGCCGTCTCGGACGCCGGAGGTGGCGGCCCGTACCTGCCGATCCTCGCGCCCGCGTTGGAGGCGGCCGGGGTGGCGACGGAGCCCGTCGAGATCGATCCGGCGGAGGTCCGCTGGCCCAGCCCGCCGCTGCCGCGTCCCGGCAGCCCGGCGCCGATCGAGCGCCCGCTCGGGGGAGCCGTCGCGCGGGCCGCCGAGAGCGTCGCCGAGGAGGTCGGTCGGGACGCCGGGCAGGATCTGGCCGAGGATCTGGCCGAGGACCTCGCGTGGGAGGCGGCGCTCTGGCGCGCCGAGGCGATCGCGCCCGAGGCGGCCGATCTGCTGCGGCGGTTGCGCGACGCCGGCGTTCCCGCGCCCGCTCCCGTCGCGACGGTGGGCGACGTGGCCTGGCTGGCACGCTGGGGGCGTGGTCCGAACGAGGTGCGGCTGCTCGAGCCGGGGGCGCCGGAGCGCTCCGGCGAGCCCCGCGAGGAGGCCGGCGAAGAGGCGGGCGACGAGGACCGTGACGACGACCGTGACGAGGACCGTGACGAGGGCGACGGGGCGCGCCAGATCCTCGCCGTGAGCCCGTCGGATCCGGATGCGGCGTACGCGCGCCTGCTCGGAGCGCTGCGCGGCCCCCAGGCTAGGCCCCCAGGCTAGTAGGCTGGCCGCATGAGCGACAGGACCGACGACGCGGATCCGGACGTTCGGCAGCGACGCTCGTGGGAGCTCAACGCCGAC
>CAZLQH010000063.1:1245-12112 GCA_964561595.1 uncultured bacterium | reverse complement strand
TCAACGATCACGGCATCGCCTGCGCGGCCGGCGGGTTCGAGCCCGTGGACGTGCTCGCCTCCGTCGCGTCGCTGCTCGAGCAGATCCGTGACGGCGAGCCGATCGTCGCGAACCCGTACCAGCGTCTGGTCAAGTACGACGGCAACGAGCGCGCCAAGCAGGAGCTGGACGAGGTGTTCGAGCTGGCTCCGATCCGCTGGCGCGGCATCGCCGAGATCCCCGAGTCGGGCTACAAGCTGCGCGAGGCGTACCGCTCGTACAGCGCCGCCCTGCGCTTCGCCGACCGGCTGGACGAAGCGGAGCTGGCCGGCGCCGAGCATCCGAAAGGCTGCCGCTGCGCCGAGGTGACGCTGGGCCAGATCCGGCCCGACGAGTGCGGCGTGTTCGGCAAGCTGTGCACCCCCGACGCCCCCTACGGCCCGTGCATGGTCAGCCACGAGGGCACCTGCCGCGCCTGGTACGTCTACGGCATGCACAAGGAGAAGCTCCATGTCGAAACCGCCTGAAGGAGCGGCCACGGCCGCCCGGTCCGAGGCGACGTCCCGGTACGACACCGTCCGGCTGGCGCACGGCTCGGGCGGCAAGCTCAGCCTGGAGCTGATCGAGGAGCTGTTCGTCGCCGTGTTCGCCAACGAGCCGCTGCGTGAGCTGACCGATGCCGCGATCGTGGCCAACCCGGGCGGGCGGATCGCGTTCGCGACCGACTCGCACACCGTCACGCCGACCTTCTTCCCCGGCGGCGACATCGGTCGCTTGGCGGTGGCCGGCACGGTGAACGACCTGGCCGTGATGGGCGCCAGGCCCGCCTACCTCACCGCGGCCTTCCTGCTGGAGGAGGGCTACGACATGGACGAGCTCGAGCGCGTCGTGCGCTCCATGAAGGCCACCGCGGACGAGGCCGGCATCGCCATCGTCGCGGGCGACACGAAGGTGCTGCAGCGCGGCAAGGGTGACGGGCTGTTCGTGAACACCGCGGGCATCGGCTTCGTTCCAGACGGGCTGACGATGGGACTGGACCAGATCCGGCCGGGCGACAAGGTGCTCGTGAACGGCACGCTGGGCGATCACGGCATCGCTGTCATGTCGCGCCGCGAGGGACTGGAGCTGGGCGTGGAGCTCGAGTCCGACGTCGCGCCGCTCAACGGTCTGATCGAGCGGGTGCTGGACGTGGCGCCCGGCGTCCGCTTCATGCGCGACGTCACCCGCGGCGGGCTGGCCGCCGTCGCGAACGAGGTCGTGCACCGGCGCGCGTTCGGCCTGCGCGTGTTCGACGTCGCCGTGCCGATCCACGACATCGTCGAGCAGTACAGCGAGATGCTGGGCATCGACCCGCTCCTGGCCGCGAACGAGGGCAAGGTGATGATGATCGTGCCGCCCGACCAGACCGAGGCGGCGCTGGGCGCCATGAAGGCGCACCCGCTGGGCCGCGAGGCCGCCGTCATCGGCGACATCGTGAAGAAGCCCGAAGGCGTCGCGTTGATCGAGACGGCGTACGGCAGTCGCCGGATGCTCGAGATGCCCATCGAAGAGCAGCTGCCGCGGATCTGCTGATGAGGATCTGCTGATGATCCGCCACCAGCGCGCCTTCATCGAGGCCGCCGTCGCCGCCAGCAAGAACGCGAAGGAGCTGGTGCTCCCGATGCTGATGATGGAGGCGCCCGACGCGCCGTGGACGCCGGCGAGGCTTCGCGATCTGCGCGCCCGCAGGGACGAGCTCGACGCGTTCCTGCACGAAGCGATCGACATCCTCGCCGACTTCGAGCTGCCCTTCCTCGAGGAGGAGGAGCGCCTGGTGGAGGAGGGGCTCGGCCTCGCCCACGATCCCGCTCCGTTCGAGGTGGCCATGGTCGCGTTCGAGCGCACGTTCTGGGACGCCCGCTTCGCGGAGTACCGGGCCGATCCGGACCGCTGGCCCCTCACGCCCGCACCGGTGTACGACGTGTGCGAGAACCACCGGCTGACCAGCGCCGACGTGCGCGCGGTGATCGCCGACCACGGCGCGACCTCGTTCGCCGACCTCGCTCCCTACCTGGGGACGAGCCCCACCTGCAGCACCTGCCATACCGCGGTGTCGCGCCTGCTGGTCCGCGAGCTGCGTCGCGCCAAGGAGAGCGCAGGGTCCCCGGGGGGGTCTGCCGAGCCTCAGGAGGCCTGAGCGTGCTGGGCGCGATCGCCGGCGACGTGATCGGCTCCGTCCACGAGGGGGCCGGGACGAAGCGCACGGACTTCCCGCTGTGGGACCCGGGCAGCCGCTTCACCGACGACACCGTGCTGACCGTCGCCGTCGCCGAGCACCTGCTGGACGGGACCGACCTGGTCCAGCTGTTCCACGAGCATGTCCGTGCCTACCCGCACGCCGGCTACGGCGGCAACTTCCTGCGGTGGGCGCGCGACCAGCGCGTGGAGCCGTACGGCAGCTGGGGCAACGGCTCCGCGATGCGGGTGAGCCCGGTGGGCTTCGCGGCCGCCAGCGAGGAGCAGGCCTGGACCCAGGCGGCCGAGACGGCGGCCGTCACCCACGACCATCCCGAGGGCGTCCGCGGGGCGCAGGCGGTCGCGCTGGCGATCTTCCTGGCGCGCCACGGCGCCTCGAAGTCCGAGATCCGCGACGCGATCGAGCGCGACGTCGGCTACGACCTGAGCGCGACCGTGGACGAGATCCGGCCCGGCTACGGCTTCGACGTGTCGTGCCAGGGCTCGGTGCCGCCGTCGATCACGGCGTTCCTGGAGGCGGCCGACGTCGAGGACGCGCTGCGCAAGGCGGTCTCGCTGGGCGGCGACGCCGACACCATGGCGTGCATCGCGGGCGGGATCGCCCAGGCGTACTTCGGCGGCGTGCCGGCCGGGATCCGGGCCGGCACGCTCGCCCGTCTCGACGACCGCCTGCGCGGGGTCGTCGCAGCGTTCGAGGCGCGCTTCGGACCGGCTTGACGGGCGGAGCGGCGGCGCCTCCGGCGGGAGGATCAGGCCGAGGTCCGCACCGCCCGAGCCACGCGGTTCGCGTCGCGCACGCAATCGTTCACGCCGATGCCGTAGTACGCGTTGCCCGTGAGGTGCAGTCCGGGACGCGCGTCCGCGGCCGCCATGACGCGCGCCACGCGCTCGCGGTGTCCCTGCCAGTACTGCGGAATCGCTTTCTCCCAGCGCACGTGGTGCACCATCTCGGGCTCCGCGGTGATGCCCATGGTGGTCTCCAGGTCGTCCCGGACCGCCTGCAACGCCTCGTCGTCGCTCAGGTGCACGAACGCCGGATCGGGCACGCCGCCCGCGATGACGCGCAGCAGTACCTTGCCCTCGGGCGCCTGCCAGGGGAAGAGGGTCGACGTCCACAGGCATCCGAGCATGCGGACGCCCTGGCCCCGAGGCACCAGGAAGCCGAACCCGTCCAACGGGCGGGGGATCGTTTCCCGCGCGTAGCCCAGCCCCAGTACCCGGACGCCGGCGTAGGGGATCGCTTCTAGATCGTCCCGTGCCTCGGGCAGGACGTCGGCCAGCAGCTCGGCCGCGACGAAGGAGGGCGTGGCGACGATCAGCACGTCGGCCGCGACGACCTCGCCGTCGTCCAGCTCGACGCGGTAGCGCGCACCGGGGTCGTCACCGGCCGAAATCCTCGTCGCTTCGCTTCCCGTGCGCACGATCGGTCCGAGCTCCTCGCGCAGGGCGGCGATCAGTCGCTCGATGCCGCCACCACGGAAGCTGGTCAGGCGACCGCCCGGTCCGGCGGGTCCGCCAGCGCTGTCCGGCTTCGCGCGGGCCTCGCGCCGTCGGGCGAGCATGCCGCGGAACAGGCCGCCGTGCTCGTCCTCGAGGCGCTTCAGGCGCGGGAACAGCGCGCCCACGCTGGTGAGCTCGGCGTCGCCGGCGGTGATGCCCAGCACCATCGGCGCGATGAACGCATCGGCGAACGCGCGGCCCAGCCGACGCTCCGCGAAGCGGTGCACCGTCTCGTCCGCGTCCGCCGGCGCCCGGCCGACGAACGGCTCCATCGCGACGCGCGCCTTGGCCAGCGGCGAGAGCAGGCCCGTGCCCAGGAACGCGCCCGGACCGGTGGGAAGCGAGCGGAGCTCGCCCCGGTGGAACAGCATGCGATGCTTCGCCGCGTCGGTCGCGGGCGCGAGGTCGTCCTCCAGGCCGACGGCGCGCGCCAGCTCGACCGACTCGGGCACGTTCGTCAGGAAGCCGTTCGGGCCGCGGTCGACGACGTAGCCGTCGATCTCGTCGCTGCGCGCGATGCCGCCGGCGTCCGGCCGTTTCTCGATCACGGTCAGCGAGGCGCCGGGCACCGCCTGGCGCACGCGGAACGCCGAGGCGAGACCCGAGATGCCGCCGCCCACGATCACGATGCGCTGGCCGGCGCGGGAGCCGGAGTCGTCGCTCGCCCTTCCGCCGTCGCTGGCGCTCACACCGTCCTCGAGAACATCGGCTGGTCGGAGGTGCGTGCCCGCAGGTGGACGTCGAACACCATCGCCACGTTGCGGGGAAACAGCCGGCCCAGCGGCTGCGCCACGACCGCGTCCGGCTCCAGGCGGACCAGGTCCTCGGGCACGAACTCCCGTGACAGGGTGGCCAGCTCGCCGGCGAAGTAGCGATCGAAGTCGATGCCGAACCGCCGTTCCACGTCGCGCTTGTCGACCCGGAACTGGCTCATCCACTCCCGGATCAGGTGCTGACGCACCAGATCGTCGTGCGTCAGCGCGTAGCCGCGCTCGATCGGCAGGCGTCCCTCGTCCAGCGCGCGGTAGTAGCGGCTCAGCTTCTTCTCGTTCTGCGCGAACGTCCCGCCGACCGAGCCGATCGCGGATACGCCCAGGCCCACCATGTCGGGCGCCCGCACGGTGGTGTAGCCCATGAAGTTGCGCCACAGCCGGCCGTCCCGCTGCGCGAGCGCCAGCTCGTCGTCGGGCAGCGCGAAGTGGTCCATGCCGATGTCGACGTAGCCTGCGCCCATCAGGCCTTCGCGTGCCGTGAGCAGCAGCTCCAGCTTCGTCTCCGGCGAGGGCAGCGCCTCGTGCGGAAGCTGCTTCTGGTGATGCTTGAGCCACGGCACCAGCGCGAACGAGTAGACCGCCAGCCGGTCGGGCCCGAGCTCGGCGACCTGAGCGACGGTCCGCGCGAACGACGCCGGCGTCTGGTACGGCAGGCCGTAGATCAGGTCGATGTTCAGCGATCCGAAGTCCAGCTCCCGCGCGGCGTCCATCAGGTCGCGCGTCTGCTCGACCGACTGGATCCGGTTCACGGACGCCTGCACCGTCGGGTCGAAATCCTGAACGCCCAGCGAAAGGCGGTTGAAGCCGTGCGTCGCGAGGGTCGCGAGATGATCGCGGGTGGTGACGCGAGGATCGACCTCGAGCGCCTTCTCGGCGTCGGGCGAGAACGTGAAGCGCCGTTCCAGCCGCGCCATCAGGTCGTCGAGCTGCCGTGGCGAGAAGTACGTCGGCGTGCCGCCCCCGAGGTGCAGCTGCGCGACGGGCCGGGCCGAGCCGAGCTGGTCGACGACGAGGTCCATCTCCCGCTCGAGATAGTCGAGGTACGGCTCGGCGACGTACGCGTGAGGCGTGATCACGACGTTGCAGGCGCAGTACAGGCAGCGCTCCTCGCAGAACGGGAGGTGCATGTACAGCGACAGCGGCGCGTCCGTGTCGCGGGCGGACCTGAGCGCCTCCACGTACGCGTCCGCGCCGAACGACGCGTCGAACTCGACGGCGGTGGGGTAGGAGGTGTACCTCGGGCCGGGTCGGTCGTACCGCTGCGTCTGTTCGAACGTCACGCGCAACGGAGCGTCCGGCCCGCCGAGCGCACGCGGGTCGTCACGAGAATCCACGCGTCAGGGTACCCGGAGCGCGGCCGGCGTGCGGTAGCCGAATGTCCTTGCCTTTCCGCCGCCGGGGGCGACGATGGCCACGGAGCCGATCGAACGCCCGTGGGCCCGCCTACGGCGGTTCGCCGCATCGCGGCCTAGCCTCGGGACAGGACGCGCGTAGGCGCGAGGACGCGTTCGGTCCATCCCCGGCTCGGTCCGGGGCTCACGCTTCCCTCGCGCGCGCAGCCTGCCGGCTGCAGAAGGGCCACCATGACGCTCACGAAATCGATCGCCTCGTTGCTGGTGCTGATCCTCGGACTCGGCGTGGTCGCCGCGCAGTCGACCGCCGGGGACGAGCAGCCGGGTCCCACCGGCACGTTCGTCACGACCGTCACGCACGACGACCTGCAGGAGCACGACTACACGTTCGACGTCGACCTCGTCGGCGAATGGACCGTCATCATCGGGGACGACGGGTTCGTACGGTTTCGCTACGAGCCGCCCGAAGGAAGCGGCTGGGAGCCGTACGTGCACGTCGCGGAGTACGAGCTGGACGGCGAGACGTTCACGATCGGGCCCGCCGTCGGCAACACGCTGTGCGACGTCGCGCCGGAGCCGACGAGCGGACGGTACGGCTGGTCGGCAGGCGAAGACGACCTGACGTTCACGCTCGTCC
Organism: uncultured bacterium; assembly: GCA_964561595.1. Taxonomy (GTDB): domain Bacteria; phylum Deinococcota; class Deinococci; order Deinococcales; family Trueperaceae; genus SLSQ01. Next base: position 5,636 of record CAZLQH010000063.1, on the reverse strand, counting down.
AGGACGACTGCATGCCGCGTCGAATCGTGTTCGTCAGCCAGCCGTTGCAGCGCGTCAGGCGCTGAACGGCGTCAGGGTCGCCGCGGCGGCCGGGGCGACCGTCCCGCCACCGAACAGGCCCGCGAGCAGCCAGATCAGCAGCGCGATCGCGACCAGCCCGAGCAGGACTTTCATCAGCACCGCGCCCACGCGCAGCGCCACGTAGACGACGACGATGAGCACGATGAGGTTGAGCAGACCGATGGGATCCATGTCACGTCCCTTCCGGTTTCAGCGTACGGCATCGTGCCCGCTCCCGCGCGCCTCAGCGCCGCACCTCGTACCCCTCGCCCTCGTCGGTGTCGAGGTCCACGACGACCTCGCGCCCGCCGAAGCCGTGCACGTTGCATGCGGCTCGCACGGCCACCACGCGGACGCCGTCCGGTAGCCGGACACCGCTCAGGCTCCGGGTGAACGGCTGCTCGGTGTCGTGGGGATGGAGCAGCTCGCGAACGCCGTGGACCTCGTCCGTCTCCGGATCGTAGACCTCCCAAACGTCGGCGTAGTGGTCCCAGCCCTCGTCGCGGTGTCGGACGGTGACCGAGAACCGGTACGTGCCGTCGTCCGCGACGGCGACGACCACCTGCTCGACCTGCGCGTAGTCCAGGGACGTCTCGTACGTCGCTTCGTCACCCTCTTGAGCGTCCTGCCCGGGCGCCCGTTCCTGGTCCTGCGGCTGCTCCTGGCCCAGAACGGCCGTCGCGGCGAGCGCAGCGAGCAGCGTGATGGCGAGGAGAAGCCCGACCGGTCGCATTCGGTTCGTCATGGCTTCTTCGTACCGCCTGCGCCCTCGCGGTTCCGTCAACGGGCCGACGCCGAGCACGCGCGTGCCGCGGCCGTGCGGCGCTCGTCTGCGATACCGTTCGGCCATGGTCACGCTCGCCGTGAACGACACGCCGCTCGCCCGGTCGCTGTCCCACCGGGGCCTGCTGGACGCCGATCTGCTCGAGACCAGCGGTCCCCACGTCGACGGCGCCGTCGCGGCGTTCCCGCAGCGGCCGTTCCTGCTGCACAACGCCGTCTGGGACTGGTCGCTGGCGCATCCCGACGCGCTGTCGCAGGACGACGTCGTCGCGCTGACGATGCGCCGACTCGCGCAGACGAGGGCGCCGTGGCTCAGCGTCCACATCGGGTTCAGCGCTGCGACGGTCGCGTACGAAGACGGCATGCGACCGACCTCGCCGCAGCTGGACCGTGACGAGACGCTCGCGTCGATGGTCCGCACCGCGAGCGACCTGGCCGGCCGGCTCGAGGTACCGCTACTCCTCGAGAACCTCGACTACCAGCCGACCGGCGCGTACGCGCACATCTGCGAGCCGGCGTTCGTCCGCGAGCTGATCGAGGCGTCCGGCACCTACCTCCTGCTGGACCTCGCGCACGCGCAGGTGAGCGCCGACCGGCTGGGCGTGGACGTCACGACGTACCTCGCGGAGCTCCCGCTGGACCGCGTGCGGCAGCTCCACGTGAGCGGCCCGCGCCTCCGGGGCGGGGTTCTGGTCGACGCGCACGAGCCGCTGCGCGACGCGGACGTGCGGCTGCTCCAGGAGCTGCTGTGGGCCACCACGCCGTGGGCGCTCACGCTGGAGTACGGACGGGACGAGGCGGAGCTCCTGAGGCAGGTGGAGATGCTGCGGGACGTGCTCGGCGTGGAGGGCGCCGGCAGGTAGCTCGGCTCCGGCTCAGTACACGAACTCGTCGATGTGGTACCGCGCGACGCGCGTCAAGGGGGCGGCGGCGCGTGCCGCCGCCCGAAGCGCGCGATCTTGCGCGCCGAGCTCCGCCTCCGTCAGGTCCTCGAGCCCGTCGGCGGCGGCGCGCTCCGCGTACGCCGAGTCGTGCTGGCGCACGAACGGCGAGAGGTAGATCAGGTCGCTCCCGGTCAGCGGCAGCCTGGCGAGCAGGTCGGCGCTCGCCTCGACGTGATCGGCGGCGAACCGGCGCCCGCCGGCGCCCACCATCAGGATGACCGACACGTCCAGCCCGGCCTCCTTGAGCAGCGCGACGAAGGCAGCGGCCTCGCTGGCGCCGCCCGGCTTGTTCAGGTACGCCAGCAGCCGGTCCGAGCCGGTCTCGACCCCGATCGCGACGCGCCCGAGGCCCCAGGCGCGCAGCTCGCGCCACGCTTCCGCCGTCTTGCGCTCGCCGCTGAACACGTCGACGAAGCCCGCCGCCGGCCGGCCCGGAAACGCGGCGGTCGCGGCCTCGAAGACGGGCCGTAGCCGATCGTTGCTCAGCACCAGCGCGTTCCCGTCGGCCAGGAAGATTCCGGGCCGGCCCACGGCGGCGCGTCCCAGGAGATCGCGAACGGCGCCGACGTGCTCGCGGAACGCGGGGATCGGCCGCACCTGGAACGGGCGCCCCTGGTAGAAGGTGCAGTAGGTGCAGCGGTTCCAGCTGCAGCCGAACGTCGCCTGCAGCACGACGGCGCCGTACTGGTCGGGCGGAAGGATGGCGATCGGCGCGTAGGCGTTCAGGAAGCGTCGACGCTCGTCCTGGAGCCGCTCGGGCGTCCAGCCGAGGACCGTGTCCAGGCGGTCGGCCAGCGCGGCTTCCGCGGCGGCGCCCTCCACGCCCGGCAGCCGCTCGCCGCGCCCCACGGCCGACCTCGCGGCCGCTGCGATCGTCAGCGACCGCTCCAGAAGGTCGGCCGCCCGGTCGCGCGGCACGCGCCAGCGGCGTCGCGCGCCGCCCTCGGTCCGGCGGCCGTACAGATCGGAGGCGAGCGAGCGCTTGTAGGTGTCGCCCCCCGCGAACAGGCTCGTCGGCCGTCCCTCGAGGTCGAAGGCGACGACGACGTCACGACGTGGGCTGAGGGTCGTGGAGGCGGGGCGCACCGTGACGCGCCATTCGTGGTCGCCGTGCGCAGGCATCACGGCACGATATCGACGGACGCGCGCTTGGGCGGGCCCACGGGCGACGACCGACGTGCGGCGCTCCCGCGTCCGACGGCCGCCGTGCCACCGTCGGTCACGGCAAGGTCGCCTTCAGCCGGTCGTCGCCGGTGAGGCGGACGCCGGCGCCGAACGGGCGGCTGGCGAGGTCCAGCGTGTCCGCCAGCCAACGCGCGTCGTCGCCCCGCGCACGCTCCAGCCGCAGGCGCCGAATCCGCATCGGAACCATCTCGAGCGATACCAGCGCACCGTCGTCCGCGAGCTGCGGCAGGTACATCAGCGTCAGGTCGGGGCGGTACGCTTCGTGGCCGCCGATCCCCTCGTAGTCGTTGAGGTAGTCGCCCGCGCCGTACACGATCAGGCGGTCCCGGTACACCTCGACCCCGCGCGGGTGGTGGGACGAGTGGCCGAACACGACGTCCGCCGCGCCGGCGTCGACGAGCCGGTGCGCGAAGTCGCGGTGCGAGGCGGGAACGTCGTAGCCCCAGTTGCTCCCCCAGTGCAGGGACACGATCACGCGGTCGCCAGCGGTCCGGAAGGCGTGCACGTGCGCCGCCACCTCGTCCGCCTGGTCGGGGCGCGACCCGTCCAGGACCGCGATTCCCGGCGCGCCCGCTCCGGCCCGCCACGCCAGCGGCACGCCGGCGTCGGGCGCACCGTACGCGAACGTCAGGAGTCGCCCCTTGTCGGTCGTGAGCACGGTGGGCGCCGTCGCCGACGCGTGGTCCAGGCCCGCGCCCACCGTGAGCAGGTCGGCGTCGTCCAGCACGGCGAGCGTCTCACGCAGCCCCTCGCGACCGAAGTCCATGACGTGGTTGTTCGCCAGCACGCAGAGGTCGATCCGCGCCGCCTGCAGGAGCCCGACGTTGCCCGGGTGCATCCGGTAGTGGATTCCCTTGTCGGGCCAGAACGCGTCCGACGTCGTGACCGAGGTCTCGAGGTTCACGATGCGGGCGTCGGGCGCGGCGCGTCGCAGCTCGCCCAGGGTGTCGCCCCAGACCTGGTCGTACGCGAGCGGTGGATCGATCGGTCCGTTGGCGGCTTCCGCGAGCTCCAGGTAGCGCCGAGCGTCCCGCACCCACGGCTCCCGCAGCGTCGGATCGACGGAGCGGGGGAGGGCCTGGTCGATCCCGCGGCCGGTCATGACGTCGCCCGCCAGGAACAGGCGCAGCGGCGTGGCGGGCGATCGGGACGCCGTCGTTCCGGCCGAAGGATCGTTGGCGCCTCCCGCCGGCGCGGCACGCCGCTGGGCCGAGGCCGCCAGCGTTCCGACGCTCGTCGCGGCCGTCGCGACGGCCAGCGTCGCCTTCGTGGTCCACGCGAGAAACGTCCTTCGGGTCATGCGGCCTCCACCGTGGACGGGGCGTCGTCGGGGGCGACGCCGTGGGCGCGACACCGTGGGCGCCACACCGTGGGCGCCACACCGGCGTCGCGCCTCATGGGCACGGTTCGGTCGTGGGT
>CAZLQH010000063.1:0-1145 GCA_964561595.1 uncultured bacterium | reverse complement strand
ACACCGTGGGCGCCACACCGGCGTCGCGCCTCATGGGCACGGTTCGGTCGTGGGTCGGGTCACGACGTCGACGAACAGATCGAACTCGTCCGCGACGTCCACCACGCCGAAGTTCGTCTCGGGCTCGATCCCGAAGTCGGTCATCCGCGCCGACAGTCGGACCTGGAACCGAACCGTGCCGTCGGGCTCGCGCGTGGTCGTGACGGGGGCGGTGACGATCCGTGTCCGACCGTGCAGCGTGAACGGGCCCTCGACGACGAGGTCGTGGTCGGTGTCGGTCGTGACGGAGCGTGACGCGAAGCGGATCTCGGGGTACTGCTCGGCGTCGAGGAACTCGGGTCCCAGCATGCGCGTCCGCAGCTCCTCGATCGTGTCCGGATTCGGTCGCGAGGACGTGCCGGCGACCTCCATCGCCCGGTCGGTGTCGATCACGAGCGAGGGCGTCGCCACCGTGACGTCGACGGCCGAGGCGGACGGCTCGTCGGGCGCGAAGCAGATGGCGCCCGTCCACTCCGTCGCCAGGATCGCGTGGTCGTGCCCCAGGAACCCGAGCGCTCCCGCCCGGCGGGTGACGACGTGGACGGTGGAGCGCTGGCGGTCGATCTCGTGGCGGACGCCTTGCGCGAGGGCTGGGCCGGAGCCGAGCACGGCGGCCAGGAAGACGACGTGCACGGTGGCGAGGATCGTCCAGGAGGGGAGCGCAAGCGCGGGAACAGGCTTCTGGCACGTTCGTGTCGGCATGCGGCCTCCTCGGTCCGGGGGCGGCGCGGGGTCGCCCACGTGCCCAGGGTAGCCGGTTTCGTCCGGACGCCCGGGGAACGCCCCACGGGGGTGGCGCGGCGTGATCCGTTCGGACGTCGTCAGTCGTGCGCGGGGTGCGTGGCGAGCACGGCGAAGGACGCCAGCTCGATTCCGGCCTCTTCGACCTTCGCCTCGACGCGCGGATCGGTGAGCGCCGCCAGCTCCGCTTCGCGGAACGCGTAGTCGTCCCCGCCGGTGGTGTGGCCGGGGTGGCACAGCAGCTCGGTGACGCCCCCTGGGAGGGTGTCCAAGATGCGGAGCAGCTGCTCGACGGTGGCGCGCTCGCCGAAGAAGCGCAGATCCAGGCCGTCGGTGGACAGCGGCGTCCGCTCGCCCATCGGTCC
>CAZLQH010000062.1:0-12160 GCA_964561595.1 uncultured bacterium | reverse complement strand
TCGCTGGACGCGACCCACCAGAGCACCAGCGCCGCCGCGATCGCGCCCAGCTTGCCGGGCCAGTCGCGCCGCAGCGAGCGCCAGGCGCGGGCCCACCTCGTCCCCGAGGCCGCGCCCGGCTTCATGGGACGCGCTCCGTCACGCGACGGGCTCCACGTACGCCTCTCGGAGCGCCTTGACCAGGTCGGAGGGTGCGACGTCGGTCGACAAGTGCCCCTCCCGCGCCAACGACACGGTGCCCCGCTCCTCGCTGACGACCACGACGAGCGCGTCGCTGGTCTCGGCGAGGCCCAGGGCGGCGCGGTGCCTCGTGCCCAGCTCCGACGCCCAGCCCTCCTGCTGCTCCGACAGCGGGAAGATGGCGCCCGCCCAGGTGATCTGGTCGCCGCGGACGATCACGCCCCCGTCGTGCAGCGGCCCGCGCGAGTCGAACAGGGTCTCGAGCAGCTCGGACCGCACGGGGGTCTCGAGCAGCGTGCCCTGCTGGCCGAAGTCGCCCAGCGGCGTGCCTCGCTCGATCGCGATCAGCGCCCCCACCCGCCGCGCGGCCAGCTCGCGCACCGCGGACATGATCTCCTTGACCGGGTCGCCCGCGACCGCGCGCTGCGTCCGGCCGCGTCCGACGCGCTCGAGCGCCGCCCTGAGCTCGGGCTGGAACACGACGACCAGCGCCAGGATTCCGACCGGCGCGAGGCTCTCGAACACCCACTTCGTGCCGCGCAGCCCGATCGCGCTGGCCACGACCCACAGCACCGCCAGCGCCGCGAGGCCGCGCAGCACGTTCCATGCGCGCGAGCCGAGCAGCAGCAGGTATCCCTGGTAGAGGAGCGCCGCGAGCACCGCGACGTCCACGGCGTCCAGGGGACCGAAGCGGTCGAGGATCGTCACGCAGCCTCCCTCGCTGGCGGATGGGGATTCGGAGTCGTCCACGGGGCCCGACGGATCCGGACCCGGGCGGTAGGATACCATCGCGCACACGACCCACCGCGCCCCAGGGGCGCGCGCACGCGGGCGGATCGCCCGCCGAGGAGGAAGCACCGTGGAAGAACTGAAGGAACGCCTCTTGCACCTCCGGGGGTATCTTTGACCTGGCCGGCAAGCAAGCCCGGCTCCAGGCCCTCGAACCCCAGCTGAACGACCCGCAGCTCTGGAACGATCCCGAGCGCGCCCGCGAGGTGACGCAGGAGGACGCCCGGCTGCGCCGCGTGGTGGACGTCTATCACCGAATCCAGGACGACGTCGAGGGCCTCGCCGAGCTCGCCGAGCTTGCCGGCGCGGAGGACGCGGACGAGCTGGCAGAGGAGCGTCGCCGCGTCGAGGCCGAGCTCGAGACGCTGTACCGCGAGACCCTGTTCCAAGGACCGCACGACGATCGGCCGGCGATCGTGACGATCAAGCCCGGCGCCGGCGGCACGGAGTCGTCGGACTGGGCCGGCATGCTGCTGCGGATGTACCGCCGCTTCGCGGAGCGCTCGGGATTCCGCGTAGAGCTCCTCGACGCCGTCGGCAACGACGCTGCCCCGCAAGGGGTGGACTACGCGCAGATGATCGTGCGGGGCGAGCGTGCGTACGGCCTGCTCTCCGTCGAGAACGGGGTGCACCGGCTGGTCCGCGTGAGCCCGTTCGACGCCCAGGGGCGCCGCCACACCAGCTTCGCGTCCGTCGAGGTCATGCCCGAGATCGACGACAAGATCGAGCTGGCGATCGATCCGAACGACCTTCGCGTGGACGTCTACCGCTCCTCCGGGCCCGGCGGCCAGTCGGTGAACACGACCGACTCCGCGGTGCGCGTCGTCTACAAGGCGGGCACGCCCGAGGAGATCGTCGTGACGTGTCAGGACGGCAAGTCGCAGATCAAGAACCGCGAGAAGGCGATGACCGTGCTGCGCAGCCGACTGTTCGAGCGTGAGGAACGCAGAAGGCTCGAAGAACAGATGAAGGCTCGCGGCGAGCAGAAGGCGATCGAGTGGGGCTCGCAGATCCGCAGCTACGTGCTGGACAAGCAGTACGTGAAGGACCACCGCACCGGCGCGATGCGCCACGATCCCGACGCGGTGCTCGACGGGGACATCGACGATCTGCTCTGGTCGGGGCTCGAGTGGCAAGCCTCGGAAGCGGTCCTGGCGGCCGACTGACCGTGCGCCCTACGTGGACGGACGCGGCTGGACGGTGAGGATCCTCGCGATCGCCGACACCGTCTCGCCGTTCGTCTACTCCGAGAACTTTCCGGACAACCTCCCTCCGTTCGACGTGGTGCTGTCGGCCGGCGACATGCCCGGCCACGTTCTCGAGTTCATCGCCACGAAGACCACGGTGCGGCCCGTGTACGTGCTGGGGAACCACGGCAACGGCTACCTCCAGCACGCGGACGGCGGCCCTCCGACGTTGCCCGGGGGCTGCACGAACGCCCACGGCCGCGTGCTGGAGCGCGCCGGACTGCGGATCGCCGGGATCGAGGGCAGCGCGCGCTACCGGCCCGGTCCGCATCAGTACTCCGAATCCGAGATGGAGCGGTTCGCGCTGCGGCTGGCGCCGCGCCTGGCCTGGCGGCGCTGGCGCGACGGACGGGCGCTGGACGTGCTCCTGACGCACGCTCCGCCCAAAGGTCCGCACGAGGGCGAGGACCGTCCCCACCGGGGGGTCGCCGCGTTCAACCGGATGCATCGCTGGTGGCGCCCCAAGCTCCACGTCCACGGCCACGTGCACCTGAGCGGCGCCAACGCGCCACGCGAGTACGTGACGGACGAGGGCGTGCGCGTCGTGAACGCGTTCGGGTTCGCGCTGATCGATCTCTGAGCCCGACCGGACGGGGGCGTCCGCGTCCCGGCGCGACGATCGGCTGCGCCGTCGCGCGATAGCCTCGGCGCGATGGAGATTCCGCCCCTTCCCGACCCGTCCTCCTGGAGCGCGCTTCACGACGGCGCCATCGTGGTCGCGCTGCCCTCCGTCGGCTCGCTTCGCATCGTCGGCGCCGACCGGATCGCGTTCCTTCACGGGCAGCTCGCCAACGACGTGCGCTCGCTGCCCGCCTCCGGCGCGCTCCGGACCGTGCAGCTGAACGCCAAGGGGCATGCGCTTGCCCAGATGACGCTCCACCGAAGGGACGACGACGTGCACCTCGCCGTGGAGGACGGCGCCGCGGAAGCGGTTGCGCGCCGGCTGCGCGACCACGTCGTGTTCGACGAGGTCGAGATCGAGGATCTCGGGGGCGTGCTCCGGACGGTGACGGTGCAGGGTCCCGCGGCCCGGAGCGTGATCGAGCGCGCGTTCGGCGAGCCCCCACCGCCGGGCGCGTTCGCCTCGGTCGCGTTCGGGGACGCGTCGCTCCTCCTGAGCGCGTCGCGTCGGAGCGTCCCCGGCGGCGTCGACGTGCACGTCCTGGCGCGCCAGGCGGACGAGGCGTCGCGCCGGCTCGCGGACGCCGGCGCCGTCCGAGGCGACGTCGCGTCGCTCGAGGCGTCGCGCGTGGAGGCGGGCGTGCCGCGCGCGGGACGCGACGCGGGTCCGGGCGTGCTGCCCCAGGAGGCGGGCCTGGACGACGCGATCAGCACGCGCAAGGGCTGCTACCTGGGACAGGAGACGATGGCCCGGATCGAGGCCAGGGCGCAGGTGCGCCGCGGCCTGGTCCGCCTCGTCCTGGGCGACCCCGCCCAGGGCGATCCCGTCACGGGCGCCGAGGAGGCCGGCATGGAAGGCGGCGCGGAGGACGACACGACGGCGCACGACGTGCGGGCCGACGGACGGGTGGTGGGACGCCTGGGCACGATGGCCCGTCATCCGCGCTGGGGCCTCGTGGCGCTCGCGGTGGTTCGGTCGGGCGTGGGACCGGACGCGACGCTCGTGGCGGCGGGCCGGCCTGCTGCTATTCTGCGTCCATGACGCCCGCACCTCGAGGCCCCCAGCCGGCGGTCGCGCCCATCCGGGTGCTCGTCGCCAAGCCGGGTTTGGACGGGCACGATCGTGGCGCGAAAGTGATCGCGCGGGCGCTGCGCGACGCCGGGATGGAGGTCGTCTACACCGGGCTGCGCCAGACGGCGGAGATGATCGTGGCCGCTGCGCTTCAGGAGGACGTGGACGCGATCGGCCTGTCGGTCCTGTCCGGGGCGCACATGCACTACTTCCGAGAGGTGCGCGAGCGCCTCGCGGACGCCGGTGCCGAGGACGTGCTGCTGTTCGGCGGGGGCATCGTGCCCAGCGCCGACGCGGAGGAGCTGAGGAGGCTCGGCGTCGGACGGGTCTTCACGCCCGGAACCGCGACGACGGAGGTCGTCACGTACCTGCGCGACGAGATCGCGAAGCGCAGGGCGACCGCTCCGTGACGACCGAGGGAGCCCAGGCTCCGTCGCCCTACCCGGCGGCCGCTCACGAATCTCTCACGCACGGCGTCGGCGGTCCGTGTACGCTCGAACGAGTGTCGTACCACCGTCCTGCACCCGTTCTGATCCCCGTTCGCAGCATCGTCCTCGCCGCGTCCCTCGTGTTCGCGGCGTTCGCGCAGGCCGACGGCTACGCGCTTCGCACCGTCCGGCCCGGCGACACGCTCGGCGCCGTCGCCTCGCTCTACGGCCTGCCGCTCGAAGCGCTGCAGGAGGCCAACGGCCTGAGCGGCGTTCTGGTGCATCCCGGCGACGTGCTTCGCATCCCGCTCGGGGAAGCCACCGGCGGTCTGGCCGACCCCGCCCCCGAGCCGCCGCCCGGCTTCGGCCGGCACGTGCTGGCCCCCGGCGAGACGCTGAGCGAGATCACCTCCGCTTACGGCATCGACCTCGAGGCGCTCGTCGGCGCCAACCCCGACCTGAGCTCGCTCGATCGGCTCCCCGTCGGCGTCGAGCTGCTGATTCCGCCCGGCCACGGCCTGCTCGTGACCTGGGAGCCCGGCCTGGACCTCGCCGAGCTGCTACGCGAGCACGGCGCCGACCCGGTCTCGGTGCTTCGGACGAACGCGATCCACGCTCCCAGCGACCTGCGTCCCGGCATGCTGCTCTGGCTGCCCGGCGTCGAGCCGTCCCGTGCGCTCGATCGGCTCGCCCGGGTCCGAGAGCTCGAGAACCGCTACGTCTGGCCGGTCCACGGCCGCATCACCAGCTACTACGGACGACGGAACCTGGGACTCGGAACGGCGAGCTTCCACCGCGGGCTGGACGTCGCGGCGCCCACCGGCACGACGATCGTCGCGTCGCGCAGCGGCACCGTCTCGTTCGCCGGCTGGTCGGGCAGCTACGGGTACCTGGTCCGCATCCGCCACGCGGGCGGCGACGAGACCTGGTACGCCCATCAGAGCAGCATGCTGGTCTCCGTCGGCCAGTGGGTCGAGCAGAACCAGGCGATCGGCCGCGTCGGCTCCACAGGGCTGTCGACCGGACCGCACATCCACTTCGAGATTCGCCGGCACGGCACGTCGCTCGATCCGCTGGGCGAGCTGAACTGAGCCCGGGGCGCGGCGACGCCGCGCCCTCAGCCGTCCTTGGCCCAGAGGATCCGACCGCACGACGGGCAACGCACCACGGACGTCGCCTTCTTCGCCTTCTGCACCACGTGAATCGGGAGCTGCACGTTGCAGCCGCCGCAGCGCCTGCCGGCGGCGAGCTCGACAAGGCCGACGCCGCGCTTGGAGCGGCGCACCTGCTCGTACTGCTTCAGGAGCGGGGTGGTCACCTCGGCCGCCAGCGCGTCGCGCGCCTGCCGCAGCTCCACCTCGCGAACGTCGATCTCGGCGAGACGCTCGGCCTCCGTCGCCTCCATGGCGTCGTGACGCGGCACGAGCTCGGCGAGCTGGGCGCCCAAGTCGGCGACGACCGTCTCGAGCTCCTCGAGCTCGACCATGAGCGGGAGCGTGTCCTCCTCGAGCTCCTGCGCCCGGGTGGAGAACTGCAGCTCCTGGTTCTGGAACTGCGCCGCCTCCTTGGCGCTGTCCGCCCGTAGCGACGACTCGGACGCGATCTTGACGCGATCGCGCAACCCCTGGAGCTCGACGTCGGCGGCCCGTACCCGCGAGCGCAGCGCATCCCGCTCGGACGCTCGGTCGGCGAGACGGGACTCGAGCGCGCGACGCTCCTCACGGATCTCGACGAGCTCGGTCGGCACTTGCGCCCGCTCGGCGTCGAGGGAATCGAGCTGCAGGTCGCGTGCCTGCACCTCGCTCAATCGTTCCAGCATGGGATCCTCCAGAAAGATGCTGCAGCGACGCCCCCGGGATGCGCGCCTGAGGCGGGCGCCCAACGAAAACTCCGTCCGGCGTCGGCCGAACGGAGGAGCGTCCCGTCCAATTGTGCGGAGGCTTCGGTCACGCCGGCCAGAATAGCACGCGCCCGGGGTATGGTCGTTCCATGATCGAGGACGGCCCCGACGCGTTCATGAAGCGCTGGCGCGAGTACGCGTCCGACGCCGTGCTGTTCGCACGGGCGGAAGGCAGCCCCCTGCTCGAGGCGGAGGTCGGCGGCACCGTGGTGCAGCTTTTCGAGCGCACGAACCCGTACCTGGCGAATCCGGGCGCCGCCCGCGTGCTGGTGAACCCCACGGCGACGCTGATCGAGGCTGTGGACGAAGGGACGAGGGAGCTCGTCGTGCCCACCCGCGGGACCGTGGCCGGGCGCGGCCGCGTCGTCGACGCGGAGGGGCGCATCGTCGTCGTGGACGTGGGAACGCCGATCGTGGTCGCGTGCGAGCAGGCCTCCCTCGACGACGTCGCGACGATCGGCGCCTGGGTGCGCTTCGAGGCGGCTCTGCCGATCCACGGCTTCGTCGTGTCCGGTCGTCCCCGGCCGGGTCCCGTCGAGAGCACCCCGGTCGACGAGGCTCACTGACCCGCCAGGCGCTGGACGGGAGGCGCCCGGACTGTCGTCCTGGCGGGCCCGGGCGTCGCTCCGCTCTGCTACCGTGGCGCGCATGCCGCTTCCAGATCCCCTGAGGCCCACCCCGACGGTGCACCGCGTCACGCCCGGCAGCCCCGCCGAGCGGGCGGGCGTTCGTCCCGGCTGGCGCCTTTGGGACGTCGCCGGAGCGGAGATTCCCGACATCCTGGCCTACCGTCGCGAGCTGGCGCGCGGCACCGCCGAGCTCGCCCTGCTCGACCCCGACGGGAACGAGCATCGGCTGAGCGTCGCCTGGGAGGATCCCGGGCTCGAGTTCGACGACGTGATCTTCGACGGCATCCGCCGCTGCGCGAACAAGTGCGAGTTCTGCTACGTGCACCAGATGCCGCAGGGGTTCCGCAAGAGCCTCTACATGATGGACGACGATTTCCGAACCAGCTTCCTCTACGGCAGCTTCGTGACGCTGACGAATCTCAGCGACGGCGACGTGACCCGCATCCTCGACGAGCAGCTCAGCCCGCTGTACGTCTCGGTGCACACCGCCAACGAGGACCTGCGCGCCGACATGATGAAGTGGTGGCGGCTGAAGGTGAAGGATCCGCGGGCGACCCGGATCCGCGACATGATCGAGCGCCTCGAGCCGATCGACCTCTACACCCAGATGGTGCTCCTGCCGGGACGGAACGACGGCGAGCATCTCGAGGAGACGCTCGACTACCTGGCGTCGCGGCCCAACGTTCAGGCGGTGGCCGCCGTGCCCGTGGGGCTCACCGATCACCGCACGAACCTGCCCGAGCTGCGGCCGTACCGGCCGGACGAGGCGGAGGACGTGATCGTCCGGACGGAGCAGGTCCAGCGGCGCATGCTGGCCGAGCGGGGCTCGCGCTTCGTGTTCCTCTCCGACGAGTTCTACCTGACGGCGGGACGCGCGCTGCCCGCCGAGGAGGCGTACGAGGGGTACCCCATGCTCGAGAACGGTGTCGGCATGGTTCGCGACTTCCTGGCGCGTCCGCTGCCACCGCTTCCGTCGGCGCTTCCGGAGCCCCGCAAGGTCCTCCTCGCGACCGGTCGGCTGTTCGCGCCCGTGCTCGAACGGGCGGTCGAGCCGTTGCGGGCCGTGGGCGGCCTCGAGATCGAGGTGCGCGCGCTCACGAACCGTACGTTCGGCGAGGTCACCACCGTCGCCGGCCTGCTGGCCGGACGCGACGTCCTGCTCGGCGTCGAGCCGGGCGAGGCCGACCTGCTGCTGCTCAGCCCGAACGTGCTCAAGTACGGCACGGAGACGCTGCTCGACGACCGCACGCTCGACGACCTGAGGCGGGAGCTGCGGATGGCGGTCGAGCCCGGAGGCACCGACCTCGCGGAGCTCGCGACCAGCGTGCTCACCGGGGCGGGGGAGCGTCACCTGCCGCAGTTCGGTTTCTCGACGCACGCCATCAAGGAGAGCGCCAAGCAACACTGAGCGGCGGTCGACCGGCCCGCGCGCCCACGGGCGGTAGCATGACGCCATGATCGACATCGACCTCCGAAACCTGTCCGAGAGCCGGATCGGCCCCGATCGGGGCTTCGACCTCGACGCCGAGTCGACCGCGCTGGCGCCTCACCTGGACCGCGACGCGGACGCGCTCCGCGGCCGACGGAGCGATCCGGCGCAGATGCTCGGCTGGATCGACCTCCCCACCGAACAGGACACCGTCGTGGACGACATCGAGGCGTTCGCGGAGCGTGCGCGCGCCCGCTTCGACGACCTCGTGGTGTTGGGCATCGGCGGCTCGAGCCTGGGGACGGCGGCGGTCGTCTCCGCCCTGCAGCACCCGGCCCGCGCGCTGCAGGGCGCCGCCGGCCACGGCATGCGCGTCCACATCGTCGACAACGTCGACGCGGACGTCGTGACCGGCCTGCTCGAGGTGCTCGATCCCGCGCGGACCCTCGTGAACGTGATCAGCAAGAGCGGAACGACGGCGGAGACGATGGCCGCCTACCTGGCGTTCGAGTCGTGGCTGCGGGCGGCGCTGGGCGACGGGTTCCGCGACCACGTGGCGATCACCACCGACCCGGAGACGGGGATCCTGCGGCCCCTGGCGGAGCGGGACGGCATCCGGGCGTTCGCGGTGCCCCCGTCGGTCGGGGGCCGCTTCAGCGTCCTTTCGCCGGTCGGGCTCCTTCCGATCGCCCTTGCGGGCCTGGACGTTCGGGCGTTGCTGGCGGGCGCCGCCCGCGCGAACGACGCCGCGTCCAGGCCGCTGCACGAGAGCGCGCCGAAGCAGGGCGCCCTGGCGCAGCTGCTGGCCGCGCGCCGCGGCGCGTCGATCAGCGTGCTGATGCCGTACTCGACCCGCCTGCGACGCCTCTCGGACTGGTTCGTCCAGCTCTGGGCCGAATCGCTGGGCAAGGCGGTCGATCGTCGCGGCGCGCGCGTCCACGCCGGCACAACCCCGTTGCCCGCGGTGGGGACGACCGATCAGCACGCGCAGGTCCAGCTCTTCAACGAGGGGCCGTTCGACAAGGTGGTCGCGTTCGTGCGCATCGGCGAGCCGGACCAGGACCACGCCATTCCGGAGCCGCGCGAGGGGCTCGGCGCGCTTTCGTACCTGGGCGGACGGCGCTTCCACGAGCTGATGAACGCCGAGCTGGCCGCGACCGCGCACGCGCTGGCCGCGCACCGCCGCGCGAACTACACCGTGCGCATGCCGCGGGCCGACGCGGAGCACCTCGGAGAGCTGCTTCAGACGCTGATGTGGCAGACGGCCCTGGTCGGCGAGCGCTGGGGGGTCGACGCGTACGACCAGCCGGGCGTCGAGCTCGGCAAGGTGTACACCTACGCGCTCATGGGCCGCGACGGCTTCGACGAGGAGCGTCGCGAGCTGGCCGACGCCGGCGTGGACGTCTAGCGACGTGTCGACCGCCCAGCCGCGGCGCGACCTCCGCACCTTCCTGTCGTTCGTGAAGTTCGAGCACACCCTGTTCGCGCTGCCGTTCGCGTACGCCGGCATGGTGCTGGCCGCTCGCGGCTGGCCCGGCATCGCGACGTTCGGCTGGGTCACGCTGGCCATGGTCGGCGCGCGGACCGCCGCCATGGCGGTCAACCGCGTGGTCGACGCGGCCATCGACGCCCGCAACCCACGGACCGCGGACCGCGAGATCCCGACCGGACGGCTGAGCCGGCGCGACGGCGTCGCGCTGGCGATCGTCGGCTTCGCCCTGCTGATCACTGCCGGCTGGGCCCTCAACCCGCTCACCGCGGCGCTCCTGCCGGTCGCGGCGGCGTTCCTGATCCTCTACCCGTGGACGAAGCGCGTGACTTGGCTCTGCCACGCCTGGCTGGGCGTCACGATCGGAGCCGCCGCGGCCGGCGGGGCGATCGCCGTCACCGGCCGGTTCGACCTCGAGGCGGTGCTGCTCTGGATCGCGGTCGGCGCCTGGATCGCGGGGTTCGACGTGATCTACGCGCTGTTGGACCTCGAGTTCGACCGTGAGCACGGCGTGCACAGCGTGCCCGCCCGCTTCGGCGTCCGCCGTGCGGTCACGATCTCGGCGTTGGCGCACGGCGTCGCCGCTGCCGCGCTGCTGGCGCTCGGGGCGGTCTCGCCGTTGGGCTGGCCGTACCTCGCGGTGGTGCTCCTCGGCGTCGTCCCGCTGCTGACCGCGCAGCAGCTGCTGGTCCGTCGGCGGGGCGCCGCCGCCGCGCTCCGCGCGTTCAACGCGAACCTCTGGGTGTCGGCCCTCGTCCTGATCGGCGTAGCGTTGGATCTGGTACGGATCTAGCGGCCGTCGCTGGTAGCCTGGGGTCGTGGACGAACTCGCGGTCTTCCCGCTCGGCATCGTCGTGTTCCCCGGCATGACGGTCCCGCTCCACGTGTTCGAGGAGCGCTACAAGCGACTCGTCAAGCACGCGGCGTCTCTCGAGCCCCCTCGCTTCGTGATCGCTCCGCCCCCCAGCGAAGGGCTGGAGGACGAGGGCGCGGCCCGCCCCGGCGAGGTGGGAACGATCGTGGACGTGCTGGACACCACGGAGAACCTGGACGGATCGATTCGCCTGCTGGCCCACGGTCGGGAGCGTTGCCGAGCCCGCTACGTGCGCGAGGAGCGCGTGCAGGAGCCCAGTGGAGGAGAGCGTCCCCTCTGGTTCGCCGAGGTCGAGCCGTGGCCGGTCGAGCGGGGCGATCCGAACGAGGAGCGCGTCGCCGCGTGGGACGCGCTCGAGGCGTTCGATCAGTACGGCTCGGTGTTCTTCGCGCCGCAGGCGCGCGACCAGGCGTCGAACGCCATGCCGGACGATCCGCTGTACCAGGCGTCGTTCATCTGCGCGAACCTGAGGCTCCCGACCGACCGCGCGCAGCGACTGCTCGAGGCGCCCACGCTGGTCGATCGCTTCAGGGCGGCCCGGGCCGCGATCGACGCCCGCATCGCCGCGCACGACGTCAGCGGACCCGAAGACCCGTTCGACCTCGGCGAGCCCAGCGGCCGCGCGTGACGCCGCTGGAGCCCATCTTCTCCTGGGACAGAC
The DNA here is from genome assembly GCA_964561595.1 of uncultured bacterium. GTDB lineage: Bacteria > Deinococcota > Deinococci > Deinococcales > Trueperaceae > SLSQ01. Next base: position 841 of record CAZLQH010000062.1, on the reverse strand, counting down.
TGCCGCGCGTCGCCGGCGATCTGGCGCCGACGGGCGGGACGATCCGGGGGTCTCCCGAGGAGTTCCGGGTCACCGAGATCCCCTCGTACCTGCCCGAGGGCCGCGGTTCGCACCTCTACCTCCGCGTCCGAAAGCGCGGGCTGACGACGCGTGACCTGGTCGTCGCGCTCCGCGACGCCGGGATCCCCGACGCGCGGATCGGCGTCGCCGGACTGAAGGACAAGCACGCGGTCACGGAGCAGTGGCTTTCGCTTCCGTGGGGAATGCGCGAGGCGGCCTCGGCGCTCGCCGAGCTGCCGGGCGCCGAGGTGCTCGAGCGCTCGAGACACCGCAACAAGCTGGGCGTCGGCCATCTGCGCGGCAACCGCTTCGAGATCGTGCTGCGCGACGTCGAGCCTGGCGCGGAGGTGCGGGCGCGTGCGGTCACCGACCGGCTGGCGGAGGTGGGGGTGCCGAACTACTTCGGCCCGCAGCGCTTCGGCCGCTTCGGGCGCAACGCCGTCGACGGCCTGCGCCTGCTGGCAGGCGAGAAGGTTCCCGGCGACCGCAGGCTTCAGCGCTTCTTCCTCTCCGCGGTCCAAAGCTGGATCTTCAACGAGCTCCTCGCCGCGCGCGTCCGTGACGGCCTCTACCGGACGGTCCTGCCCGGCGACTGGGCGCGGCGGCACGACAGCGGCGGCACCTTCCGGGTCGAGGACGCGGCGGCCGACGCGCCGCGCGCCGCACGTCTCGAGATCAGCGCGCTGCTGCCGCTGCACGGCCGCAAGGTGCGCATCTCGGCGGGCGAGCCGGGACGCCGCGAGCAGGCCGTCCTGGACGAGCTGGGCATCGCATGGACCGA
>CAZLQH010000061.1:0-12192 GCA_964561595.1 uncultured bacterium | reverse complement strand
CGACGGCGTCTACTCGGGCGACGACAACATGGGCGTCGGCGCGCTGAACGCCGCCCTCGACGCCGGTCGCGGCGAGGAGATCACCTTCGTCGGCGCCACGAACTTCGCCGTCGGCTACGAGGCGATGGCGCGCGGCGAGTACTGGGGCTCGATCTACCAGTCGCCCGTCGACGACGCGATCAACGCGCTCGACACGGCGCTGGCCGTGATCGACGGACAGGACGTGCCGTTCCTGAACTACTTCGACACGCCCAAGATCACGCAGGCGAACATGGACGACTACACCAAGCCGGTCTTCTGACCGTCTCGACACCACGCCCTCGGCGGGACGCGTTCGCGCGTTCCGCCGAGGGCCCCGAGGGAGCGACCATGGACGCAGCCCCCCGCCCCGGCTTCCGCGAACCGAGCGGCGTCGCGCTCGACGACACGATCCTCTACCTGCGCGGGATCACCAAGACGTTTCCCGGCGTGAAGGCGCTCGACGACGTCGACCTCGACGTCCGACGCGGCGAGGTGCACGCGCTCCTCGGCGAGAACGGCGCCGGCAAGTCCACGCTGATGAAGGTGCTGGCCGGGACCTATTCCCCGGACAGCGGCGAGATCCACCTCGACGGTCAGGTCGTCGCGCCCCGAGCGCCCCTGGACGCGAAGCGCCTCGGCATCCTCCTCGTGCACCAGGAGCTGTCGTTGGTGCCGGGCCTGTCGGTGGCCGAGAATATCTTCCTGGGAAGTCTCCCCACGAAGCGCCTGGGCGTCGATTGGCGCAAGCTCCGGGCCGACGCCGACGCGATCCTGGAGCGCCTGGAGTCCACCGTATCGGCTCGCGATCAGCTCTCCTCGCTCTCGATCGCGAACCAGCAGATGGTCGAGATCGCCCGTGCCCTCGCGTTCGATCCCCGCATCGTCGTGTTCGACGAGCCCACCTCGTCGCTGACCGAGCAGGAGAAGCGCATCCTGTTCAAGAACATCCGGCGGCTCCAGGAGCAGAACGTCGCGATCATCTACATCTCGCACCGGATGGACGAGATCTTCGAGCTGAGCGACCGCATCACCGTGCTGCGGGACGGGCGTCAGCGCGGCACCGTGTACACCGACGAGACGAACGAGGCCGAGGTGACGCGCCTGATGATCGGTCGCGACCTCGACGAAGGAGCGGTGCGCGAGGCCTCAGAGCTCGGCGACGAGGTGCTCGACGTCGACGGCCTCACCGTGCCCGGCTGTTTCGAGGACGTCCACCTGCGCGTGCACGCCGGCGAGGTCGTCGGCCTGTACGGCCTGATCGGGGCCGGACGGTCCGAGCTGGCCGAGACGATCTTCGGCCTTCGCAAGGCGACGGCGGGCGCCGTCCGGCTGTTCGGCGGTCAGCGCGTGCTCGCCAGTCCCGCCGACGCGGTCAACGCCGGGATCGCGCTGGTGCCCGAGGACCGCAAGGTGCAGGGCCTCGTACTGGGGATGGGCGTGCGCGACAACCTCAGCCTGCCCCAGATCGACCAGCTGACCTGGAACGGCTTCGTCGACGCCGCCAAGGAGCACCAGCTCTACGTCACCTACAAGGACCGGCTGGACATCAAGACGCCGGGACCGACCCAGGCCGCCAAGAACCTGTCCGGCGGCAACCAGCAGAAGATCGTCATCGCGAAGTGGCTGGCGCACGAGCCCAGGCTGCTGATCCTGGACGAGCCCACCCGCGGCATCGACGTCGGCAGCAAGAGCGAGATCCACCGCCTGATCCGCGAGCTTGCCCGGAACGGGATCGCCGTGATCGTGATCTCCTCGGAGATGCCCGAGGTGCTGGGCGTCAGCGACAGGATCCTCACGATGTACGAGGGACGCGTCACCGCCGAGCTGGATGCGGCGGACGCCACCGAGGACGCGCTCATCGCCGGCAGCATCGGCGCGACCGCGACGAGCGAGCCGGAGGGCGGCGCGGCGGCGACCGCGCCCGCCCCGGCGCCCGCGCCGTAGTGCGGATCGCGTTCCTGGGATTGGGGCGGATGGGACGCCCCATGGCCGAGGCGTTGGCGGGCGGCCTCGCCGCCGGCGAGGACCGGATCGTCGTCTGGAACCGTACGCCCGCGAAGGCGCAGGCGTTCGTCGAGCGGTACCCGGGCGTCGCCGAGCGGGCCGCGACGCCGGCCGCCGCGGCCACGGGAGCGGACGTCGTGGTGTCGATGATGGCGGACGACGCCGCGGCGGACGAGGTGCACCTGGGTCCGGACGGCACGCTGGCCGCCACGCCGCGGCCCGGCGTCGTGGTCGAGAGCGGCACCCTGGCCCCAGGCACGGTCCGCCGCATCGCGGCCGTCGCGGCCCAGCGAGGCACCGCGTTCCTCGACGCTCCCGTCTCGGGAAGCGTCGACGCGGCGCGGAAGGGAACGCTGGTGCTGCTCGTCGGCGGCGACGCGGAAGGGCTGGAACGGGCCCGCCCGACGCTGGAGCGGCTGGGACGCGCCGTCGTGCACATGGGCGAAGCCGGCCGGGGCGCGCTCACGAAGCTCCTCGTGAACGGGGTGCTGCACGCGCTGAACCAGTCGGTCGCCGAGGCGCTGGCGCTGGCGGAGGCCGGGGGACTGGAGGCAGCGACGTTCTACGACGTTCTCGCCGACAGCGCGGCGGGCGCGCCCATGTTGGGGTACCGCCGCGCGCAGTACCTGGAACCCGACGCGCCGGTGTCGTTCGCCCTGCGGCTCGCGGCGAAGGACGTGGCGCTTCTCGTCGCCGAGGCGGAGCGCGCGGGAACGCCGGCCGCTCAGGCGCGGCTGGTGCTCGCGCAGCTGCGGAGCGCCGTCCAGGCAGGGCACGGCGAGGACGACATGGCCGCCCTGGCCCGTCACCTGAGATCGTCCGGCGAGGAAGGAAGGGCGTCATGAACGTGCTGATCCTGAGCGGAGGCTGGGCCGCCCACGCGCCCACCGCGTTCGCGCAGTGGACCCGGGACGTGCTGGAGCCCCGCGGGGCCGAGGTCCGCGTAGCGACGTCGCTGGACGTACTGACCGACGAGGCCGCGATGGCCCGGACCGACCTGATCGTGCCGCTCTGGTCCAGCATGGGCAGCGCGCACGACCCGGCGCTGGGAAACCTGGATCGCGCCCAGGAGGACGGGCTTCTGAGCGCCGTCGCGAACGGGACGGGCCTCGCCGGCTGGCACGGCCACATGGGCGACGCGTTCCGCGATCGGCCGACGTTCAAGTTCCTGGCCGGCAGCCAGTTCGTCGCCCATCCACCCGGCTGGCCCGACCGCCCGGTGCCCGAGGACGACTTCGTGACCTACCGCGTCGACCCCGTCTCGGACCACGAGATCGTCGCCGGGCTGACGCCGTTCGAGGTCCGCTCGGAGCAGTACTACCTGCACGTCGACCCGGCGATCGAGGTGCTGGCCACCACGACGTTCAGCGGCGAGCACCTGCCCTGGCTCGCGGGCGTCGTGATGCCGGTCACGTACGTCAAGCGCTGGGGGCGGGGCCGCGTCTTCTACTGCTCCGTCGGGCACGCCATCGACGAGTTCTCCATTCCCGAGGTGGGGGAGATGATCTCGCGCGGGCTGCTGTGGGCGGCCAGGGACGGACGCTCCACCTCGGGCTGAGTCGCGGCGAGCGTCGCGTCAGCGACGCCGCCGCCGTCGGTTCGCGCCCGCTCGGTCCGCTTCCGGTCGGTCTGCGGGGCGGCGCTCCGCGAGCGCCTGAAGCGCCAGTCCGCGCGCCACCTGGCGGAGCGGCTCGGGATCGGGAACGTCCCGCAGGTCGTGGTCGAACGGGTAGCGGGCCGCCTGGAACGCGTCGCCCGCCGCGTCCGCGATCCGCTCGAGCGCGGTGTCCGCCTCGGCGTCCTCGGCACGGGGATGATGGGCGCGGTAGAGCGTGCGGTGCAGCCGGTCCAGCCGGAGACGATCGTCCGAAGGAAGGTCGCCCAGCAGCGCGCGGAGGCTGTGCACCCTGGGGTAGCGCCCTTTCGTGGCGGAGAGCAGCGCTTTCAGGGTCAGCTCCGTCGCGAGGGCGCGCAGCAGCAGGTAGGGGGCCGGGTCCTCGTCCGGGCCGGGCCGAAGCCGGTCGGCGGCGGACGACATCGCGTCCGCCCGTGCCAGGATGTCGCTCGGATCCGGGATCGGCACCCTTCCAAGGTAGCCCACCTCTGGGCAGATGCCCAGTCGATCGCGCCGGCGACGCGCGACTCCGCTAGGGTGACCCCGTGAACGAGCCCAAGGTCCGCACGCCCGCCCGTTTGGCGGATCACGAAGGCGAGCTCGTCCGTGAGGACGACCGCACCCTGGTCTGGCTGGGCGAGATGTCCCCGAGCCTGCTGGCCGATCTGATGCGCCACGGCGCCCGCGGCGAGGTGCGCGTACGAACGGACGGCGGCGACCCGCAATCGGTCTGGATCCAGCGCTGCTGGTTCGACGTGGAGCACGGTCTCATGGTCGTGCACTTGCTCGAGCGCGGCCTGCCCGCCTAGCTCGAGACGCGTCCCGCATCCGGCAGCGCCACGTCGATCCCGAACTCCCGACGCGCGACGAGCTGCGCCGCCCGGAACCCGGACATGCCGTGCACGCCCGGACCGGGAGGCGTCGCGGCCGAGCAGAGGTAGATGCCCGCCAGCGGCGTCGCGTACGGCGCGGGCGACAGCACCGGACGCGCCAGGAGCTGCACCAGCGTCGCGGCGCCGGACGAGATGTCGCCCCCGGCCAAGTTCGGGTTGTCGGCCGCCAGCTCGGCCGGCCCCCAGATGCGCACCGCGCGCGTACGCGCCGTGGTTCCCGGCGCCGAGCGCTCGATCTGCGCACGGATGCGCTGCGCCAAGGTGGCCACCGCCTCCGCGTCGCCCGCGTGCCGCCGCGGCAGGTGCGCGTACGCCCACACCGGCTCCAGCTCCTCCCGGCACCGCGACCGGTCGAACCTGCCGGCCTGCGCCAGCAGCACGTACGGCGCCTCTGGAATGCGGCCCGCCGCCGTGGCGGCCTCCGCCTCCGCGATCTGCTCGTACGATCCGCCCAGGTGCACCGTTCCCGCCTCGCCGCAGGCGGGATCGCTCCACGGCACGCCCCCCTCGACCGCGAGGTCCAGCTTCACCACCGCGTCGCCCGGCCGGTACCGCGCCAGCGTCCGGGCGTAGCCCGCCGGCAACCGACCGTCGGCGATCCGAAGCAGCTGCGCCGGCGTGACGTCCATCAGCACCGCACGCACCGGCGGAAGCTCGCTCAGGTCGCGAACCTCGACGCCGGTCACGACCTCGCCCCCCAGCGCCTCCAGGTAGCCGCGTAGCGCCGACGCGATCGCGCCCGCCCCGCCGGCCGGGAACGGCCAGCCGACACGCTGCCCCAGCGCCGCCAAGGTGATCGCGACCGCCGACGTCCCCGGCGCCCCCAGCGGCAGCGAGGCGTGCGCCGCCAAGCCGGCCCACAGCGCCCGGGCACCCGCGTCGGGCAGCACGCGCGCGGTCCAGCTCGCGGGCAGCACCGCGCGAGCGCCGAAGCGGGCCAGATGCAGCGGCGCCCGCGGCGGCCGGAGGAGCGGACCGAGGAACGCCGGCGCCAGCCGGGGCCACGCCTCCGTCGCAGGCGCGGTCAGCGCTCGCCAGGCCGGACCCGCGTCGCCCAAGCCGGCGACCGTCGCGTCCAGCGACGCCTCGAGCCGCGCCGCCGCGCCGTGTCGCAGCGGATGCGCCAACGGCAGGGGAGGATGGACCCAGCGGAGGCCGTGGTCCCGAAGCGGCCAGGCGGACATCACCGGACTGCCCGCCGCGAACGGATGGACCGCCGACCCGAGATCGTGGATCAGGCCCGGAAGCGTCGATTCGGCCGAGCGTGCTCCTCCGCCCGCCTCGTCGCCGCGCTCCACGACGCGCACGCGCAGCCCCTCGCGCGCCAGCGTCACCGCCGCCGCCAAGCCGTTCGGTCCGGCGCCCACGACCAGCACGTCGGGAAGATCCATGCGGCAGCGTACCGTCGCGACGCGGCGGTACACTTCCGCCATGACCACCCTCGAAACGACCACCCTGGAGGGGTGGATCGTCCGCTCCCACGGCGTCCAGCGCGGACGCCTCGTCCTGGGCGAGCGCATCGAGCGCATCGAGCCCCTCGGGCGCGTCGTGCCCGAGCCCGACGACGACGCGCCGCGCTACCTGCCCGGTTTCGTCGACGCGCACGTCCACGGCGGCGGGGGCGGCGACACGATGGACGGGCCCGACGGGGTCCGAGCGGCCGCACGCCACCACCTGAAGCACGGCACGACGACCCTGCTGCCGACCACCATCACGAACCCGTGGCCGAAGGTGCTGAGCGCGCTACGCGGCGTCGCCGAGGTGCGGGACGAGATCCGGGAAGCCGCTCGAGAAGAGGTGCGCGCCGAGCAGCGGGCCGACACGCGAGCCGCGGACGACGGCGCCGAGATCCTGCCCGACGTCCCCGGCGCGCATCTCGAGGGGCCGTTCATCAGCCCGGCGCGGCTGGGCGCGCAGCCGCCCGAGGCGCTCACGCCCACGACCGCGGCGGTCGAGGAGGCGCTCGCGACCCGCGTCGTGCGGGTCGTGACGTTGGCGCCCGAGATCGACGGTGCCGAGCAGGCCGCCCGTGCGTTCGCCCGCGCCGGCGTCCGCGTCAGCCTGGGCCACACCCGCGCGGACGCCGATCAGGTCGCGCGCATCGCGGCCGCCGTGCGCCAGGAGGGCGGAACGGTGGGGTTCACCCACCTGTTCAACGCCATGGGCGGCATGGAGGGGCGCGTTCCGGGCGTGGTCGGCGCCTGCCTCGCCGACCCGGACGCGTTCGCCGAGCTCATCCTGGACGGCCATCACGTGCACCCGACCTCGTTCCTCGCCGCGAGGAACGCAAAGCCGGGACGGCTGCTGCTGATCACGGACGCGATCCGGGCGTGCGGACGGCCCGAGGGGACGACCGAGCTCGGAGGCCAGGAGGTCACCGTGACCGACGGCGCCGCACGCCTGGCCGACGGCACGCTGGCCGGCAGCGTCCTCACGCTCGACGCGGCCGTGCGGGCCGCCGTCGCCGCAGGGCTGACGCTCGATCAGGCCGCGCAGCTCGCGGCGGGCGTCCCCGCCCGCTACCTCGGCCTGAGCGACCGGGGGCGGCTCGAGACGGGACTGCGCGCCGACGTGGTCGAGCTCGACGCGGAGCTGTCCGTCACGCGCGTCTTCGCCCGCGGTCGGGCGCTTCGGGGGGCGGGCGCGCTGTCAGGGGCGGGCACGCCGCCCGCAGGAGGACGTTCGTGACCCGATTCGAAGCCGAGATCCGCGAGCAGCCGGACGTGCTCCGCCGCATCCTGGACGACCCGGCGGCCGCCGAGATCGGCGCAGCGCTGCGGTCCGACCCGCCGGCGATGGCGCTCAGCTTCGCGCGCGGCTCCAGCGACAACGCCGTGACGTTCTTCGCCTACCTCGCCGGGCTGACGCTCGGTCTGCCCGTCGCGAGCGTGCCGCCCAGCCTGGTGACGATCCACCGCGCGCCGTTCCGCTGCGACGACGCGCTGGGGATCGGCGTGAGCCAGTCCGGCGAGAGCCAGGACGTCGTCGAGGCGTTGCAGGCGTTCGGTGCGGCAGGCGGTCGAACGCTGGCGGTCAGCAACCGTGCGGGCTCGTCGCTGGAGGCGGCCGCGACCTGGTCGCTGCGGCAGCAGGCGGGCGACGAGCGGGCCGTCGCGGCCAGCAAGACGTTCACGAGCCAGATGATGGCGCTGAGCCGGCTGATCGCGGAGTGGAGCGACAGCGCGCCGCTCAAGGCCGCGCTGCAGGCCGTTCCCGACGCCGTCGCCGCGCTGCTGGTCGACACGCGGGCCCTGGACCTGGCCGCCGCCCGGCTCACGCACGCCGAGCAGCTCGACGTCCTGGGGCGCGGCCTGTCGTTCGGGCCGGCGCTCGAGACGGCGCTGAAGCTGAAGGAGACCAGCTACCTGCACGCGCACGCGTACAGCAGCGCCGAGTTCCAGCACGGACCGATCGCCTCGCTGGGCGCGGGCGACCCCGTGCTGCTGCTCGGCCTGGGGGACGCGACCGCCGCGACGAACCGCGAGGCGGCGGCCCGGATGCGCGACACCGGCGCCGACCTGACGGTGGTGAGCGCCGACCCCGAGCTGCTCGCGATCGCGAACGCCGCCGTGCCGCTGCCCGAAGGCGCGGACCCGGTGACCGAGGCGTTCGTCCACGTCGTCGTCGGCCAGTGGCTGGCGTTGCAGCTCGCCGGCCAGCGCGGCCTGGATCCGGACGCGCCGCGCCACTTGCGGAAGGTGACGCAGACGCGCTGATGGGCGCCCGCGTCGCATGAGCGCAGGCGATTCCGGTCCGCCGTCGCCCGGTCGTAGGCGCTTCGTGGTGGCGGCCGCCAGCCTTCTGGCCGTCGGGATGACGGGCGCAGCGGTCCGCGAGGCGTACGCGTTCCAGCGCGTCGTGCGCCGCGCGTCGCTGGCAGGGCTCCGCTCGCCGCTGCGCGTCGCATGGCTGGCCGATCTGCACCACGGGCCGTGGATCGGCGCCGCGTCGGTCGAAGCGTGGGTCGACGCCACGCTGGCCGAGGCGCCCGACCTGATCGTGCTGGGCGGCGACATCGTCGATCAGCGCGAGGGCGGATCGATCGACGCGCTGGTGGGCGAGCTGGGCCGCTTGCGCGCGCCGCTGGGCGTGCGCGCGGTCTGGGGAAACCACGACCGCGCCCGGTTTCGGCGGATCGAGACGTTCGAGGCCCGGCTCGAAGCGGCAGGGATCGAGGTGCTCGTGAACCGTGGCGAGCGGGTCCGCGACGATCTGTGGCTCGCCGGCGTGGACGATCTCGTGACCGGCGATCCCGACCTGCCCTCCGCCTTGCGCGACCGGCCGACGGACACCGCCTGCATCTTGGCGTCCCACAACCCCGACCTGCTTCCAGACGTGCCCGTGTCGGTGTCGCTGACCCTGTCGGGGCATACGCACGGGGGTCAGGTCGTCCTGCCGTTCATCGGACCGCCGTTCACCTCGTCCCGCTACGGTCGACGGTTCGCTTCGGGCTGGGTGCGCGGCCCGGCGCTGGGCTACGTCTCGCGGGGGCTGGGCTTCGGCCTCGTTCCCATCCGCGTGAACTGTCCCGCGGAGCTCACGATCCTGGAGCTCGCCCCGGTCACGTGACGCGGTCGACGGCGCCGCGAAGCGTCGCGCGGTCGCCGTCCAGCGCGACGCGCAGCGTGCCGCCCGGCATGATCACCTCCACCGTGTCGCCGACCCGGCCCAGATGCCGGAACGCCGCGGCGACCGCGCAGGCGCTACTGCCCGACGCGAGCGTCCAGCCGGCCCCTCGCTCCCACACCACGGCGCGGACCGCGTCCGCTCGCTCCGCCCGCGCGAACTGGACGTTCGTGCGGTGCGGGAACGACGGGTGGCGCTCGATGGCGGGGCCCCAACGACGCGCCATCGCCTCGCCGGGCTCGGTCGCGACCGGGACGACGGCGTGCGGGTTTCCGGCGTCGACGCGAACGTACGCGAAGGCGCGCTCGCCGACGCGAACGGTCGCGAGCGCAGCGCGGGAGAGCACACGGACGGAGCCCATCTCGGCCGTGACCGTCGCGCCGTCGGGCCCTACGGTGCAGCGCACGCGGCGGGCTCCGGTGTCGACCACGAACGAGCCCCGGCCGACGCGGCCCTGATCGTGCAGCCAGCGCGCGAAGATCCGCACGCCGTTGCCGCTGGTCTCGGCCATCGACCCGTCCGGGTTCACGATCCGCACGCCCGCGACCACGTCCCCGTCCGCTCCGGAGGGCACCGGGACCTCGATCGCGAGGCCGTCCGCGCGGGCGTGCACCCGTTCGCCGAGGTCGAGGGGTGCGCACAGCTCGCCCGCCCAGGCGGTCGTCGGCCCGTCGGGCAGGGCGTCGAGCACGCGGTAGACGTTTCCGGCCGCCCGGTAGGTCCAGACCCGCGCGCCGCCGTGCCCCGTGCGGTCGGGCCCGTCGCCCGGGCTCACGGCACGCTCGAGACGACCCGTCGCCCGTCGGCGGCGGTGCGCAGCTCCACGTCGGTGTAGCCGGCGTTGTTCGCCTCGTCCGCCTCGCGCAGGACGCCGTCCGGATTGGCGATGTTCACGAGCCGGTAGCGGCCGTCCGGAACGTCCGTGATGTCGATGTCCTGCTCGTACAGCTCCGCGACGTACAGGTCGCCGTAGCCGGGCGAGATGCCTTGCACCTCGGCCTCGCAGCTGGTGTAGGTCGCCTCCCCGGCGGCCAGCGCCTCGCCCACGACGACGTTGTCCATCAGGCAGAAGCCGATCTTGAGGTTCTCGGCGATCAGCTCGCCCGGCTGGCCGGGCGGATCGGGCGGATCGGCCGGGAGCGTCCACAGCTCGTAGTCCGCGAAGCCGGAGAGGTGAAGATGGCCGTGCCGGTGCTCGAAGTCGAAGCGGCCGACCGCGCCGACGACGTGCCAGCGCCCCTCCGCGTCCACGGCATGCTGCTCGACCTCGAGCCCGCCGTCCGCCTCGTCGGGGTCGCCACGGACCTCGAGCGGTCCCTCGCCCGCGTTCCAGATCAGCGTGGTGAACTTCAGTCGGACAGGACCGCCCGCGCTTCGCTCGTCGACGACGTACATGCCGGAGGGGGGACGGGTGCGCAGGTCGGGAAGCCGCAGCTCCGCAGGTCCGGCGTCGCGATCACCGGTCTGGGCGGCGGCGCCCGGCGCCGACGGGGCGGACGGGGTCCAGCCCTCGAGCCGGCCGTCCTGATACGCCGTCGCGGTGCCGGCCCAGCTGAGCGCCAGGCCGCAGACGACCGCCCGCACGACGGTCCAGGGGGAGGGGGCGGGTGTCGGAGGCACGCTTCACGCTAGCGCCGGAGGGCTCGGCCCACCGCTGCGCAGGGCACGGATCGACGTGGCGTCCACCCGCCGCGCCGACCCGCCGTCAGGGTGCAGGGCCAGCTCAGCGCCGCCGCGTCAAGGCGTCGAGCAGCGCCTGGCGCACGGCCTGCGGATCCGCGCGCCCGCCGGTCGCCCGCATCGCCCGACCGACGAAGAAGCCGATCAGCCCCTCCTTGCCGCCCAGGAAGGCGGCGACCTCGTCGGGATGCGCGTCGAGCACCTCCTCGACCGTCGCCGCCAGGGCGGCGGCGTCGTCCACGCGGCCCAGGTCGCGCTGCGCGACGATCGCGCGGGGGTCGCCGCCCCGCTCCACGAGCTCCGTCAGCAGGTCCTTGGCGACCCGTCCGCTGATCACGTTCTCGTCCACGAGCGCGACCAGCTCGGCGAAGCTCGCAGGGGTCGCCGCGGCGTCCGCCAGCGACCTGTCGCCCAGCGAGCGTGGCAGCTCGTTCAGCGTCCAGTTGGCCAGCGACGACGCCTCGACGGCAGGACCGGCCAGCCGGGCGGCGTCGAACCACGCGGCGGTCTCGGCGTCGCTCGCCAAGCGTGCGGCATCGGTCCGGGAGAGGCCCATCGCCTCGAGCTGGACGAACCGTTCGCGGCCCTCGACGTCGAGGGCGTCGACGGGATCGGGCTGATCGCCGGCCCGTCCAGCGGGTTTGCGGGAGGAGCGAGGCCGCTCGGACGGCGCTTCGCCGGTCGCCGCCGCACCGCGCCGCTTCCAGCCGTCCTTGAGGGTCACGATCCTGGTGAACACGAGGCGCTCGCCGCGTCCGTCCACGGGATCGCGCCAGAAGTAGCCCTGCCGCTCGAACTGCCAGCGGGTGTCGCGGTCGGCGCTCTCTACGTGCGGCTCGACCCAGCCGTGGACGGTCCTCAGCGAGTCGGGATCGACCGCTTCGGTGATGTCGCGACCGCCCGCCTCGGGGTCGGGGTCGGCGAAGAGGCGATCGACGAGCCGGAACTCGGCCGGAACGGCGCCGTCGCGCGCGACCCAGTGCACGACGCCGTTCACCTTCACGCCGGCCGTCTCGGGGTCGGGCACCGTGCGGCCGCGCACCGCTGTCGGGCGGCCCTCCACGTCGGTCGCGATCTCGTCGCACACGACGACCGGTCCGTGGCGCAAGCGCACCGCCGCGCCGGGCGCCAGTCGACGCCACCCCTTGGGCGGGTCGACGGAGGCGTCGCCGCGCTCGATCCAGAGCTCGCGCCCGAACGGGAGCGGCCGCGTCGCGTCGCGAGGCACGTCGTGCGGCCAGAGCGAGGCGTCCAGCGTCTCGGCGCGATCGTCCGCCACGTCGGTCAGCGTCAGCGGGATCGGCTCCAGCACCGCCATCACGCGGGGCGCGCGGTGGTTCAGGTCGTCCCGAA
>CAZLQH010000060.1:9059-12250 GCA_964561595.1 uncultured bacterium | reverse complement strand
ACGGCGTCGACGTCGTCGCCGGCGATCAGCTCGGCGGCGTCGTCGGTCCAGCGCGGCACGCCGTGACGCTCGGCGTAGTCGCGCGCCTTGGCCCCGTCGCGGCGCATCACGGCGGTCAGGGCCGAGCCGGGCACCTTCTGGAAGGCGGGTCCGGACTTGACCTCGGTCACGTCGCCGCAGCCGACGATGCCGAAGCGGACGACGTCGCTCGGCGCGGGCGTTCGGCCTCGACTCATCCGATCATCCTCCGAAGCGCCCGATCAGGTTGGGCAGGAACTCCACGGTGAAGGGGACGAACGTCACCAGCAGCAGCGCGACCAGAAGCGCCGGCCAGAGCACGACCATGGCACGGCTCGCCTGCTCGATCCGAATGCCGCCGATGGCGCAGCCGACGAACAGCGCGGTGCCGACGGGCGGCGTGGTCAGTCCCAGCCCGAGGTTCATCAGCAGCATGATCCCGAAGTGGACTTCGCTCATGCCGATGATCGGGCCGGTCACGATGGGGAGCAGCACCGGGGTGAGGATCAGGATCAGCGGCGCCATGTCCATGATCGCGCCCAGCGCCAACAGCATCAGGTTGATCGTGAGGAGGAGCAGGATGCGGTTGTCGGTCATGCTCAGCAGGCCTTCGGCCAGCGTGCTGGGGATCCGCAGGAACGCCATCAGCCAGGCGAACGCGCTGGCGGTCGAGATCAGGAACACCACGACAGAGATCGTCCGGACCGCCTGCAGCAAAGCGTTCCAGAGCTTCAGGGGGGTCAGCTCGCGATGCACGAACAGGCCCACGAACAGGGCGACCACCGTTCCGATCGCGGCAGCCTCGGTCGCGGTGAAGAAGCCGAACGCGATGCCACCGACGATGATCACGCCGACCGACAGGCCGGGAAGGGCCTGCAACGTGATGCCCAGGCTTTCTTTGAGCGCCGGCCGAGCCTCGCTCGGATAGTCGCGCCGTACCGCGATGAAGTACGAGGCGACCATGAGCATCAGGCCGATCAGGATGCCGGGGACGTAGCCGCCCAGGAAGAGCGCGCCGATCGACACGCCGCCGGCCGCCAGGCTGTAGATCACGGCGTTGTGGCTGGGCGGAATGATGAGGCCTTGCGTGGAGCTCGCGACGGTGATGGCGACGCTGAAGTCGGTGTCGTAGCCCTTCCGCTTCATCATCGGGATCAGGATCGAGCCGTTGGCGCTCACGTCGCCGACGGCCGATCCGGACGCTCCGCCGAACAGCATCGACGAGACGACGTTCACCATCGCCAGGCCGCCCCGGATGGGACCGACGATGACGCGGGCGAAGTCGACGAGGCGCTGCGCGATGCCGCCCTCGGACATGAGCTGGCCGGCCAGGATGAAGAACGGGATGGCCAGCAGCGGCGTGCTGTTCACGCCGTTCGCCATCCGCTGCGCCACGATCAACGGCGGGGGGCCGAGCACCAGGATCGTCGCGAGGGACGCCAGACCCAGCCCGAACGCGATCGGCACGCCCAGCGCCAGAGAGGCGACGAACACCCCGAGCAGCACGCCGATGGGACCGAACACGGCCTCGGTGCCCAGCAGCGCGACGCCGCCCCCGACCAGGGCGATACCCAGGACGGCGATCGCGATCTGGAGCATCCGGTTGCTGGCCGGGGCGGCACCCATCTCGGGCCCCAGATACACCTCGGGCCTTCGGACCAGGTTCGTGAGCCCGTACAGCGTCATGAACGCGCCGCCGACGGGAATCGACCAGTACATCAGGCCGATCGGCAGCTTCGTGGCCGAGAACGTCTGGGTCATGGTCCGGCTCGCGAGCTCCGAGCCGTAGAAGATCAGATATGCGCCGAATCCGGCGACGAGGATCCACACCAGCCGATACGCCCAACGTTGGAGGCCGGGGGAAAGCTGACGAACGATGAGGTCCATCGCGAGGTGCTCCGCGCGGCGGACGGCCAAGGCACTGCCGAGCATGCTCAGCCACACCATCAGGATCAGGCTGATCTCTTGCGTCCAGCGCGGCACGCGCAAGAAGGGAACGTAGCGCGTCGTGACCTGCCAGGCGATGGCCACCACGATCGCTGCGAGCAGCGTGACCGTGACGACCCGGAGCGCGGCGACGAGGCCCTCGTCGAAGCGTCCGAACCATGAACGCGAAGGGGCGCTGGGCCCCTCCGCGTTCGGATGATCTTGGCTCACGTCGGTGTCGTCCGAGGGATCCGGGCCGTCACTCGACGGCGAGGATCCGCTCGACCAGGTCGCCGTACGCCGTGCCGTACTCGGCGTAGACGGGATCCATCGCGGCCTGGAACTCGGCCACGTCGACGTTGATGATCTCGCTGCCGGCCTCGACGACGGCGTCGCGGCTCTCGTTCGACAGGTCGTCCCACAGCGCGGCCTGCACGGTGACGGAGGCCAGCGCGGCTTCACGGACCAGCATCTGGTCTTCGGCGCTCAGGCCGTCCCAGGTGCTCTGGGCCATCATGACGACCTCCGGCACGCGGGCGTGACCGTCGAGCGTGAAGTACGGCGCGACCTCGTAGTGACGGACGCCGAACGGGCCGTAGGAGGGGAAGTTGTTCTCGGCACCGTCGATGACGCCGGTCTGGAGCGACGAGTACACCTCTTCGAACGCCATCGGGACCGGCTCGGCCCCCAGCGCGTCCATCATGTCCAGCACGACCTGGCTCTGCTGGGTGCGCATCCGCAGGCCCTGCAGGTCGGCGACCTCGCGGACCGGGGTGTCGGTCGTGTAGAAGTTGCGGCTGCCGGAGTCGTAGTACGCCAGGCCGACGAGGTTGGCGTCCATCAGTCCGTCGAGGAGCTCACGGCCGATCGGTCCGTTGACGACCTTCCACATGTGGGTCTCGCCGCGGAAGATGTACGGCAGGCTGAACACGCCCATGGGCTGGTAGAACTCGCCCACCGGGCTGGTGCTGGTGCGGACCAGGTCGATGACGCCCAGCTGGACCTGCTCGATCGTCGAGCGCTCGTCGCCGAGCTGCCCGCCGGAGAACACTTCCATCACGATGCGGCCGTCGGTCATGGCCTCGAGGTAGTCGGCCATGAAGTAGAGGCCCTGGACCGTCGGGTAGTCGTCGGGCTGGTTGTCGGCGGCGCGCAGCACGACGTCCTGGGCGGCGGCGCTGGCGAACAGGGTGACGATCAGGGCGAGGACGAGGCTTCGTACGGTGGTTCGCATGGTTCCTCCGATG
>CAZLQH010000060.1:3147-8959 GCA_964561595.1 uncultured bacterium | reverse complement strand
TCTCGAGGAGAGCGCGGCGTTGGACAACGAGCGATTCAGCGAGGAACGCGTCGAGGGCAAGATCACCCTCGCGGACGTGGCGACCGAAGCCGGCGTGTCGGTGATGACCGTCTCGCGGGTCGTGAACGAGCGTCCCGGCGTCGGCGAAGCCACCCGGCGACGCGTCCGCGCCGCGATCGAGGCGCTGGGCTACCGGCCCAACATCGTCGCGCGTGGCCTGAAGGCGGCCCGCTCCCACACCCTGGGCCTGCTGGTCCCCGACATCACGAACCCGTACTTCCCCGACATCGTCCGCGGGGCCGAGGACGTGGCGCTGGCCGCCGGCTACACGCTGCTGCTGAACAACGTGATCGAGGACACCGGCCGCGAGGCGGCCGCGCTGCTGGCGTTCGAGGACCGGCGCGTCGACGGCGTGATCGCCGTCAGCCCGCGCCTGCCCGAGGCCCGCCTGCACGAGCTCCTGCGGCGCCACGTCGCCGCCGTCGTCGTCAACCGGCGCGCCCCCGCCGACATCGCCGGCTCCGTGCGCGTCGACCACGAGGTCGGTGCGCACCTCGCCGTCCGGCACCTGCTCGAGGGCGGCTGCCGGATGCTGGGCCTGCTGGCCGGCCCTCCCGACTCGCACGCCGGGCTGGAGCGTCGCCGCGGGGTCGCCTCGGAGCTGTCCGTCGAAGGCATGGAGCTTCCCGACGACCGCGTGATCTTCGGCGCGCCCACCATGGAGGGCGGCACGCGCGCCGCGCGCGAGCTCCTCGCCCGCCACCCCGACGTCGACGGTCTCGTGTGCTTCAACGACCTCGTCGCCGCCGGCGCGATGCAGGCGCTCGGCGAGGCCGGCCTACGCATCCCGGCGGACGTCGCCGTGATCGGCTACGACGACATCGCCTACGCCCGGATGTTCTCCCCTGCCCTGACCACCCTGCGCGTGCCTACCTACGACGTCGGCGCCCACGCCATGCGGATGCTGCTGGCCCGCATGGACGACCGCCAGCGCGACGTGGGGATCGTCGTCCAGCCCGAGCTGGTGATTCGCGCCTCGACCCGTCCCGTCCTCGCCGCCGTACCCGAACGGAGCCCTACATGAGCCATCCCGAAGCGGACCACGATCTGCTCCTTCACGTGCGTGTCGTCGCGCCGGACCTGCACCTCGCCTCGCTGCGCGAGCAGGGCGGCGTCGCCGTCTGGCTTCAGCCCGACCCCGTCCAGCCGCACCGCGACCGGATGGGGCTGCTCGCATCGCCCGATGCGCCGGTCTGGACGACGGTCGAGGGAACCGTGGAAGACGCCGGGCAGGGCAGGCGGGTCGCGCACGGCCCGCTCTCCGCCGGCAACGCGGCGCTGCTGCGGAGCCTGTTTCCCGACCTCGCTCCCCAGCCGCTGGGACTGGCCACCAGTGCCGGCTTCGGCGACCGGCTGGGCCTCGCGACGCCCGGGCACGTCCGGGCGCTGCGCGAAGCGGATCCGAGCGCGACCGTCCGGCCCATCTTCGCGCAGCAGTCGATCCGCGAGATGACGCGGACCGGGCGCACCCCCCGCCAGGTCGTCGACGACGCCACCTGGGGCACGTTCGCGAGCGGCTGGGACTTCGGCGTCGGAGGGGACGCCGACCACCTCAAGACCGAGGACGACGTCCGCGCCTGCGTCGACGCCGGCTTCGCCATGTTCACCTTCGACCCGGGCGACCGGGTGGACGACGCGGCCGCCGAGGCGCAAGGTCGCGAGCTGGACGCCAAGCTGGACGGCCTCCCGTGGGACGCCCTGGGCATCTCGAAGGGCGACCTGCGCCGCCGCTACGTCGGACGCAGCGTGGACGCGGACGGCACGACGCTGCGGCTGGACGACGTCACCGTGGCCCGGGCCGCCGCGAAGTACGGAGCCGCCCTGGCGCACGCCGCGCACTTGCACCGCGTCCTGCTGGAGACCGGAGCCCCGCACGAGATCGAGGTGTCGGTCGACGAGACCGGAACCCCCACCACCCTCGAGGAACACGCCTTCCTGGCGCTGGAGCTGGCGCGACTGGAGCTGCCGGTCGTCTCGCTGGCGCCCCGCTTCGTCGGCCGCTTCGAGAAGGGCGTCGACTTCCGGGGTGACCTGGACGAGCTCGCACGCACGCTGGACGGCCACGCCCGCATCGCGCGCGCGCTGGGGCCGTACAAGCTGTCGCTCCACTCCGGCAGCGACAAGTTCTCCGTCTACCCCCTCATCGCCCAGGCCACGGGCGGCCTGGTGCACCTCAAGACCGCCGGCACGTCGTACCTCGAGGCGTTGCGCGTCGCCGCGAGGCACGATCCCGAGCTGTTCCGGGCGGTGCTGGGGCTGGCGCGCGAGCGGTTCGAGACCGACCGGGCGAGCTACCTGATCGGCGCCGATCTGGCGCAGGTGCCCACGCCGCGCGACCTGACCGACGACGAGCTGCCCGACCTCCTGGACGACGACGACGCGCGCCAGGTGCTGCACGTCACCTACGGCAGCGCGCTCGACGCGTTCCGACCCCGGCTGATCGAGCTGCTCGAGCGCGAGCACGAAGAACACGAAGCCGTCCTGGAGCGCCACTTCGTCCGTCACCTGCTGCCGTTCGTGCCCTACGCCCGCCAAGATCGAGAAGGAGCGTCCCCATGACCCGAACCGTCGCCACCCCCCTCGTACGCCGCGCGCTGGGCATCGGCACCGCGCTCGCGGTCGGCCTCGCCCTGCCCGTCCTGGTGCACCTCATCCCCGTCCAGGCCGGCCCTCCCATGGGCGCCCGCCTGCTGCCGATCTTCCTGGCCGCCGCCATCGCCGCGATGCGCCTGGACGCCGTCTCCGCGCTGTCCATCGCCGTGCTCACGCCCCTCCTGAACCAGCTGCTCACCGGCATGCCCGCCGGTCCGATGCTGCCCACGGTGACGATCGAGCTGCTCGTCGTCGTGTCGCTGGTGCTGGCCGTGCGGACGTGGGCGCCCGGCGCCCTCCGGTACGTCGCGGCACCCGCGTACCTGGCGGGCGCGGTGCTCGCGGGGGCGATCGTGTCCGGCACCGGACCCGCCACCACGCTGGCGTTCGCGGCCAGCTGGTCGTGGCCGGGCCTGGCGCTCCTCGCGCTGGTCGGCGCCGTGCTCGCGCCCCGGCGCGACGCGTCCGGCTCGCCGTCGTGAGCCTCTTCGACCTGACCGGCCGGGTCGCCGTCGTCACCGGCGGGACGGGGGTGCTGGGCGGCGCGATGGCCCGGGCGCTCGCGGACGCCGGCGCCCGCGTCGCGATCCTGGGCCGGCGCGCCCAGGTCGCCGAGCAGGTCGCGAACGACCTGCGCGAACGCGGCGGCGAGGCGATGGCCCTGCCCGCCGACGTGCTGGACACGGACTCGCTGGCCCAGGCCCGCGACCGGCTCGAAGCGGACTGGGGACCCGCCCGCATCCTCGTCAACGCCGCCGGCGGCAACCGTCCGGACGCGCTGGTGCACGGCGAGCGCACGCTGTTCGACCTGAGCCCCGAGGCGTTCCGCGCGGTCGTGGACCTGAACCTGACCGGCACGCTGCTGCCGATCCAGGCGTTCGGCGAGGCGATGGCCCGCGAGAAGCGCGGCAGCATCGTGAACATCTCCTCCATGGCGGCGCAGAAGCCGCTCACCCGGGTGATCGGCTACGCGGCCGGAAAGGCCGGCGTCGACAACCTGACGCAGTGGCTGGCGGTGTACGCCGCCCGCACCTGGGGCGAGGGGATCCGCGTGAACGCCGTCGCCCCCGGCTTCTTCCTGGGCGATCAGAACCGTGCGCTGCTCACGAACGAGGACGGCAGCCCGACCGACCGCGGCCGCACGATCCTGGATCACACCCCGATGGGCCGCTTCGGCGATCCGGACGACCTGGCGGGCACGATCGTGTGGCTGGCGTCGGACGCCAGCCGCTTCGTCACCGGCGTGATCGTGCCGGTCGACGGCGGCTACGACGCCTTCGGCGGCGTGTGATGCCCGGCGTGGCCGAGACGGCGACCGGCCGTGCGCCGCGGGGCTCGGCCGTCGCCGCCGAGGGCGCCACCCTCCCGCACGACGAGGTGCGCGCCCTGCTGCACGAGACGCTGGCCGGCCGGCACGACGGCGCGTCCGTCCTCGTCCTGATCCCCGACCACACCCGCAGCCTGCCGCTGCCGATGCTGTTCCGAACGCTGGTGGACGCGCTCGCGGGCGCCCGTAGCCTGACCTTCATGGTCGCGCTGGGCACGCACCCCCCGCTGGCCGAGGAGCGACTGAACGCGCTCGTGGGCATCGACGCGCCCGAGCGCGCAGGGCGCTTCGGCCACGTCCGCATCGTGAACCACGACTGGGAGACGCCCGAGGCGCTGACCTCGCTGGGGACGCTCTCCAAGGCGCGCATCCAGGAGATCGCCGGCGACCGCTGGCATCCGACCCTGGGCGGCGACGTCGACGTCCGCATCAACCGCGAGGTTGCGGCCCACGACCACGTCGTCATCCTGGGCCCCACCTTCCCGCACGAGGTCGTCGGCTACTCGGGCGGCGCGAAGTACTTCTTCCCCGGCGTCTCCGACGGCGACATGATCAACGTCACCCACTGGCTGGGCGCGCTGGCCGGCGTGCGCGGCACGATCGGCGAGCGCGACACCCCGGTCCGCGCCATGATCGACGCCGCGTACGGGCTGGTGCCCACGCCGACCACGCTGATCGCCCTGGTGGTCGAGGGCGGCGAGCTCGCGGGCCTGTTCGTCGGCGATCCGCTGGCCACCTGGCCGCACGCCGTAGAGCTCTCTTCGAGGCGTCACGTCCGCTGGGTCGAGAAGCCGTTCCACCGCGTCCTCTCGGTCGCTCCGCCGATGTACGACGAGCTGTGGACCGCCGGCAAGGCGATGTACAAGCTCGAGCCGGCGCTGGCCGAGGGCGGCGAGCTGATCATCTACGCGCCCCACCTCGACACCGTCAGCCACGTCCACGGGCGCTGGATCCACGAAATCGGCTACCACGTGCTGCCCTACTTCCTGGAGCAGTGGGACCGCTTCTCGCACGTGCCGCTGGGCGTCCTGGCGCACTCGACGCACGTGCGCGGCGACGGCCGGATGGTGAACGGCGTCGAGAAGCCGCGCGCCCAGGTGACCCTCGCCTCCCGCATCCCGAAGGAGACGTGCGAAGCGCTGGCGCTGGGGTACCTCGATCCGGACACGGTCGACCCGGCCGAGTTCCAGGGGCGCGAGGACGAGGGCGTCCTCTACGTCCCCAAGGCGGGCGAGACGCTGTACAAGACGAAGGAGCCGGCGTGAGCGCCGACAAGGTCGACCTGACGTTCGGCCGCATCGCCGAGCGCGTCCGCGCCGCCGACCTGCCGCCGCGCGACGAGGTCGACGCGGTCGTCGCCATCGCGCGCGGCGGAATCGTCCCCGGCGCGCTGATCGCCTACCGGCTGGAGCGTCCCCTGCGGCTGCTGCGGCTCACCTTCCGAGACGACGCGAACGCCCCCAAGACCGCCGCGCCGCAGCCGCTGGGCGACGCGCCCGACGTCCGCGGCCAACGGATCGTGCTGGTGGACGACGTGACGGTGAGCGGCGCGACGCTGCGTCGGGCCCGGGAGCTGCTGGGCGCGGACAGAACCACCACCGTCGCGTTCAAGGGGCCGCCCGGCGCGGCCGACGTCGTGCTGTTCCCCGACGTCCCTCGCTGCGTCCGCTGGCCGTGGGCCGAGGACGTCCCCCCACCGCCGCCGCGCGAGCGGCCGCCCCGCGCGATCGTGATCGCCGGCGTGTCGGGCAGCGGAAAGTCCACCGTCGGACGGATGCTGGCCGAGCGGCTGGGCTGGGCGTACGTCGAGGCGGACGATCACCACCCGCCCGC
>CAZLQH010000060.1:1608-3047 GCA_964561595.1 uncultured bacterium | reverse complement strand
GGTCACGACCGGTCCACGGCCCCCTCTACGAGCCCGAGCGCCGATCCTCGCGAACCGCCCGAGCCGTCGGAAGCGCCCGAACCGCCCGGCTGACGCCACGAGCCCAGGGGTCGCCGCCCACGCGACCCGCCCAGGAGGCACCGAATGTCGACCGAATGGATCCTCGACGAGGACCGCTGCTTCTCGCCGGTACCGACCGTCCGCGCGCGTGCCCGCGCTCTGTACGAGCACGTTCGCGATCTGCCGATCGTCTCGCCCCACGGCCACGTGCAGCCCGAGCTGCTGGGCGACCCGGAGCGCCGTTTCGGCGACCCGGCCGCCCTGTTCATCGTTCCCGACCACTACGTGTTCCGGATGCTGTACAGCCAGGGCGTGCCGATGGAGGCGCTGGGCGTCCCGACGCAGGACGGCAGCGAGATCCAGGGCGACCCGCGCGAGATCTGGCGCACGTTCTGCGAGCACTTCCATCTCTTCCGCGGCACCCCGACCGGACTGTGGCTCAAAGCCGAGCTGATCGGGCTGTTCGACGTCGACGTCAAGCCGTCGGCCGATACCGCGGACGCGCTGTTCGATCACCTCCAGGCCAAGCTGGCGAGCGACGCGTTCCGGCCCAGAGCCCTGTTCGAGCGCTTCGGCATCGAGGTCCTGGCCACGACCGACGCCGCGAGCGACGACCTGGACCAGCACGAGCGACTGCAGGCGGAAGGCTTCCCGGTCCGGCCCACCTTCCGGCCGGACGCCGCGATGCACGTCGCGGATCCCGACTGGCACGCCACGCTGGCCGCGCTGGCGGCGCGCACCGACACGACGATCGACGATCTGGACGCCTTCCGGGACGCGATCCGTCGCCGTCGGATCGACTTCCGCGACAGGGGTGCGACCGCGACCGACCACGGCGTCGAGAGCCCGTTCGTGGAGCCGCTGCACGAGGCGGACGCCCAGGCGATCTTCGCGCGCGCCCTGGCCGGCACCGCCTCGGCCGAGGACGACGCGGCGTTCCACGCCCACATGCTGTTCGAGATGGCGGGCATGGCGCTCGACGACGGCCTGGTGATGCAGCTACACGTCGGCAGCTTCCGAAACCACCACGACCGGATCCACGATCGCTTCGGCCTGGACAAGGGCGCCGACATCCCCGTGCGGGTCGACTGGACACGCGGCCTGCACGCCCTGCTGAACGCCTACGGCCACGATCCCGCGTTCCGGCTGATCACCTACACGCTGGACGAGGCGACCTACGCGCGCGAGCTGGCGCCGCTGGCCGGCCACTACCCCGCGATGCGGCTGGGCGCTCCCTGGTGGTTCTTCGACTCCGTGCTCGGGTTCGACCGCTACCTGGACCGCACCGTCGAGACCGCCGGCATCTACAACCTGGCCGGCTTCAACGACGACACCAGAGCGTTCGCGAGCATCCCCACGCGCCACGACGTCTGGCGCCG
>CAZLQH010000060.1:0-1508 GCA_964561595.1 uncultured bacterium | reverse complement strand
GGCCGGTGTCGACGAACCCGAAGCGGCGGTAGAGACGCGCCGCGACGTCGTTCCCCGGCACCACGCTCAGCCGGACCGACCGACCGGGGAACGTCGCGTCCAGCAGCGCCAGGTGCGCGCGCAGCATGCGCCTGCCGTAGCCGCGCCCCTGATGCTCCGCGCCCACCATGAAGCGGAGAATCCAGGGATGACCGTCGCTCCCGCTACCGGCGTGCATGGTGAAGCCCACGGGCTGCGGGCCCGCATACGCCAGGTACGGTGCGTAGCCCACGGCGGAGTCGGCGTACACGGCCTCGAGCAGCGAATACGCGTTCGGGGCGACGAAGCGCTCCTGCTCGGGATGGGGACGTAGCGCGTACGCTGCGCGCCACGTCCTGCTGTCGACCGGAACGAGGCGAAGCTCGTCGTTCGTCATGCGCTCAGCGTACGTCCTCGCCGTCCCCGGGCACGGATGGCGCGACCGCGGTCCGCGCCGACGCCGCCATCCGCTCCACGATCCGTAGCGTCGCCGCCGCCTCTTCCGCGTCCGAGGCGGGGAGCTCGGGCCGTGCGTCGCCCCGGACCCGGTCCGCGAACGCCTCGACCATCGCGAGGTACGGATCCTTGCCCGGCACGGTCTCGCTGGAGGTCTCGCCGGCGGCGTCCTCGAAGCGCAGCTCCGTGGGTCCGGCGCCCGGGAGGAACGCCCGGTCCAGCCGCAGGCTCCCCGCGTCGCCGCGAACCTCGAGCGACTCGCGCCGCGGCAGCGTCAGCGCGCTACGAACCGTTGCGATCGCACCGGAGGGGAACCGCAGCAGGCCGGCGGTCTCCAGATCGACCCCGTACCGGTCCTCCGGCGCGCCCGCTCGCGACGTCGCACCGTCCGCGGCCTGCGGCTCGCCGTCGTGACCGGCGCCGAAGCGCGCCACCGCGACGACCGTCTCGGGCTGCTCCCCCAGTAGGCGCCGAGCGGCGTCCACCGTGTAGCAGCCCACGTCCAGCAACGCCCCTCCCGCCAGCGCGGCCGAGAGGCGGATGTCGTCCTGTCGTCGGACACGGAACGTGAACGCCGCATCCACGAGCGAAACACGTCCCACGCGGCCCTCTCTCACCGCCGTGATCGCCGCCAGCACGCGCGGATGGAAGCGGTACATGAACGCCTCCATCAGCACGCGGCCCGCCTCGTGGGCGGCTTCGCCCATACGCAGGCATGCCGCCGCGGTCGGCGCCAGCGGCTTCTCGCACAACACGTGCTTCCCCGCCTCGAGCGCGCGCACGGTCCACCGCTCGTGCAGCGCGTTGGGCAGCGCGACGTAGATCGCGTCGACACCCGGATCGTCCAGCAGCGCCTCGTACGAGCCGTGCGCCCGCTCGATGCCCAGCTCGTCCGCGAACGCGCGGGCACGCCCCTCGTCCCGCGAGCCGACGGCCACCAGCTCCGCGCCGTCGCACGCCTGGACGGCCGGCCCCACCGCCTTGCGCGCGATGTTCGCCGTGGAGAGGATCCCGATGCGTACGCGGTCGCTCGT
>CAZLQH010000059.1:0-12372 GCA_964561595.1 uncultured bacterium | reverse complement strand
AGCTGTGGGGGCTGCTGCTGCTCGTTCCGTGGGCCGTGGTCGCCGCCGACGCGGTGCTGGCGTGGCGCACCGGCGCGGGGGCGCTCGGCCTGTCGCCGACGCTCCGAACCGGCCTGCTGATCGCGTTCTGGGTCGTGAACCTGATCGGCTTCTCGGTCGAGACCGCCAGCTATCGCCGCCGCATGCGTCTGCTTCGGGAGCAGCGGCCGGAGCTGGCGAGGTCGTACGGTCTGCAGCCGATCGTCGTGAAGCGCGACGCCAAGCGGGAGCCCGAGCGGGAGCCGACGTCGGGAGCGTGAGCGAGGGCCGTTAGCGTGAGCGACGACCGTTCCGAGTCGATCGGCTTGGCGCTCGTGCTGGCCGCCGCGGTGCTGTGGGGGCTGCTCGGCGTGTTCACCGCCGGCCTGCTCGACCTGGGTGTCGGCGCGGTCGAGATCGCATTCTGGCGGGCGCTGTTCGGCGGGAGCGCGTTCCTCGCGCACGCACTGACCGCGCGGCGGCTCGTCCGTCTCCCCTGGCGCGCCGGCCTCGCGACGGCCGCGTTCGCCGCGGTCGGCGTGAGCGTGTTCTACGTCGCGCTGATCCGGGCGATCGACCTGGGCGGCATCAGCCTGGCGTTCGTGCTGCTCTATACCGCGCCGGCGTGGGTGACGCTTCTCGCGGGCCCCGTGCTGGGCGAGCGACCGGGCCGGCGCCAGTGGCTGCTGGTCGGCGGCTCGGTGCTGGGCGTGGCGCTTGTGTCCACCGCACGCGGCGAGGGCGTGACGCCGTCGGCGCCGGCCGTCGCCTGGGGACTGGCGGCCGGCCTGGGGTACGCGAGCTACTACCTGTGGGGCAAGCGGCTGCTGGCCGTGCAGGCGCCGGTCCAGCTCTACGGGCTGGCGCTGCCGTTGGGCGCTGCGGGCATCGCGCCGTTCGTGACGTGGAGCGCGAAGCCGCCGCTGGCCTGGGCGCTTCTGGCCGGCGCGGCGATCGTCTCGACGTACCTCGCCTACCTGCTCTACGGACTGGGACTGCGGCGTGCGACGGCGTCGCGCGCGGTGCTCGTCGCGACGGTCGAGCCGCTCGTCGCCGGGGCGCTCGCCTGGGCGCTGTACGGCGAGCGCCTGGGCGTCTGGGGACTGGCGGGCGCCGCGCTGGTGCTGGGCTGCGCGGCGGCGGCCGGGATCCGCTCCGGGGCGGGCCGAAGATCGCCGCTGACGCGTGCGAACCTCCCTTGACCGCTCCCGGGTCCGGTGCTACATTGCGCAACGTTATCGCGCTGCTTGCATACGCTTGCACGACCTTACTTCGATGACCCTTTCGTCCCACACCCCGCTTCGCGCTCGACGCCGCTGACCTCGTTTCCCACGGGCGCCGTCACTC
Organism: uncultured bacterium; assembly: GCA_964561595.1. Taxonomy (GTDB): domain Bacteria; phylum Deinococcota; class Deinococci; order Deinococcales; family Trueperaceae; genus SLSQ01. The sequence goes on along the minus strand of CAZLQH010000059.1, from coordinate 11,007 downwards.
GCGTGACCACGGGTCCGTGGGCCGTCTTCGTGATGGAGGAGCCATGAAATCACCCGTCAAGACCGTCGTCCTCGCCTATTCCGGGGGCCTGGACACCTCGGTCATCCTCACCTGGATCAAGGAGACCTACGGGGCCGAGGTGATCGCGTTCACCGCCGACATCGGCCAGGGCGAAGAGGTCGAGGAGGCCAAGACGAAGGCGATGGCCACGGGCGCCAAGGCCGCCTACGCCGTCGACCTGCAAGAGGAGTTCGTGCGCGACTTCGTCTTCCCCGTCCTGCGCTCCGGCGCGCTGTACGAGGGGTACTACCTGCTCGGCACCAGCTTCGCGCGGCCGCTGATCGCCAAGCACATGGTCGAGATCGCCGAGCGCGAGGGCGCCGACGCCGTCTCGCACGGTGCCACCGGCAAGGGGAACGACCAGGTCCGCTTCGAGCTGTCCGCCTACGCGCTGGCGCCCGACATCCGCGTGATCGCGCCGTGGCGCGAGTGGGACCTGAAGGGCCGCGAGGACTGCATCGTGTACCTGCAGGAGCGCGACATCTCCGTGCCCATCACCCGCGAGAAGCCGTACTCGATGGACGCGAACCTGTTCCACATCAGCTACGAGGGCGGCGTGCTCGAGGATCCGTGGAACGAGCCGCCCGCCGGGATGTGGCGCCGGACGGTCGATCCCGAGGCCGCGCCCGACGAAGCGCGCATCGTCGAGATCGCGTTCGAGCACGGAGATCCGGTCGCGATCGACGGCGAGCGGCTGGGACCGGTCGAGTTGTTGAGCACCGCCAACGAGATCGCCGGCGCCCACGGCGTGGGCCGCGTGGACATCGTCGAGAACCGCTTCGTCGGGATGAAGTCGCGCGGCTGCTACGAGACGCCGGGCGGGACGCTGCTGTTCCACGCCCACAAGGCCGTCGAGCAGGTCACCCTCGACCGCCAGGTGCTCCGGATGCGCGACGAGATGGTTCCCGCCTACGCCCAAGCGGTGTACGACGGATTCTGGTACGCCCCCGAGCGCGTGGCGATGCAGACCTTCATGGATCACGTGCAGCGCCCGGTCACCGGGGTGGCGCGCCTGAAGCTGTACAAGGGCGCGGTCTCGGTTCTGGGTCGCAAGAGCCCCAACAGCCTCTATCGCCAGGACGTCGTCACCTTCGAGGAGGACGACGTGTACGACCAGAGCGACGCCGACGGGTTCATCAAGCTGAACGCGCTGCGGTTGCGCATCGCGCGTCAGCTCGAGCAGGGGGGCGACGGGGCGTGAGCCCCGCCGGCGCCGGAGACCTCGGCTCCGGACGCGCCTACGACGCCGCGCGGTTGCGCTGGGCCGCCGCCGCGGACGCCGAGACGCTCGCCGGCCTGTGGCGGGCCGGACGGGAGGCGGACGGTGCCGACGCTCCGACCGAGGACGCCGCCGGCATGCGCGACTGGCTCGAGCACGGCGGCGCGGTCCTGCTCGAGAACGCCGAGGGTCAGCCGCAGTGCGCCGTCCGCTGGCGCTGGGGGCAGGACGGCTGGGAGGTCGACCGGATCGCCACGCTGCCCGAGGCCAGAGGGCGCGGCTTCGGCCGCTGGCTGATGACGAAGCTCGAGGCGCTGGCCATCAAGCGCAACGTTCCCACGCTCCGCCTGGCGTTGCGCCAGCCCGACCTGCTTCCCTACTACGAGCGGCTCGGCTACCGCGAGGAGTCGCGCGACGGAGGGGTCGTGTCGCTCGTCAAGCGCGTCGGCGGCACCTGGCAGCGTCAGCCCGGAAGCGCCCCGTGACCACGCCGAAACGGATGTGGGGCGGCCGGTTCGCGGACGACACCGACCTGCTGGTGCAGGCGTTCAACGCGTCGATCGACGTCGACCGCGCCATGGCGCTCGACGACCTGCGCGGCTCGATCGCGCACGCCACGATGCTCGGCGAGACCGGAATCGTCGCGCCCGAGGAGGCAGAGGCGCTGGTGCGGGGACTCGCAGCCCTTCGCGACGACGTCGAGGCGGACCGCTTCGACTGGAGCGTCGCGCTCGAGGACGTCCACATGAACCTCGAGTCGGCCCTGACGGAGCGCCTCGGTCCGGTCGGGGGGAAGCTGCACACCGCCCGTAGCCGCAACGATCAGGTCGCGACCGACTTCCGGCTCTGGCTCAGGCGGCACCTGCGCGTGCTGCTCCGGCTGCTCCGCCGCAACCGCCGCGTTCTGGTGGACGCCGCCGAGCGGCACCTGGGCGTCATCCTGCCCGGCTACACGCACCTTCAGGTCGCCCAGCCGGTCCTGTTCTCGCACCACCTGCTGGCCTGGCAGGAGATGTTCGCGCGCGACGAGGGACGCCTCCGCGACGCGCTGGCACGGATGGACGTCTCGCCGCTGGGCGCGGGCGCGCTGGCCGGCACGACGTTCCCGATCGACCGTCACCGCACCGCCGCGCTGCTGGGGTTCGCCGGTCCGGCCGAGAACTCGCTGGACGCGGTGAGCGACCGCGACTTCGCGCTCGAGTTCCTCTCGGCCGCGGCGATCGCGATGATGCACCTGTCGCGGATGTCGGAGGAGCTGATCCTCTGGTCGTCTCAGGAGTTCGGCTTCGTCACGCTTCCCGACAGCCACACGACCGGCAGCTCGATCATGCCGCAGAAGAAGAACCCGGACGTCTCGGAGCTGATCCGCGGCAAGACCGGGCGCGTCTACGGCGCGCTGATGGGATTGCTGACGGTGATGAAGGGGCTCCCCCTGGCGTACAACAAGGACATGCAGGAGGACAAGGAGGGCGCGTTCGACGCCGTCGCCACGCTCCGCGCCTGCCTGACGCTGCAGGCCGAGATGATCCCGCGGCTCGACGTGCACGCGGACCGGATGCGGGACGCCGCGGCCGGCGCGTACTCGAACGCGACCGACCTGGCGGACTACCTGGCGAAGAAGGGGCTGCCGTTCCGCGACGCGCACGAGGTGGTCGGCCGCATGGTGGCCACCGCCATCGCGCGCGACGTGCCGCTCGAAGCGCTGCCGCTCGACGAGATGCGCTCGCTGGACGCGCGGATCGAGGCGGACGTGTACGAAGCGCTGTCGCTCGAGACCGTCGTGGCCGGCCGCACCAGCTGGGGCGGCACCGCGCCCAGCCGGGTGCGCGAGCGGATCGCGACGCTCCGCGCCCAGCTGGAGGCGGACGAGCGCGACGACGCGCCCGACGGCGACGCCGACCGCGAGGAGGCCGGCGAGCCCGGCACGCGGTGAGCGGCAAGGTCTGGGTCCGCCACGCCACCGCCGAGGACGTGCCGGCGATCTTCGAGAACATCGGCTACTGGGCGTCGCAGAGCAAGATGCTCGTCCGTCCGATGCAGAACATCTTCGAGAACCTTCGCGACTTCTTCGTCGCCGAGGTCGTGGACGAGGACGGGACCGTCGCCTTCGCGGGCAACGGCGCGCTCCACCTGCTGTGGGGCGACATCGCCGAGGTGCGGGGCCTGGCGGTCGCGAAGGACGTACGGGCCCGCGGCGTGGGCAGGGCGCTGGTGGCCGCCTGCGAGGCCGAGGCGCGCCGGATCGGCGTGCCGGTCCTGTTCGCCTGGACGTACGAGGTCGGCTTCTTCGAGGCGTGCGGGTTCACCCTGATCGACAAGAGCCGCGAGCTGCACCCCCGCGTCTGGTCGGAGTGCTTGCGCTGTCCGTTCTTCGTCGGCTGCAACGAGAACGGCGTCATGAAGCGTCTCGAGGGCGTGCCGATGCCGCGCAACCTGCCCGAGCCGCCGCCGACGCAGGTCCCCCCCGGAATCCGCTGACGGGGCGGCGGGGCGATCGCGGGCAGGGCGGTAGGCTGACGCCATGGCCCGACCCCACGTCCTGCTGCTCCACACCGGTGGCACGCTCGGCATGCGCCGCGGCCCGCACGGCTACGTTCCCGAGGCGGGACATCTCGAGCGGCTGCTCGCCCGGATCGACGCGCTCGAGCGACCCGAGCTTCCCAGCTACCGCCTGGTCGAGCACGCCCCGCTGCTGGACAGCTCCGACACCCGGCCGTCCGACTGGCAGCGCGTCGCGGACACCCTCGTCGAGGAGCAGGCCGGCGTCGACGGTTTCGTCGTACTGCACGGCACCGACACGATGGCGTACACCGCTTCGGCGCTGGCGTTCCTGCTCGAGGACCTCGACCGGCCGGTCGTCCTCACCGGCGCGCAGATCCCGCTGGCGGAAGCGCGCAGCGACGCGCGCGAGAACCTGATCACCGCCCTGCTGCTCGCGACCCGGCCGGAGCTGGCCGAGGTCGGCGTGTACGCGGGCGGCCGGCTGCTACGCGGCGTGCGCGCCACGAAGGTCTCTACCTCCGGCTTCGACGCGTTCGAGAGTCCCGACGCCGCGCCGATCGGCCGGGCGGGCGTCACGATCGAGCTGGCGACCGACCGGCTCCGGCCCGCCGGCCCGGGTCCGCTGCGCACCACGCGCCTGCGCGACGCGCAGGTCCTGGCGCTCAGGCTCTTTCCCGGGATCGGCGCCGAGACCCTCCGCAACGTGCTGCGCGAGCCGGTCGAGGGCATGGTGCTCGAGACGTACGGCGCCGGCAACGCGCCCCGCGATCCGGCCCTGCTGGAGGTGCTGGCCGAAGCGCACGATCGGGGGGTCGTCATCACGGCGGTCACCCAGTGCCTGCGCGGGGGCGTGCGGATGGGCGACTACGCGACCGGCTCGGCGCTGGCCGCCGCGGGGGTCGTCTCCGGCGGCGACATGACCGCCGAGGCGGCGCTGGCGAAGCTGCTCTGGCTGCTGTCGCGCGAGCGCGAGCCGGAGGCGGTGCGGGCGGCGATGACGATCGACCTCCGCGGCGAGCTGACGGCCGAGGGGCACGCGCAATGATCGGCCGAAGCGGCGTGGACCGGCCGGTGGGGCTGGAGGTCGACCACGTCGGCGTCGCCGTGCACGACCTGGACGAGGGATCGGCGCCGTGGCGCCTGCTGGGCCTTCCCGTGGCGGACGACGAGACGGTCGCGGAGCAGGGCGTGCGCGTCCGGATGCTCCGTGCGGGCGACACCGAGATCGAGCTGCTGGCGCCGCTGGACGCGAGCTCGCCGATCGCACGCTTCCTGTCGCGCCGCGGTCCCGGGGTGCACCACGTCGCGTTCCGCGTCGAGGACGTCGAGGCGGAGCTCGCCCGGCTGCTGCGCGAGGGCGCGCGGGCCGTGGACCTGACGCCGAGGCCGGGCCGAGCCGGCAGCCGCGTCGCGTTCCTGCACCCGTCGTGGGCGGGGGGCGTGCTGGTCGAGCTGGTGCAGCCGGCCGATCCCGAACGGTCTTCGTGAGGCGCTCGGCGTGAGGCGGCCGGCGTGAGGCGCTCGGCGCTGGCGCGCGTGCTGCGCGCGATCCCGGCCGTCGCCTGGGCCGCCGGCGTGTGGTGGCTGTCCTCCCAGTCCGATCCGCCCGGCAGCGGCCTGCTGGACCTTCCGCACCTGGACAAGGCGGGGCACGCCGGGCTGTTCTTCGTGCAGACGGTGCTGTTGCGGCTGGCCGGGCTTCGCGCCGTCGCCGCCCTGCTCGTGGCCCTGGGACTCGGCGTCGCGGACGAGCTTCACCAGGCCGCCGTGCCCGGCCGCTCGCCGCAGCTCGCCGACCTGGCCGCGGACGTCGCCGGCGCGCTGGCGGCCGTGGCGGCGGTGAGATGGTTGGCACCCGGGCGGAGATCGGCGCGGTAACGTGCGTCAGGAACGGAGGACCGATCCCGTGAAGCTCGCCATCGTCGGTGCCGGCAAGATGGGCGGCGCCGTGCTGACCGGAGCCCTTCGCGCCGGCGTGCTCGAAGCCGCCGACGTCGGGGTCTACCATCCCGACGACGCTCGGCGTGCCGTGCTGGCCCAGCGGTACGGCGTCGCGGAGCTCGACGACGACGGCGTTCATCGTGCCGAGCGGATCCTGATCGGCGTGAAGCCGCAAGCGTTCGAGCGCGTCGCCCCGTTGATCGCGCGACGCTCCGGCTGCTACCTGTCGATCATGGCGGGGGTTCCCGCCCACGCGATCGCGCGCCGCGTCGGCAGTCGCCGCGTGCTTCGCGCCATGCCGAACCTGGGCGCCCGCGTGCGCCTCTCCTCGACGGCGCTGGCCGCGCTTCCGGACGTGAGCGCCGACGACCTGGCGTTCGCCGAGGCGCTGTTCCTGGCCGTCGGCCGCGTCCACCGCATCCCCGAATCGCAGTTCGACGCGTTCACCGGCCTGGCCGGCTCGGGACCGGCGTTCGCCGCCGTGATCGCCGAAGCGCTCGCCGACGGCGGCGTGCGCGCGGGCTTCGGTCGCGACACCGCCCGCGAGCTGGCACGCCAGGTGCTGCACGCCACCGCCAGCCTGCTCGAGGACGCCGGCCCCGCCGAGCTGAAGGACGAGGTCGCGTCGGCGGGAGGCACCGCCATCGCCGGCGTTCGCGCGCTGGAGCGTCACGGCGCCCGCTACGCGGTGATGCGCGCGGTCGAAGAGGCGGCGATCCGCGCAGGCGAGCTGTCGCAGGAGGACGAGGCGTGACCCGAGTGCCGCACGGCTTCGGGCCGGCTCGGACCGTGACGAGGTTGCTCACGATGGTGCTCGCCGCGTCCGCGCTCGCCCTCGCCTGGGCCCAGCCGAGCTACTACCCATCCGGGGCCGGCCTGACCTGGACCTACTCCAACGGCGAGACCCAGACCCTCTCCGGCCCTCGCGACCTGCTGGGCGGGCAGCGGATGGTGTTGACGCACTACTTCTCCGGCGTCCCGGTCAGCGAGGAGATCCTCACGTTCGGCGCGGGCGTCGTCAGCCACGGCACCTCGGCAGGCGGCGACATCATGCCGTACCAGCCGCCGCTGACCGTCTATCCGCCCTCGCCGCTGCAGCCGGGCGACGCCTGGCAGAGCACCACCCGGGTCGGCGGCATCGACATCACGCTATCGAGCGAGGTCGTCGGCCTCAGCGGCGTGCAGACGCCCGCGGGCCGCTTCAACGCGCTGCACGTGCGTCAGACCACGCTCACCAGCAGCGGCGGACGCACGGTGCTCGACCTGTTCTTCGTGCCCACCGTGGGCGTCGTCCGTTTCGTCACGCAGGACGGGACGCAGATCGACCTGATCGAGCGCGCCTTCTAGAGGCGGTCTCGAGGCGTTCTACCGTTCGCGTCCGGCGCTCGCGGCCGCCTCGCGCGCCGGCTCCAGCCACGCGTGCCGCACGGCGTCCAGGCGGCCGGCGGCGATCGCGTCCCGGATCTCCTCCATCAGGCGTGCCATGAAGCGCAGGTTGTGGATCGTCGCGAGCTGCTGCCCCAGCTGCTCGTTCGCCTTCAGCAGGTGCCGCAGGTAGGCACGCGAATGGTGCCGGCACGTCGCGCAGTCGCATCCCTGCTCGATCGGACGCAGATCGTCCGCGAAGCGCGCGTTCTTGAGGTTCAGACGGAAGGTGGGCAGCGGCGTGCCGTCGTCGTCGACGCGGGCCAGCACGCCGCCGTTGCGCGCGTTGCGGGTCGGCGCGACCGAGTCGAACGTGTCCAGCCCGCGCGCCACGGCCTCGAACACGCTGGCCACGTCGCCGATGCCGAGCAGGTGCCGCGGCGGACCCTCGGGCAGCTCCGGCACCGTCCAGTCCAGCACCCGGTACATCGTCTCCCGCGTGTCGCCCAGGTTCCCGCCGACCGCGAAGCCGTCGAACCCCATCGCGCCGATCACGCGGGCGGACGCCGCCCTGACGCGCTCGAACGCTCCGCCCTGGACGACGCCGTAGAGCGCCTGCCCGTAGCCGTGCCGAGGCTCGCTCTCCCGGAACGCCCGCAGCGAGCGCTCCGCCCAGCGGTGCGTTCGCGCCGCGCTCTGGGCGGTATAGCCCTCGTCGTGGAGCGGACTCGTGCACTCGTCGAACGCCAGCGCCACGTCGGCGCCCAGGGCGCGCTGGACCTGCACGGAGATCTCGGGCGTGAACACGTGGCGGCGGCCGTCGACGTGGCTGGTGAACACGACGCGCTCCTCCTCGACGCGGACCATGCCCTGCCCCGCCCGAGCCGCGCCGGGCCCCGCGCCCTCCCCCGGAAAGATGCTGGCGACCTTGCCAACGCCGTGCTCCAGGCCCGCCCCCAGGGAGAACACCTGGAAGCCGCCGGAGTCGGTCAGGATCGGACCGTCCCAGTTCATGAAGCGGTGGAGCCCGCCGTGCCGCGCGACCGTCTCGGCACCCGGCCGCAGGTACAGGTGGTAGGTGTTCGCGAACACGATCTGCGTTCCCGCCTCGCGCACCGCGGCGGGCGCCACGCCCTTCACGCTTCCCTGCGTCGCGACCGCCACGAAGGCCGGGGTCTCGACCGTTCCGTGAGCGGTGCGCAGCCGTCCGCGACGGGCAGCGCCGTCGCGGGCGAGGATCTCGAAGCCGAAGCCGGTGCTGGTGGACATCGCGGCCCATGCTAGCGCGGCCTGGACGGCCGGCGACGGCCCGCGCGCGACGAACGTCGTCCAGGGCGCGGCTGCGTGGCTGGACCCGGTCGCCTGGACCCGCTCGCCTACAGCCTCGACGCCGCCCGTCGTGTCGCCTCGGAACGCGGCGAGGCCGGGTCGCGGTGCTACGGTCGCGCGACTGGAGGTGGAGATGGCTCTGCACATCAGCGCCAAGCTCTGCGCCATCGGTCTCGTCGTCGCTTCGCTGGTCCTGGGCTTCCGGACCGAGCGCACCGACACGGTCACCCTTGCGATCGCACCCGAGGTCCTCATCCTCGCCGATCCGCGGGGGCCCGCGGCGATCTCGGACGTGCCCCACGGACCCGACGCCAATCCGACGTTCACCGTACGCGCCACCGGCTACAACTCCCTCGCGTCGCAGACCGACGCGACCCCGCACGTCACCGCGACCGGCACCCGCACCCGCTTCGGCGTGCTCGCCGTCAGTCGTGACCTGCTCGGCGACGATCTTCCCTACGGCTCGCTGGTCCGGATCCGCGACCTCGGCGGCTACTACGACGGCCGCGGCGCGGGACGGTTCCAGAGCGTGCTCGACGCCCACGGCCTGTTCGTCGTCGAGGACACGATGCACGCCCGCAAGAGCAACCAGGTCGACGTCTGGTTCGGCGACTACGCCAGCGCCGTGAACTGGGGCGTGCGCCAGGCGGAAGTGGAGGTCGTCCGCTACGGCTACGACGGGCCGTTGCTCGATCGGCTGGCCGCCGTGCCGTTCGAAGGCCGACCGATCCTCACCGCGTCCGCACGCTGAGCGCCGCGCGGTAGAGTCCGGCCGTGCCTCTGCCGCTCTACCTCGCGCTCGCTCACGTGCGGCGGCGCGTCCTCCAGTCCGCGCTGACCGTCGCCGGCGTCGCCGTCGGCGTCGGTGTGCTGATTCTGGCGCTGTCGCTCACGAACGGCTTCATCGACGAGCTGCTCGACAGCACCCTGCGCGCCACCCCCCACGTCACGCTCCGCACCTACCAGGCCGACGGCCGGATGGCGGACGCCGCCGAGGTGCGAGCCCGCATCGCCGCGCACGACGACGTGCGCGCCGTCGCGCCGTTCCTGGCGGTCGAGGCCCTGATCGCCCGGCGCGCCGACGCGACGCTGGGAATCTCGGGGCGTCAGGGCTACACCCAGCTTCTCGGCATCGAGCCCGCGCTGCAGACCGACGTGCTGGACCTCGAGCCGCTGGAAAGCGCCGCGGACGCGATGCGCGACGGAGGCGGCGTGATCCTGGGCGCCTCGCTGGCGATGCAGCTCGGGGTCCTGGCCGGCGACGCCGTGCTGGTGCAGGACGTCGCCGGTCACCGCGCCCGTTTCGTCGTGGCGGACACGTTCCGGGTCGGCAACGAGCTGATCGACGGGCTCGCGTCGTACGCGGCGCTGGGCACCGTTCAGGCGTACCTGGAGGCGCCCGGCGAGATCAGCGGGTACCACGTTCGGATCGCGGACCCCGGCCGGGCCGAGGAGGTCGGTCAGGAGCTCGCCGACCTGTCGGGCCTTCGCGCGATCGCGTGGAGCTCGCTGTTCGGCGGCCTCGTGACCCAGCTGCGCCTGCAGAAGGCGGTGATCTCGGTGGTCGTGTTCCTGATCGTCCTCGTAGCGGCGATGGGCATCGCGAACATCCTGGTCCTGACCGTGGCCGAGAAGACGCCCGAGATCGCCGTGCTTCGCGCCCTGGGCGCCAGCCAGCGGCAGATCCTGGCGACCTTCACGCTCGAGGGATCGCTGTTGGGCGGCGCCGGCACGCTGCTGGGCGTCGGACTGGGCATCGCCGCGGCCACCTACTTCCGTCTGCAGCCGTTCCCGCTGCCGGGCGACCTGTACTTCATCACCCGGCTCCCCGTCGAGGTCGCGCCTCTCGACGTCGCCTGGGTCGCGGCGCTGTCGCTCGTCACCAGCGGCGCGGCGGGGCTGCTCCCGGCGCGCCGTGCGGCGCGGCTGGATCCGACCAAGGTGCTGCGGTGAGCGGCCCGTCCGGGAGCGACTGGGACGCCCCGCGCGCGGTGGCCTACCTCTTGCGGCTGCTCGCGCGGCGCGACTACACGCGCGCCGAGCTCGACGATCGCATGCGCCGGAAGGCCGTCGCGGACGAGGTTCGCGCGGCGGCGCTCGGCCGGCTGGCGGAGCTCGCGTTGCTGGACGACCGTCGCGTCGCCGAGGGGCACGTCCGCGGGCGGTCGCAGCGCAAGGGACGGCTGGCGCTGAGGCGCGATCTGGACCGGCGCGGCGTGCCCGAGCGCGTGCGCGACGCTGCGCTCGCGCCGCTGGACGACGCGCAGCAGCTCGACGCCGCGCGCGAGGTGCTGGCGAAGCACGCCTGGCGGTTCGACGCCGGCGACGTCCGTAAGGACCGCGCCAAGGCGGCGGCGTTCCTCGCTCGGCGGGGCTTCGCGGGCGACACGGTGCGAACGGCGGTCGAGACGGCGTTCGACACCGCAGAAGAGCCGGCGTTCGAGCCGGCGAGCTTCGACGACGGCGGCGTCGCTTGACCGCTCCAGACCGTGCTGGTAGACTCCCTCGCTGCATCGGGGCGTAGCGCAGCCTGGTAGCGCACCTCGTTCGGGACGAGGGGGTCGGAGGTTCAAATCCTCTCGCCCCGACCA
>CAZLQH010000058.1:0-12960 GCA_964561595.1 uncultured bacterium | reverse complement strand
CCGCGGCGGCCTCGGCCACCTCGGCCTTCTTCTCCTCCTCGACCAGGACGTACGAAGCCTGCGCCAGGTCGCGGACGATGCTGTCGACGTCGCGGCCGACGTAGCCCACCTCGGTGAACTTCGTCGCCTCGACCTTGAGGAACGGCGCACGCGCCAGCTTCGCGAGCCGGCGCGCGATCTCGGTCTTGCCGACGCCCGTGGGACCGATCATCAGGATGTTCTTCGGCGTGACCTCCGCCTGCGTCTCGAGCGGGAGGCGGCGCCGTCGGACGTGGTTCCGCAGCGCCACCGCCACGCTTCTCTTGGCCTTGTGCTGACCGATGATGTCGGCGTCCAGCGCGTCGACGATCTGGAGCGGGGTGAGCTCGTCGAGATCGGGAAGGTCGCGGCGGAGGACGGGGGCTCGGGACTCGCTCATTCGGACGCCTCGCTGCTCGGAACGGTGAGGACGGTCGCGTCGCCACTGGTGTAGATGTCGATGGTGCCCGCGATGCGGATCGCCTCGCGGGCGATCTCGGGCGCGGTCAGGTCGCTGTGCTCCAGGAGCGCGACGGCGGCGGCCAGGGCGTACGCCCCGCCGCTGCCGACCGACGCCGCCGGCACGTCGGGAGCGACGACGTCGCCAGCGCCGGAGAGGGTCAGGATCTGCTCGTGATCGGCGATGATCAGCATCGCCTCGAGGTTGCGGAGCGCCCGGTCGGTGCGCCACTCCTTGACGGTCTCGACCGCCGCCTTGAGCAGGTTGCCCTTCGACGAGGAGAGGTAGCCCTCGAACTTCTCCATCAGGGTGAACGCGTCGCTGACCGCGCCCGCGAAGCCGGCCAGGACGCCGCCCTGCTCGAGGGTGCGGACCTTGATCGCGCCACGCTTGACGATCTGGTCGCCGAGGGTGACCTGACCGTCGCCGGCGATCGCGCTGACGCCGTCGCGGTGCACCGCGACGATGGTGGTGCCGTGCATGCGTGCCATGGGGCGGAGGGTAGCACGGCGGGGTGAGCGCCAAGTGATCCGAATGATTGACACCACCACGCTCAGGGATGCGGCTCGTCGGGGCCTGGCCGGAGCGCCGGCCGACCGGGACGACGCCCCGACTCGGGGACGCCTGCCCCGCCCGGCTGCGGTACCCTTCTCGTCATGCAGGCCCATCCCTACGGCGGAGGCTGGCTCGAGGTGGTCGTCGGGCCGATGTTCAGCGGCAAGTCCGAGGAGCTGATCCGGCGCGTGACCCGCGCCCTGATCGCTCGCCAGGCCGTCCAGGTGTTCAAGCCCGCGATCGACGACCGCTACGACAAGGTCGCGGTCGCCAGCCACGCCGGCCGTACCCTCGAGGCCCAGCCGGTGGACGACACCGACGATCTCCGGAGCCGGCTTCGCGACACCACGGAGGTGATCGCGATCGACGAGGCGCAGTTCTTCGACGCGCGCCTCCCGGACCTGGTCCAGGACCTCGCGGACGACGGCAAGCGCATCATCGTGGCGGGCCTCGACCTGGACTTCCGGGCGGAGCCGTTCGGACCGCTGCCGATCCTGCTGGCCCGCGCCGAGCACGTCGAGAAGCTCACCGCCATCTGCCGCTGCGGCCGGGCCGCCACCCGCACGCAACGCCTGATCGGCGGGCATCCCGCCCACTACGACGACCCGGTGATCCTGGTCGGCGCGCAGGAGCGCTACGAGCCGCGCTGCCGGTCGTGCCACCGCGTTCCGCGCGCCGAGAGGGTCACGCCGCTGTTCGCGCCGGCCGGCTGACCGACGTACCTGCGCTCCGGAGCCAAGCGCGGACGAAGGCGACCTGACGACAACGCCACAGCGGGCAGCGACCCCCGTCGTGTAGCCTGAACGCGGAGAGAGTCCCGCCGTCGCGCATCTCCCTCGACCCGGAAGCGGGTCGGGGCACTCGTCGCGTACCCGTTCTCGAGGAAAGGAAGCTCCCGTGCCCAAGCTGTATCTCGGCGAAGCCCTCGCCCTGCTCGGAAAGACGTTGCCGTTCATCTGGATCCGTCTCGGAAGCTACCTGCTGCTGGGCCTCGGGCTGGGGGTGTACTTCGGCGTCATCGGTGGCGTCGCCTGGCTGCTGGGGCAGCTCTGGGCGCCGCTGGGCTTCATCCTGTTCCTGCTGGGGGTCGGCGGCGCGTTCGGAATCGTCCGCTGGGTGACGCGGTACTACTTCTACCTGCTCAAGGCGGCGCACACCGCCGTGATGACGGAGTTCATCGTGCACGGCCGGGGACCCGACGGAGGGCAGGTCGCGCACGGCCGCAAGCAGGTGACGGAACGCTTCAAGGACACCAGCATCATGTTCGCCGTCGATCAGCTCGTCGACGGCGTCGTCAAGCGCATCGTGCGCAGCGTGGTGCGGATCGCGAACATCCTGCCGATCCCCGGCATCGACTCGCTGGGCAAGCTGCTGGAGCGGGTCGCGCTGGCCTCGTCGACCTACGTCGACGAGTCGATCCTGTCGCGCGCCTACGCCAAGCGGGAGCAGAACGTCTGGGGCGTCGCCCACGAGGGCGTCGTGCTCTACGCGCAGGCGTGGAAGCCGATCGTCGCGAACGCCGTCGTGCTGAGCCTGATCGGCTACGTCGAGTTCTTCCTGCTGCTGGTGATCCTGGGCCTGCCCGCCCTGGCCATCGCGGCCGTGCTGCCCGCGGCGGGTCCTGCCCTCGGGGTGATGGTCGTCGTGGCCGCCTGGATGCTCAAGCTGGCCGTCGCCGACGCCTGGTCGCTGGCCGCGACGCTGCTGGCGTACCACCGCACCACCCTCGAGATGGAGCCCGACCCCGAATGGGTGGCCCGCCTGGAGGGGATGAGCGACAAGTTCAAGGAGCTGGGCCGCAAGGCCAAGGAGGCGGTCGAGACCCGGACCGGGCGCGACGCCGAAGCCGAGCCGACCGGCGCCGCACCGGCCGAGGCGGCCGGAACCGGCGACCTTCCCAGCGACGCCCGGCCCAGCGCCGCCGGAGCGGCGGCCATGGCGGCAGGGGCCGCCGGCGTGTCGGCGGTGGCCGGAGCGCAGCAGGACGAGGGCCCCGCAGGCCCCGATCGATCCGCTGGCGCCTCGGGAGGCGGCAGCGGCGACGACGTCGCCGACGGCCCCGACGACGACGCCCGCCACCCCGGATCGGCATCCGATGCCGAGGACGACCGCTCCGACACGCGTGGCTGAGCCGGGCGCCTCCCCCACGCGGAACGGCGGCATGGGACGCAACCTGGCCATCGGCTGCGGCGTCGTGTTCCTGTTGCTGTTCCTGGCCGGTGCCGGGGTGGCCTGGTGGTTCATCGGCCGGCCGGCCGGCGAGCTGCTGGGCTCCGTCCGCGACGTGCAGCGGATCGAGCAGATCCGTGACGGCGTCCGCGACCAGGGCCCCTACGCCGCGCCCGCCGACGCCGTCCTCGAGGACGGCCAGGTCGACCGCTTCCTGGCCGTACAGGACGCGATGCGCCAGCGCCTCGAGGGACGCGTCACGGAGCTGCGCGAGCGCTACGAACGCATCGAGCAGCGCGCCGGCGACCCCACGCCGCGCGAGCTGGCGCAGGCCGCCAGCGACGTCACGGGCCTGCTGGTCGAGGCGACGCGCGCGCAGGTCGACGCTCTCAACGCGCAACGCTTCTCGCTGGAGGAGTACCGCTGGGTCCGCGCCCGCGTGCTCGAGGCGGCCGGCTACGCCGCAGCCGGCTACGACGTGGCCCAGCTGACCGGCGGCGACGCGCCGCCATCGTTGGGCGCATCGCGCGGCGCGCCGGCCAGTACGATCGTGCCGCAGGCCAACGTCGACCGTGTCGAGCCCCACCGGGAGCGGATCGAAGAGAACCTGGTGTTCGCCCGGTTCGGTCTCTGACCAGGCCCCAGCTCCCGTCGTACCCCCCGACCCCCGACGAACCCCCGCCGAGCCCGCCCGCGAGCGCGGCGAGGCGCCCTTTCCTGGAGGACGTATGCCGACCACCAACGCCCGTCTCCGCATCCTCGCCGCAATCGTCGCCACGCTCGTCGGCCTGAGCGTGGTCCACGCCCAGGAAGCGACCGTGATCGGCACGATCGACGCCACCCTGAACGGCGACGCCTCCACCTGGTACGTCGTCGAGTTCGCGACCGACGAGGGACCCCAGGCCACCGCCAGCTGGTCGTCGATCATGGGCGTGATGCTGACCGTGTCGCTGCAGGCCCACCCCGAGCCGCGCTACGCGATCGAGGACACGCTGTCGCTCGACCTCTCCTTCTTCTCGCCACCGTCCGGCTGCCCGTGCAGCTACGGGTCCGACGAGGTCTCGGTGATGCACTGGCCCGAGAGCACGATGCTCGAGAACGTGCACAGCAGCGACGCCGACGGCAGCGCCGAGGCGACCGTCACCGTCTTCGAGGAGATCGCCGAGGGCGTCTACCGCCTCGAGGGCACCTTCTCCGCCGAGATGCCGCTGCTCCCCCGGATGAACCAGGAGCCGGACATGTCGCAGGTCGCGACGATCGAGGGAAGCTTCGTCGTCGAGCGGCTGCCCGAGCTGGAGATCGACCTGCCCTGACGCCCGCCTCCGACACCCCCGACCGCCCCTGCCGGCCGTAGCGCCCGCTGCGAGGAGGAGAGAACGTGTTCCGTGACCTCGACCCCGTCCGAATGCCCGTCGACCCGCGGCGCGCCGCAGCCGCGCTCCTGCTGTCGCTCGTGCTGGCCGCCCTGACGGGGGCCGGCCACGCCCGAAGCTGCGCCGAACAGCTCGAGCCCAACGACGAGCTGCACCAGGCCACCCCCGTCGGCGCCGCCCGCTGCCTGGTCGGCGAGCTCGACGACGCTCAGGACACGTTCGTCTGGGACGTCTCCGACGAGGACGCCGCCGTTCCGTGGGTGGTCGAGATCGAGGGGATCGAGGGCAATCTCACCCAGCTGGACCTGGTCCACGCCACCTTCGCCGACGACGGCGTCGGCGTCACCGCCGCCGACAAGATGTGGAGATTCGGGACGACCACGGGACGCCTGAACCGTTCCGGCCCGATCCTGCTTCCCCCCGGCCCGCTCTACCTGGGGCTCTCCAAGAGCGGCGGCGCGGGCCGGTACGTCGTGTCGTTCGTGCGCCAGGACCGGACGCTGGACCGCGACCACCGACCGTTCGACCGCATCGACACGGCCGAAGGCGCGTTCGGCGCCTACGGCCCGATCGACGCCGACGCTCCCCGCGAGCTGAGCTGGCAGCTGAGCGAGGAGGACGCCGGCCTGCTGTGGAGCATCGAGGGGCAGACGTCGGTCGACGGAAGCGTCGACGTGGAGCTCGTCGGCCCGGACGGCGACCAGGTCGCCCGCGGCGCGCTGGGGCCCGACGAGGGCACGGCGATGGGGTTTCTGGGTCTCGCCCAGGGCACGTACACCGTGCGCATCGACGGCGAGGCCGGGATGAGCGCCGTCCGGACCGTCGTGCAGGGCCGACCCGCCGACGGCGCCGAGGTCGAGCCGAACGACGGCCGCGCGAACGCCAACCCGATGCGGCTAGGGGAGCCGTTCGACGGCGTCGCCGAGGGGATCGACTGGATCGTCGTCGACGTGCCCGACGAGCGTGCCGACGAGGCGTTCGACCTGGTCCTCGAGGCGGACGAGGTCGTCACCGTGAACCTTCACGACGAGAACGGCCAGGAGCTGGCGTCACGGCGCGGCAGCAGCGGCCGGATCCCCGGCCTGGTGCTGGGCGGCGGCGTCAGCTACCTGACCGTCGAAGGTCGCGACGCCGGCGACTACCGGCTCCTCCTGGAGCCCGGCACGCCGCCACGCGACGGGTTCGAGGTCGAGCCCAACGACGTCCGCGCCGCGGCGTCGCCGATGGGAGAGGGCGCCACGCTGCGTGGGTCCCTCTTCACGCAGGACGTCGACGTGATGCGCTTCGAGGTCGGCGAGGACGCCGGCCTCTGGCGCGTGCAGGCGATCGGCGACGGTCTCTCCGACCTCGCCGTGTACGACGCGGGCGGACGGCGGCTCGGCGCCGTGGGCGGCAGCGGGCGCCTGCGCCTCGACAACCTGGTCCTGGAGCCCGGAACCGTCTACGTGCAGGTCGAGGGCGACAGCGAGGGCGCGACGGACTGGGCGGTGCGCGGCCTCCGGACCGGCGATGCGCCCGCGCCGCCCGAGCCGGCGTCGGCCGACGTGTCCGCGTCCACCGACGCGCCTCTCGAGCCGGCCGCGGCCGGCTCGCCAGCGTCGGACGACCCCGCCGACGCGGCCGACGCCGAGGCGCTGGCCGAGCCGGGCCCGCCCGCCCCGGCCGGCTGGATCGAGACCGAGCCCAACGACCAGCGTGAGCGCTCGCTGCTGCTTCCGTTCGGCACGACGCGCGTGGGCACGCTGACCGACCGGGACCGCGACGTCTACCGCTTCACCCTGCAGCACGACACCTACGTGCGCATCGAGGCCGTGCCGCCCGAAGACGGCCAGCTCTACTTCGATGTCAGCAACGGAGGTCGCGCCGTCGCCGACGAGCCGGGCCGGCCGGCGGTGTTCGACGGCTGGCTGCTGGCCGGCGACTACGACGTCGAGCTCCAGGCCGACGTCGCCAGCGACGGCTGGTACCAGCTGCGGGCGACCATGTTGGACCCGATCGCGGTCCCCGTCGACGTCGAGCCGAACCACGACGTGCGGCGCGCCGCTGCGCTCCCCGCCGACCTGCGGCTGGTCGGCACGTCGGGAACGATGCGCGACGACGACGTCTACCGTCTGCCGACCTTCGACGCACCGACCGTGCTGGAGGTCCGAGGCGACACGGGCGGCGCCGACGTGTCCATGCTCGGCGACGCCAACGTGGATCGCAACGCCGACGTCGCGTTCCGCGCGACCCTCGCCGCGGGCGCAGAGACGCACCTCCGCCTCCGCGGGTACGGCGCCTACGATCTGCAGCTCGCGTTCGACCGCGATCCCGACCCCCGTCAGCTGCGGGCGCCCCCCGGCGCCTCCGGCCTGGAGGTCGCCGCCACCGTCGACGCGGTCGAGGTCGCGGCGTACTGGGGCGCCCACCAGGTGGTGCGCGGCGAGCTGCGCATCGCCAGCGAGGCCGGCGGAAGCCGGCAGGTGCGTCTCGAGGCGTACGCCTCCCGCCAGCCGGTCCAGGTGACCGTGCCGGAGCGCGTCGGGGTCGAGGCCGGCGGCAGCGCCACCGTGCCGTTCGAGATCGTGCTGCCCGACGACCTGCGCGACGACCAGCCACTCCGCATCACGCTGGGCGCCCGCAGCGACGACGGCGTCGCCACCACGACCGTCGAGCTGGCGCCGATCTGCGAGGCCGCACCGGTCGCGCCGGTCGGCCGGCCGCGCGTCCCCGCGGCGCTGGCGGGCCATCACAACGTCGCCTGGGCGCCGTTCGGCGCGACGGTGCTGGACAGCGATTCCGGCAACGACGCGTACCTGAACGACGGCTGGACCTCGCCCGGCCGGGGCGCGGCCCGTGACGCCGGGGACGCGTTCGTGCTGGATCTCCCGGGCGACGAGCCGATCACGCTGAGCGGCACGCTGCTTCATCCGCAGTCGCGGGCCGTGCCCTCGCAGCTGCGGCGCTTCCTGATCGAGACGTCGCTGGACGGCGAGAGCTGGGAGGCGGTCCTCGAAGCTCGCCTAGACGCGGCCCGCGTCGAGCAGGCGTTCGTCTTCGACGCGCCCGTGCGCGCGCGCTACGCCCGTCTCGTCACGATCGACGATCAGGACGGACGCGCGCGCGGGTCGATCTTCCTGGGCGAGTGGAAGCTGCTGTCGGGCGACTGGAGCCCCGGCGAGCCGGTCGACCTCGCTGCGGAGCGTCTCGGGGGCGTGATGGTGTCGTCGGACCCGCTGGTGACGGCGAACGCGGTGCTCCCGGACGTCGACGAGTGGGCGGGGGTGGATGGCCGTGACGTGTCCGAGGCGGCCTTCACGCTGGGCTTCCACCACGGCCGTGCCGCCCGCATCGGCCGGCTCGTCTGGGTCGCGTCCGAACGGGGCGACGCCGAGGCCGGCTTCCGTGAGGTGACGGTCGAAGCCAGCCTCGAAGGACCGATCGGACCGTGGACGGAAGTCGGGACGTGGGCCCTGGACCTCGCGAACAAGGAGCGGCTCGAGATGGAGCTGGCCGCGCCCGTCTGGACCCGTTACCTGCGTTTCACCGCCAGCGGCCACGATCGGAGCGAAAGCTCCGTCTTCCTGCCCGACGCCGTGCAGGTCTACGAGTCGGAGGTCGACGCGTCCGGCGGCCAAGACGGCTACCGCAGCGCGCTGGGCGCGTGGGGCCACAACCGTCCGTACGGCCCGTACGAGGCCACGATCTCCCGAGGAGAGGGTCCGGCCTTGGCGCGCGTCGACGACGATGGCAGCGACGACGCGCGGGATGGCGCACGTCCGATCGGCGACGGCGACGTCGCCAGCGGCGCCGTGCTGGTCGCCGAGGACGAGGACTGGTGGCGGATCGACGTCCCCGACGGAGCGAACGTGATCGAGCTCCGTCTCGACGCCGATCCCGGCGTGGTCCGCTACGAGCTGCTGGACGCCGACGGCCAGCCGGTCGTCCACGACGCTGCCCAACGGGCGGACGGCCTGCTCCTGACGGCGTTCGTCGAGCCGGGCGCGTACTACTTGCACCTCGACGAGCCCAAGCGCAGCGTCGTGTTCGCTTGGGATTCGAGCGGCAGCATGGGACCGTTCCTTCCGATCACCAACGCGTCGGTCGCGGCGTTCGCGCGCGACCTGGATCCGGAACGCGAGGCGGCGCAGCTGTTGGCGTTCGCCAGCCCCGAGCCGAAGTGGCTGCTGCCCTGGTGGAGCGGCGATCCGGCCTACGTCGGGCGGCACCGTGCCGCCTTCGACCCCGCGACCGTCGGCTCCAGCAACGCCGAGCTGGCGATGCTGCGCGCGGTCCAGTCGTTGGGCGGCCGCGAGGGGACGCGCGCGATCCTGCTCATCACCGACCACGAGTCCGGCGGCTACGGCCTGTCCGGCGACCTGTGGCGCGCCATCGAGGAGGTCCGCCCGCGGGTCTTCACCTTCGAGGTCTCCAGCGGCGGCTCCGGCATCACCCAGGACCGCATGCAGGCGTACGCCGCCGCCAACCGCGGCGTGTACGACTACGCCCGCAACGTCGGCGACTTCGAGGCCGGCTTCCGTCGTGCGTCGTGCCACCTGCGCCGGCCCAAGCCGTACACCCTCCACGTCGCCGTTCGCTACCAGGAGCCGCCCGGGCCCGGCACGCTGTCGGTCGAGCGTGGCGCCGACGCCGCGCTGCCCGGCGTCGAGGTGATCTTCGACGCCAGCGGCTCGATGGGCGCGCTGCTGCCCGACGGCACCTCGCGCATCGACGCGGCGCGCCAGGTTCTGTCCGAGCTGGTCGGCGAGGTCCTCCCCGAGGGCACGCCGTTCGCCCTGCGCGCGTTCGGACACGTCACGCCGCAGTCGTGCGAGTCGCGGCTCGAGATTCCGCTGGAGCCGCTGAACCGGGACGCCGCCTTCGCCGCCATCGGCGAGATCCAGCCGAAGCTGCTCTCGCAGACGCCGATCGCCGACGCGCTCTCGCAGGTCGCCGGCGACCTCGGGCAGGCGGAGGGGAGCACCGTCGTGCTGATCACGGACGGCGAGGAGTCGTGCGGCGGCGACCCGGCCGCCGCGCTGGACGCGCTCCGGGATCAGGGCGTCGACGTGAACCTGTCGATCGTCACCCTGGGCGTGGAGTCGGACGAGGTCCGCGCCGGCTTCGAGGCGCTGGCCGAGCGGGCGTCTGGAAGCTACGCCGCGGCCGACGACACCGCCGCCCTGCGGGCCGAGATCGAGCAGGCGCTCTACCCGCCGTTCGACGTACTCGGACCTGGCGGGGAGGTCGTCGCCCGCGGCCGCGTCGGCAGCGGCTCGGTCGAGCTGCCGATGGGCGTCTACACGGTGCGCGTGCCCGGCGCGCCGCCGACGCTGATCCGCGACGTGCGGGTGCCGGGGGACGGGAGCGTGAGCGTGACGGCGCCGTGATCGGACGCGTCCCCGACCGGCCGAGCTCCTGATCGTCCGAGCTTCCTGAACGGTGCATCGGCCAAGGCTACGAAGGAGGGGCGCCCGCGAATCGCGGGCGCCCCTCCTTCACGTGGACCTCGTGGCTCGACTCGGCTCGAAGCGGACCGGGCCGATCGCTCAGAACGTGGCGCGAATGAAGCCGACGACTTCGCGCACCGCTTCGGCCGACGCCTCGGCCAGGATCGGGCCGACCGTCGGATCGTCGTAGGCGATGCGGCCGGCAGGAATGCGGTCGATCGCGATGTTGGGGCTCGAGGCGGTGCCGGTGCCGGTCTCGGACACGACGATGCTGCCGGTGATGATGTCGGTCGCGCGGACGTCGACCTCGACGTCGGCGCGGGTCTCTCCCAGGCTGAAGCCGAAGACCGACACGCCCGGCTCGGCGATCGTCGCGCGCGTCACCACGCCCGTGATCACGTAGCCGGCGCCCGCCGCGCGGGCCAGCGCCTCGGGCTCCATCGACTCGAGTCCCTGCTGCATCATCACGTTCTGCAGCTCGCTCTGCTCGACGATCTCGTAGCAGCCGCTCTCCTTCATCAGCGTGATGATGCGCGCGGTAGCCGCCTCCTCGACGCCGGTCACGGTGGTGCCGTACCGGCCGGTGGTGTTCTGGAACTCCACGACCGCGACGACGGGACGCTCGTCGCTGACGCACGGCGCGTCCAGCGAGGCGGTGGCGGTGGACGGTCCGGTGGTGGGTGCGCAGGCGGCCAGCAGCAAGGTCAGCGAGGCGAGAAGGGTCGGGACGGTTCGGGTCATGGTTCCTCCGTGGGGATGGGGACGAGACGGGGCCGCGCGACGAGCTGGCTCGGCGCGCTCGCACGACGGGCCGGCGCGACGGTATGGCGGGACGACGACGGACACCCCATCCTACGTCGATCGACGCGGGCGTGCAGCCGGAAATCGCCGGCTCACGGCTGCAGCCGGCTCCCGTCCCGCGGGAACGCGCGCGCGAAGCGCACGTTCGGAATGCCCAGCAACAGCGCGGTGAGCCGCTCGGCTCCGATCGCGAAGCCGCCGTGCGGCGGCATGCCGTGCTTGAACACCTCGAGGTAGCCCTCGAAGCGGCGCGGATCCATGCCGCGCTTCTCGAGCTCGCCCACCAGCACGTCGTGCTCGTGTACGCGCTGCCCACCGGAGGTGATCTCGACCCCTCGGAACAGCAGGTCCACCCCGCGTGTCAGACCGTCGCCGGTCGGGTAGGTGTAGAACGGTCGCGCCGCCTCGGGGTAGCGGGTGACGAACACGAAGTCGCTGCCGTGCTCCTCCTTCGCCCAGCGGCCCAGCAGCCGCTCGGCCTCCGGGTCCAGGTCCTTGCCGCCCGGCGCGTGGCCGTAGCGCTCCTCGACCAGCTTGCGGGCCTCGAGCAGCTCGATGCGGGGGAATCGTCCGGTGATCACCGGAGCCTCGGCGCCCAGCAGCGCCAGCTCCGCGGCGCAGCGCTCGCCCACCCGCCGCATCATCGAGCCCAGCAGCGCCTCCTGTAGGTCCATCACGTCGCCGTCGTCGTCGATGAAGCCAAGCTCGACGTCCAGGCTGAGGTACTCCGCCAGGTGCCGCGTGGTGTGCGAGGCTTCCGCCCTCCAGACCGGTGCGGTCTCGTACACCCGCTCGTGCACCGCGATCATGATCTGCTTGTAGAGCTGCGGCGACTGCGCCAGGTACGCCCGCTTGCCGTAGTAGTCCACCTCGAACATGTCGGCCCCGCCCTCCGCGCCGGCGGCGACGAGCTTGGGGGTGAAGATCTCGGTGAACGCCTCGGCGTCCAGGAACGCTCGGAAGGCGCCGACGAGCTCCGCCTGAACCCGCAGCATCGCCTGCGCCTCGAGCCCGCGAACCGTCACGTGGCGGTAGGCGAGAAGCGTGTCCGGGTTCGCGTGCCAGCTCTCCTTCGAGATCTCGACCGGCGTGGGCTCGGTCGCCTGGCTCAGGACGCGAAGCTCGTCGGCCTGCACCTCGAACCCGCCGGGCGCCTTGGGGGACGCGGCCACGGTGCCGCGGACCTCCACGCACGACTCCTGCAGCGGGATCTCGGTGCCGTGGAACACGCACTGCGCGGCACCGGTCCGGTCGCGCAGCACCAGGAACTGCACGCCGCCCAGGTCGCGGCGCGCATGCACCCAGCCGCGCAGCGTCACGCGAGCGCCCTCGTAGGCGGGGAGCTCGCGCGTCAGCGTTCGTTCGCTTCCGTCCTCGTTCATGCCGGCCTGCCTTCCTGGGCACGCGCGACGGATCGCACGAAAAGACCCCCGGAGCCGAGCCCCGGGGGTCCAACGCGTCGATCGACGGCGCCCTACGCCCCGAGGCCCCCCACGCGCGGATTGTCGTCCCGACGGATCGGGGCGGCGCGGCACGCGAGGTGGGGTCCCGGGGCGAGCATGTCAGGGAGCCTAGCCCGTGCGGGGCGCGCTGTCAAAGGAGACCGCTGTCACAGGAGCGCGCCGGCGAGGGCCGTCACCCCAGCCGGACCGCCGTGCCGGATGCCGACACCATCAGCATGCCGCCGCTGGAGCCGGACTGGATGCTCTCGTAGTCGAGATCGATGCCGATCACCGCGTCGGCGCCCAGCGCGCGGGCGGCGACCTCCATCTCGCGGATGGCGATCTCCTTCGCCTCGCGCAGCGACCGCTCGTAGCCGCCGCTGCGTCCGCCGACGATGTCGCGGATGCCGGCGAAGAAGTCACGGAACACGTTGGCGCCCAGGATCGCCTCGCCGGACACCAGGCCCAGGTACTCGGCGATGCGGCGGTCCTGAAGGGTGGAGGTGGTCGTGATGATCATGCCCGCGAGCGTACGACGCGTCGCCGGCGGCGTCCTCCGTCCTCGGTCGGAGGTCGCGCGGGTCAGCGGTCGCCGGCCGTGGTCCCGATCCAGGTCGCCGGCGCGGGCGCGTCCGCTCGCTCGGGCGGCGGCGCGGCCAGCGCCGACCGGACCGCTTCGACCAGCTTCGACAGGGGGCTCCTGGCCGCGAACG
>CAZLQH010000057.1:0-13340 GCA_964561595.1 uncultured bacterium | reverse complement strand
TTCGTGAGGGTGGTCGTACGGTGGGTGCGGGCGTCGTGACGGGAATCCAGGAGTAGACGCTCGTCAGGTCCGCGGCGGCACGTCGCTGACGGCCGGCGGACGGACGGTGTCCGGGCGTGCCCCGTCCGGTCCGTCCGTCTGCTATGCTCTTCAGGTTGCACCGCCGCCGTGCGGAGCGGCGCACGGTCGCGCCGCCCGCACGGAGCAGCCCGCTACCGAGCCGTCCGAGCACGACCGTGCGCTCGAGACCGAACCACGGCCCGCTCGAAACCACCGCGCTCGCGGGCGCGATCGCACTCCAGAGAGCGCCTCGTCGGACAGCAGCGAGGACCGCACGATACGACGCACCACGCAGGGCGCTACGGAGGAAGGCACCACGGAAACGGGAGACCATCATGGCGAGTGACGTCCGCATCAAGCTTCTGCTCGAGTGCACCGAGTGCAAGCGTCGAAACTACGCGACGAACAAGAATCGGCGCAACACCACGACCAAGCTCGAGCTGCGCAAGTACTGCCCCTGGGACCGCAAGCACACCAAGCACCGCGAAGTGAAGGTGTGAGGCGTGAAGGGGATCCTGCAGTACCTTCGCAACTCCCGTGCCGAGCTCGGGCGCGTCACCTGGCCCACCCGCAGCGAGGTGATCCAGGCGACGCAAGCCACGCTCCTGTTCGTCCTGATCACGGTCGCGTTCCTGCTGGTCGCGGACACGACGCTCGGCAATCTGATCGGCCTGGTCACCTGACCGTTTCTTCGTCGACCCCACCGTGGGGCGTTCGGCCCCAGGAGGACCGAGGCGCATGAGCATCGAATGGTACGCCGTCCACACGTACGTGGGACACGAGGACAAGGTCAAGGAGAACATCCTGAACCGGGCTCGAACGCTCGGGATCTCGGATATGATCTACCAGGTCGTCGTTCCCAGCGAGGAGACGGTGGAACACGCCCCGGGAGGGAAGCGCGAGGTCGTCAAGCGCAAGCTCTTCCCTGGGTACATCTTCGTGCAGATGGACCTCGGCGACAATCCCGACGAGCCCAACGAGGCGTGGGAGGTCGTACGCTATACGCCCGGCGTCACCGGCTTCGTCGGCACGTCCACGCACGCGGTGCCGCTCTCGCCGGACGAGGAGCTGCGCATGCTCGGCACGCTGGGCATCACCGGCTCGAAGGAGGCCCCGAAGATCAAGGTCACCTTCCATGTCGGCGACATGGTGCAGGTCACCTCGGGTCCGTTCGCCGACTTCACCGGCGTCGTCTCGGAAGTCAACCCCGATCGCGGCACCCTCAAGGTGCTCGTCTCGATCTTCGGGCGGGAGACCCCCGTCGAACTCGACTTCGCGCAGGTCGTCAAGAGCTGACGACGCTGACGCGTCGCGCGCACGAACCCCGGCGCCGGTCAGCGCACGGGGGAGCGTAAGGAGGAATCATGGCCAAGAAAGTCGCAGGGATCGTCAAGCTGCAGCTGCCGGCCGGGGGGGCCACCCCCGCCCCGCCCGTGGGGCCGGCGCTCGGCCAGTACGGTGCCAACATCATGCAGTTCGTCAAGGAGTACAACGCCGCGACCGCCAGCCAGGCGGGCGCCGTCGTGCCGGTCGAGATCACGATCTTCGCCGACCGCTCCTTCACCTTCGTCATGCGCACGCCGCCCGCGAGCTACCTGATCAAGCAGGCCGCAGGCGTCGCGAAAGGCTCGGGCGTGCCCGACGCCGAGAAGGTCGGCTCGATCAGCTGGGAGCAGTGCCTGGAGATCGGCCGGACGAAGATGACCGATCTGAACGCCGGCGACGAGGTCGCCGCCGCCCGGATCATCGCCGGGAGCGCGCGCTCGATGGGCGTGACCGTGGAAGGGGCGCCGGATCGTGGCTAAGCACGGCAAGCGCTATCGCGATCTGACCTCGAAGGTCGACCGCCAGACCCTCTATCCGGTGGATCAGGCCGCCAAGGTCGTCAGGGACCTCGCCACGGCGAAGTTCGACGAGACGATCGAGGCGCACGTCCGCCTCGGGGTCGATCCGAAGAAGAGCGATCAGACCGTCCGCGGCACCGTCGCGCTCCCGCACGGCACCGGCAAGACGGTGCGCGTGGCCGCCATCACGCAGGGCGACAAGTCGATCGCCGCGCAGGAGGCCGGAGCGGACGTGGTCGGCGGCGAGGAGCTCATCGAGCGCATCGCCGGCGGCTGGCTCGAGTTCGACGCCGTCGTCGCGACGCCCGACATGATGGCCGCGGTCGGCTCCAAGCTGGGCCGCATCCTGGGCCCCAAAGGCATGCTTCCCAACCCCAAGGCAGGCACGGTCGGACCGGACATCGCCGCGATCGTCGAGGCGCTCAAGGCCGGCCGGATCGAGTTCAGGGCGGACAAGACGGGGGTGGTGCACGCGCCGATCGGCAAGGCGTCGTTCGCTCCCGAGCAGCTCGCCGAGAACTACACCGCGCTGCGGCAGGCGCTCGACGCCGCCAAGCCGGACGCCGCCAAGGGAACGTACGTACGAACCGTCCACCTCACGTCGACCATGGGACCCAGCGTCCGGGTCGCGATCTGATTCTGCATCCCGGTGCGTAGCGGGGGCTCGCACGCCCTCCTCGGGCGTCGCCCGAACCACCTGATGGCGTTGGAGACAGCAGGGGCCGGCCAGGCTTAAAGATCCTGCCGAGGCGTCCGGGAGCGGCAACCGCCGCAGCCCGCGCTACGCTTCGCGGCACGTCCGCACCGCCGGTGTGGACGACACGAGTACGAACGGGAGCATTCCATGGCGAATCCAAAGAACGAAGCGACGGTCGCCGCGCTCCGCGAGTCTCTCGCGGACGTGAAGACCTTTTTCGTCGTGGACTATCAGGGTCTCTCCGCGGGGGACCTCGGCACGCTGCGCGCTTCGGTGCGCGACGCCGGCGGTCGCTTGCTCGTCGCCAAGAACACGTTGATCAACGTGGTCCTCAAGGAACAGGGGATCGACGGGTTCGACGAGACGTTGCAAGGCCCCAGCGCGCTGGTGCTGATCGGGGACGACCCGGTCGCGCCGGCCAAAGCGCTGACGGACTTCGCGAAGGACCATCCAAAGGAGCTGCCCGCCGCCAAGGGCGGCATGCTCCAAGGCGGTCAGGTCGGGCCGGAAGCGCTGGCCCGGATCGCCAAGCTGCCCACCCGCGACGAACTCCTCAGTCAGCTCATCGGCGTGCTTCAAGCCCCGATGCAGCAGCTGGTCGGCGTTCTCGAGGGACCGCAGCGGGATCTGGTGTCCGTGATGAACAACTACGCAGAGAAGATGAAGGAAGGGGACTGAAATGGCATTCGACAAACAAGCGATGGTGGATCAGCTCAGCGGCCTCACGGTCCTGGAGCTCGTGGACCTGGTGGACGCCCTCAAGGAGACCTGGGGCGTCGAGGCGGCGGCCGCCATGCCGGCCGGCATGATGATGGCTGCGGGCGCGGCCCCCGAGGCGGCGGCCGCGGAAGAGCAGACCGAGTTCACGGTCTCGATCACGAGCCCCGGCGACAAGAAGCTGCAGGTGATCAAGGAAGTGCGCGCGATCACGCAGCTCGGCCTCAAGGAGGCCAAGGAGCTCGTCGAGACCGGCGGCGTCGTCCGGGAGGACATCTCCAAGGACGAGGCCGACGAGATCAAGCAGAAGCTCGAAGCCGCGGGCGCGTCCGTCGAGGTCAAGTAAGGCGCCTTGCTCGCACCGGATGCACACGGTGTCGCCCGGTCGACGTTTCGTCGGCCGGGTCGACCCGGTAGGCGAGGACGCGAGCGGTCCGGCCGTTCGGCGATCCGGCACGACGTACCTGGCGACTATCTTCCGCTATTCTGGATATTTGAACCGTTCGCCCGCCTGCTCCCCGTGGAGGTGGACTTGCGCAGCGCTTCGATCAAGACGGTTCGGACCCTCCCGAGTCACGGACTCGGGACCGAGCCGCCGAAGGGCGCATCGGGCGCCCGAACGCACGAACACGACCGCCGCACGCCGACCGGCCGCCCGCTTCGGGCGGACATGGGCGTGAGGGCGCAGCGTCACGACATCGGTAAGAACGCCCGCGCCGGAGCCGGTGCGGACGCAGCGCATGCAGTGAAGGGGTGATGATGCGCGAGATCGAATCGTTCGGTAGCATCCGCGAGGTCACGGAGCTTCCGAACCTGACCAACATTCAGATTACGTCGTACGAGCATTTCTTGCAACGCGACATCGCCCCGACCGAGCGCGACATGCACGGTCTGCAAGCGGCGTTCCGGGAGATCTTCCCGATCGACGAGACCGAGCGCGGCCGCCAGACGGGCCTCGTCATCGATTTCCTCGAGTACACGCTGACCGATCCGGAGTTCACGCCCGAGGAGTGCCGCGAGAAGGACCAGAGCTACCAGTCGGGCCTGTTCGCGAAGCTGCAGCTCGTGCACAAGGACACCGGCCTGATCAAGGAAGACCAGGTGTTCCTCGGCGACCTGCCGCTGATGACCGAGGACGGCTCGTTCGTGATCAACGGGGCCGATCGCGTGATCGTCTCGCAGATCCACCGCTCGCCCGGCGTGTACTTCACCAGCTCGCTGCGGGGCAGCGGCGCGAAGAGCCTCACGGCCAGCATCATTCCGATGCCGAAGCGCGGACCGTGGATCGAGCTCGAGTTCGACAACGCCGGCGTGCTCTGGATGAAGGTCAACAAGCGGAAGTTCCCCTTCACGCTCCTTCTGCGCGTCCTGGGGCACAGCGACGAGTCGATCCGCGAGCTGTTCGCCGGCCACGAGTCGCTGATCGATCCGACCCTCGAGAGCGAAGAGGCGTCCGGCATCACGCCCGAAGAGGCGCTGCTGCGACTGTTCACCGTGCTTCGCCCGGGCGACCCGCCCAAGGTCGACAAGGCGACGAGCTACCTCTTCGGCCTGCTCGCCGATCCGCGCCGCTACGACCTCGGCGAGGCGGGCCGCTACAAGCTGAACGAGAAGCTGGGTCTCGACTTCGAGCCCAAGACGTTGCTGGGCTTCGAGGACGGCCGCTTCATCGACTACGGACTGGTGCCCACGCTCCAGTACCTCGTCAAGCTGCAGGCGGGCGACGACGAGGTGTCCGAGGACGACATCGATCACCTCGGGAACCGGCGCATCCGGACCGTGGGCGAGCTCGTCGCCGACCAGATCCGGGTCGGCCTCGGGCGCATGGCGCGCGGCGTCCGCGAGCGCATGCTGCTCGGCAACCCCGACGCGGCGACGCCGCAGAAGCTGATCAACAACCGGCCGATCGTGGCCGCGCTGCGCGAGTTCTACGGCCGTAGCCAGCTGTCGCAGTTCAAGGACCAGATCAACCCGCTCTCCGAGCTCCGGCACAAGCGGCGCATCTCGGCCCTCGGGCCGGGCGGTCTGACGCGCGAGCGCGCGGGCTTCGACGTCCGTGACGTGCACCGCACGCACTACGGCCGGATCTGTCCGATCGAGACGCCCGAGGGCGCGAACATCGGCCTGATCACGTCGCTCGCGAGCTACTCGCGCGTGAACGCGCTCGGCTTCATCGAGGCCCCCTATCGCCGCGTCGTGGATCAGAAGGTCACCGACGAGGTCGTCTACATGACCGCCCACGAAGAGGACCGTTACGTCATCGCCCAGGCCAACACGGTCCTGGACGGGGACGGCGGGTTCGTGAACGAGCGGATCGTGGCACGCGACCAGGGCGACCCCGTCTTCGTCGCGCGCGAGGACGTCGACTTCATGGACGTCTCGCCGAAGCAGATCATCTCGGTGCCGACCTCGCTGATCCCGTTCCTCGAGCACGACGACGCCAACCGCGCGCTGATGGGCTCGAACATGCAGTCGCAGGCGGTCCCGCTGATCCGGGCGGACGCCCCCTACGTCGGCACCGGCGTCGAGGAGCGCATCAGCCTCGATTCCGGCACCTGCGTCATCGCGCTCGAGGCGGGCACCGTCGGCTACGTCGACGCCGAGCGCATCCGCATCACCAGCGACAAGGGCGTCGAGCGCGAGTACGTGCTCACCCGCTTCCAGCGCTCCAACCAGAACACGAACCTCGACCAGCATCCCATCGTCGAGCTCGGCCAGCGCGTGGACGAGGGCCAGGTCATCGCCGACGGTCCCGCCTCGCAGAACGGACGGCTGGCGCTCGGACAGAACATCCTGATCGCGGTCATGCCGTTCGACGGCTACAACTTCGAGGACGCGATCGTGCTGTCGGAGAACCTGGTCCGCAGCGACGCCTACACCTCGGTCCACATCGAGAAGTTCGAGAAGGAGGCGCGCGAGACCAAGCTCGGTCCCGAGAAGATCACGCGCGACATCCCCGGCCTGTCCGAAGCGGCGCTGCGCGACCTCGACGAGGACGGCGTGGTGCGCATCGGCGCGGACGTCAAGCACAACTCGATCCTGGTGGGACATACCAGCTTCAAGGGCGAGAAGGATCCCACGCCCGAAGAGCGCCTGCTTCGCTCGATCTTCGGCGAGAAGGCGCGCGAGGTGAAGGACACCTCGCTGCGCGTTCCACCCGGCGACGGCGGCGTCGTGCTCCGCACGGTCCGCTTCCGCCGGGGTGACGAGGGCGTCGAGCTCAAGCCCGGCGTTCAGGAGATGGTGCGCGTGTACGTCGCGCAGAAGCGGCGCCTGATCGAGGGCGACAAGCTCGCCAACCGGCACGGCAACAAGGGCGTGGTCGCCAAGATCCTCGCGCCCGAGGACATGCCGTACCTCGGCGACGGCACGCCGGTCGACCTCGTGTTCAACCCGCTCGGCGTCCCCAGCCGGATGAACCTCGGACAGATCCTCGAGACCCATCTCGGACTCGCCGCCTACAAGCACGGCGTCAGCTACGTCACGCCCGTCTTCGACGGAGCGACCGAGGACCAGATCAAGGGCCTGCTCGAGGACGCCGCGCGCACCGACATCGCCGAGACGAAGGAGGCCGGGTTCGCGCTCGACCGACGCGAGCGCGAGGTGATCCGCCGCGCCGTCAAGCTCGGGGTGCTCGAGGACGGTCTCGACCCCGACGAGGCGCAGGTCGCCCTGTCCCGCTCCGGCAAGGCCGTGCTGTACGACGGCCGCACGGGCGAGGCGATCGACGCCCCGATCGTGGTCGGGATCATGTACGTGCTGAAGCTCTACCACATGGTCGAGGACAAGATGCACGCGCGCTCCACCGGCCCGTACAGCCTCATCACCCAGCAGCCGCTGGGCGGCAAGGCGCAGTTCGGCGGGCAGCGGCTGGGCGAGATGGAGTGCTGGGCGCTCCAGGCGCACGGCGCGTCGCACACGCTGCAGGAGATGCTGACGATCAAGTCCGACGACCTCGACGGCCGCAACGCCGCGTACGAGGCGATCGTCAAGGGCAGCGACGTGCTCGAGCCGACGATTCCCGAGTCGTTCAAGGTGCTCGTCAAGGAGCTCCATTCGCTGGGTCTCGACGTGAAGGTCCAGGACGACGCCGGCCAGACGGTCAGCATCTTCGACGAAGCGGGGAGGCACTGGTGAGCGACACGCCGAGACCGTTCGAGAGGGAACGCATGAAGGAACCCCGACGCTACGATTTCACGAAGGTCCAGATCGCGATCGCGAGCCCGTTGCAGATCCGCGACTGGAGCTACGGCGAGATCACGAAGCCCGAGACGATCAACTACCGCACGCTCAAGCCCGAGCGCGACGGCCTGTTCGACGAGCGCGTGTTCGGTCCCGAGAAGGACTGGGAGTGCACCTGCGGGAAGTACCGCGGCCAGCGCTTCGCCGGCAAGGTGTGCGAGCGCTGCGGCGTCGAGGTCACCAAGGCCACCGTGCGGCGCTACCGCATGGGCCACGTCGAGCTCGCGACGCCGTGCGCGCACATCTGGTACGTCAAGGACATCCCCTCCAAGGTCGGCTCGCTCCTGAACCTGTCGACCAGCCAGCTCGAGCAGGTGCTCTACTTCGCGAAGTTCATCGTGACCGACCCGATGGGCGCGAAGCTCGACGGGCGGCCGCTGGTGCGGGGCGACCTGCTGAGCGACGAGGAGTACCGCCAGCTTCGGTACGGCCGCCAGGAGACGTACAGCGTCGCCCAGGGCGAGGACGCCGTCGTTCGTGACGGCGAGTCGGTCGAGGTGGGCCAGCAGCTCGCGAAGGGCTCCAAGGCCAAGATCGCCGGGATCGCGCAGTACCGGTTCCCGCGCCGCATCCGGGTGGACTACCGCGAGTCGCGCGACGGCCGCATGGTGCTGCCCGAGGGCGACTGGATCGAGGAGGAGAGCTACCAGGGCGGGCAGCCGCTCGCGGAGATCCGCGAGGACGTCGTCCTGACCTCGGAAGAGGAGGGCGTCGTCGAGCTCCTGCCGATCGGCGCCGACGGCGGCGTGGCGGTCGTGCGCGATCCGGACGACGAGAACGTGCTCGTCAGCTACCTGCTTCCCGCGGGGATGGAGGTCGTCGTCGGCGACGGCGAGTTCGTCGAGGCCGGCGACCCGATCGCGAAGGCCGCGGCGGGAACCACGCTGACGCTACCGAAGGACGCCGCCGCGACGGTCCGTGCCAGCAAGGTCAAGAAGGGCACGGTGACCTTCACGCTCAAGGTCGAGTGGGCGCGGACCGAGTCGTTCGAGGTGAACCCCACCATGCACGTGCTGGTGGGCGACGGCGCCGAGATCGAGGCGGGCGAGAAGATCGTCGGCGCGATCGACGCCGCTCAGGAGATCGTGGCGGCGGCAGACGGCACCGTCCACCTCGCCGAGCCTGCCAGCATCATCGTCAGCCGGGCGCGCGTGTACCCCTACGAGGACGAGCCGCTGGTCGTGAACGGCGACCGCGTCCTGCCGGGCGAGGAGCTCGCCGACGACGGCCGCATCAAGGCCGACATCCCCGGTCGCGTCGAGATCGATCTGGTGCGCCGTCAGGTGCGCGTGATCGAGTCGTACGACGTCGAGGCGAAGATGGGCGCCGAGGCGGTTCAGGAGCTGCTGGGCAGCCTGGACCTCGAGAAGCTCGAGGCCGAGCTCGTGGAGGAGATGAGCTCCCCCTCGCGCCACAAGCGCGCCAAGGCGCGCAAGCGGCTCGAGATCGCCCGCAGCTTCCTTCGTAGCGGCAACGATCCTGCCTGGATGGTGCTCGAAGCCGTCCCGGTGATGCCGCCCAGCCTGCGCCCGATGGTGCAGGTGGACGGCGGACGCTTCGCGACCAGCGACCTGAACGATCTGTACCGCCGGCTGATCAACCGCAACAACCGCCTGAAGAAGCTGATGCAGCAGGGTGCGCCCGAAATGATCGTGCGCAACGAGAAACGCATGCTGCAAGAGGCGGTCGACGCGCTCATCGACAACGGCCGTCGCGGCAGCGCCGTCGTGCACCCCGGCTCCGACCGGGCGCTGCGCAGCCTCACCGACCTGCTCGGCGGCAAGCAGGGGCGCTTCCGTCAGAACCTGCTCGGCAAGCGCGTGGACTACTCGGGACGCTCGGTCATCGTCGTGGGTCCCCAGCTCTCGCTGCACCAGTGCGGCGTGCCCAAGCGCATGGCGCTCGAGCTGTTCAAGCCGTTCCTGTTCAAGAAGCTCGAGGAGCGCGGCATCGCCAGCAACATCAAGAACGCCCGGCGCGTGCTCGAGAACACCCAGAACCTGCGCGACGAGGTCTGGGACGCCCTCGAGGAGGTCATCCAGGACCGCGTGGTGCTCCTCAACCGCGCGCCGACCCTGCACCGCCTGGGGATCCAGGCGTTCGAGCCGGTCCTGGTCGAGGGCCAGGCGATCCAGCTGCATCCGCTCGTGTGCGAGGCGTTCAACGCCGACTTCGACGGCGACCAGATGGCGATCCACGTGCCGCTGTCGGTGTACGCGCAGTCCGAGGCCCGGCTGCAGATGCTCTCGAGCCACAACCTGCTCTCGCCCGCCCACGGGAATCCGAACGTGCAGGCCAGCCGTGACATCATCCTGGGCCTGTTCGTCCTGACCCAGGTCCACACCGGCCGCAAGGGCGTGGGCTCGAGCTACGACTCGCTGGACGAGGCCATGGCGGCCCACGCCGCGGGCGACGTGGACCTGAACTCGCAGATCACCGTCTCCGGTCGCGAGACGTCGATCGGTCGCATCAAGTACCGCTTCGCGAACGTCGACGAGGCGCTGCTGGCCGTCGAGAGCGGCGAGATCGACATGCAGGACGTCGTCACCGTGCTGATGGACGGCGAGCGGATCGAGACCAGCCCCGGGCGCATGTTCTTCGCCCGCATGGTCAAGGAGACGGTCGCCGAGGACGGCATCGAGGTCCCCGCCGAGCTGATCCGGTTCGACGTGGCGTACGAGAAGGGCGCGCTCCGCGACCTCGTGGTGGAGAGCTTCAAGCGCCTCGGCGTCGAGCGGACCGCGAAGCTCCTGGACGCGCTCAAGCAGTCCGGCTTCGAGCTGTCCACCACCTCGGGCATCACGATCGGGATCGACGACGTCGCCATTCCGCCCGAGAAGAAGGAGCTCCTGGCCGAGGCCGAAGCGAAGCTCGCCAAGATCGGGCAGGCGTTCCAGCGCGGTTTCGTGACCGAGCAGGAGCGCAAGCAGCAGGTGGTGCGCCTCTGGTCGGACACGACCGAGCGCGTCAAGGACGCCGTGTTCGAGAACTTCCAGACGAACATGCCGTTCAACCCGCTGTTCGTCATGGCGCAGTCCGGGGCGCGCGGCAACCCGCAGCAGATCCGGCAGCTGGCCGGGATGCGGGGCCTGATGGCGAAGCCGTCGGGGGAGACGATCGAGCTGCCCATCCGCGCGAACTTCCGCGAGGGCCTCGACGTGCTCGAGTACTTCAACTCGACCCACGGGGCGCGCAAGGGGGGTGCCGACACGGCGCTCCGGACCGCCGACTCGGGCTACCTGACACGGAAGCTGGTCGACGTCGCCCACGAGCTGGTCGTCCGCGAGGACGACTGCGGTACCGCCGATGCGGTCGAGGTGCCGTTCTACGGCGCCGACGGCCGGATGCGCCCCAAGAACCACATCGAGATGACGCTGTACGGCCGCCGGCTGGCGCAGCCGCTCGAGCTGGGCGATCGCCTCTGGGAGGCGGGCGCCACGCTGCACCGCGAGGACGTGAACGCCATCTACGCCGGCCTCGTCGGCCAGCCCGAGGTGCGCGAGACGTCGGTGCGCAGTCCCCTCACCTGCCAGACGCGCGCCGGCGTGTGCCGGAGCTGCTACGGCCTGGACATGTCCACCATGCGCGAGGTCGGTCTGGGCGAAGCGGTGGGCGTCATCGCCGCGGAGTCGATCGGCGAGCCCGGAACGCAGCTGACGATGCGTACCTTCCACACCGGCGGGATCGCGACCGGCGGCGACATCACGCAAGGCCTTCCGCGCGTGATCGAGCTCGTCGAGGCCCGCAAGCCCAAGGCGCGCGCGGTGATCTCCGATCTCGACGGCGTCGTCGCCATCGACGAGGACGAGGACAAGCTGCGCGTCACGATCACCTCCGAGGACGGCGAGTTCTCGAAGAGCCACAAGGTCGAGCGCAACGTCCGGCTCGTCGTTCGTGACGGCGACACCGTCGAAGCGGGCCAGCCGCTGACGCGCGGCGCCATCAACCCGCACGACCTGCTCGAGTCGCGCGGGCCCGACGCCGTCCAGGCGTACCTGGTCGACGAGATCCAGCGCGTCTACCGGAGCCAGGGCGTGAGCGTGCACGACAAGCACATCGAAGTGATCGTCAAGCAGATGCTCAAGTACGTCGAGATCCTCGAGTCCGGCGACAGCGAGTTCCTCGAGGGACAGACGATCGAGCGGTTCGACGTCGAAGAGGTGAACGACCGCCTGCTGGACGAGGACAAGACCCCCGCGACCTGGAAGCCGGTCCTGCTGGGCATCACGAAGGCCAGCCTGTCGACGAAGAGCTGGCTCTCCGCCGCGAGCTTCCAGCACACCACCCACGTGCTGACCGAAGCGGCCGTCAGCGGCAAGACCGACGAGCTGGTCGGCCTGAAGGAGAACGTCATCCTGGGCCGCCTCATCCCGGCCGGTACCGGCCTCGACGCGATCCGTGCCACGCGGGTCGCCGACGAGGAGACGCTGAAGCTGATCGAGGCGGAGCGTCCCGTCGCACCGATGGGCAGCGCCCGCGTCGCCGCCGAGAAGGAGGCGCGACCCGAAGCCTGATCCCCTTCTGCGCCTCCCCGGCGTGCGCGGGGACGGAGGTGAACGTACGGCCCGCCGGCGATGTCCGGCGGGCCGTACGCGTACACGCGGTACGCTCCGGGCGTGTGCGCGAAAACCCCGAGCGAGCCCGCCGAGACGCTGCCCACCGGCAGGCGCGTCGCCGCGTTCGATCCGGGCCGCAACGTCGGGTTCGCCCTGGTGGACGAGCGGGGACGAGCGTTGCGGCGCGCCGTGCTGACGTTGGCGGAGGTCCCCACCTGGCCGCTGCCCGAACGGTGCGAGGTGGTGATCGGCTCGGGCACCGGCCGGGCGGGCCTGCGGGCGGCGCTCGCCCAGCGCGGCCTGACGGTGCACGAGGTGGACGAGCGCGAGACGACGCTGCGAGCGCGCGAGCTGTGGAGGCGGACGGTCGCCGCGCGCGGTGGCCAGCGGCTCCTGCCGCCCGGATTGCGATCGCCTCCAGGTCCGATCGACGACTACGCGGCGTGGGCGATCGCGCTGCGGTACCTCGGGATCGCTCCGGACGGGTGAGCGTCGTGCGGCGGCGGCACGCTCCCTGGAACGGGCCGCTCCCTGGAACGCCACGACGACGCGCCCGCCGGGGCGGGCGCGTGCGTGACGGGCCTGGGATGCGGATCGGAACCGGGCGTCGGCGACGCGTCGACGGTGGACTCAGTTCAGGACTTCGTCTTCGCTCACGTCCATCATGCCGCGCGCCTCGTCGGTGTCGATGTCCAGCACGGCGCTGATCTCGCCGGCCAGCAGGCGCAGCGCCCGCCGATACGCCTGGCGGTCGAGGTCGGGAAGGCCCCGCTCCAGGTCCCAGCGACGCAGCTCGCTGGCGAGCGTCGCGATCTGGTACGGATCGCCGGAGGTGAGGATGTCGGTCACGCGGCGGTGGCGCGCCGCCCACTGCTTCGGCAGGTTGATGCGACCGTTCGAGAGGCGCTCCAGCACGCTGTGGACCTCTTCTTCGGTCAGGGCGGCACGGAGACCGGCCTGCTGCGGCGCGCTCACCGGAACGTACGCCCGGGAGGTGCCGTTGGGGAAGTCGACCTGGTAGTACTGATGGTCGGCGCCCGCGACCGTCTTCGTCGTCGTTCCCGCTACGATGCCGACACCGTAGGGCGGCAGCACCACCTGATCACCGTTCTTGAACGCCTTGCCGGAATTCTCCACGCGGGCTCCTTGTCAGGCTCGGACACGATTCGTCCCGCCGAGCGATCGGCGGGTCGGGTCCATCACCGAGGGGTTCTCCAGGGTCGA
>CAZLQH010000056.1:0-13617 GCA_964561595.1 uncultured bacterium | reverse complement strand
GCGCGCGCGGAGACGCCCGACCGCTCGTTGCCGAACAGGATCGCGGTGGGGCGGACGTAGTCCACGTCGCGGTAGTCCACGGCGCCCTCGGAGAAGTGCGCCGCCAGGATCTGCATGCCGTCCGCCTTCAGCCCGTCGATGGCGCGATCGACCGCCGTGTGGACGACGAGGTCCACCCACTTCTCGGCCGACGCGCTGGTCGCGCCGTAGGTCGGAACGCCACCGGTGGGCCTCACGGCGTGCACCGTCCCGATCCCCACGGCGTCGCACGAGCGGATCATGGCGGACAGGTTGTGCGGCTTGTAGACGTCCTCGGCCAGCACGGTCAGGTCGGGCTGCCTGCGAGCGAGGACCTCGAACACGCGAGCGGCGCGGTGGGCGGTCGGCATGGCTGGGAGGATACCCCCGCACGGGCGCTCGGCTCGCGCTCGCCTTGACACCCCCCTGAGCCGGCGGTACGATTTCGTTCGCGTCAGACAGTGTCGCGCCGAGGTGGCGGAATTGGTAGACGCGCTAGCTTGAGGGGCTAGTGACCGCTTAGGTCGTGTGGGTTCGAGTCCCATCCTCGGCACCAGCTCACGGACCGGCTCACGCCGGTCCGTGTTCGCGTCGTGGCTGCCCCGTCGCGGCGTCCGGCTCGCTCCGGCGCGGCCGCCGCGATCGGGTCGTCGTGATAGCGTGCCGCGTGCCGTCCTTTCCGTTCGCCCGCTTCCGCAGCGGTCAGCGCGAAGCGCTCGATGCCGTCCGGGACGCGTTCGACGGCGGACATCGCTTCGTGGTGCTCGAGGCGCCGACGGGCTCCGGAAAGTCGGCGATCGCGATCGCCCTCGCGCGGGAGGCGGGAAGCGCCTACCTGCTGACGGCCCAGAAGCTGCTCCAGGACCAGTACCTGCGCGACTTCGCGGACGTGGCCCTGATGAAGGGCCGCTCGAACTACGACTGCCTGGTCGTCGACACCCACGCCGCCGCGGCGCCGTGCCTCGTCGGGCGTACCTTCCCGCAGTGCGACGACTGTCCCTACTTCCGTGCCAAGGACGTGGCGGTCGCGGCCGACCGGACCGTGATGAACTACGCCTACGCCCTGGCCGAGACGAACCACGCCGGCGGCTTCGGACCGCGCGAGCTGCTGGTGCTCGACGAGGCGCACGGGATCGAGGGCGCGCTGATGCGCTACGTCGAGGTCCGACTGTCCGACGCCGAGCTCGCCCGGGCCGGCGTCGAGCACCGCCTCCCGCAGGGAAGCGAGACGTTCGAGCTCATCGAGAGCGTGCTGGACCTCGTGCCGGCCCTGCACGCCCGGCTACGCGACGTCACCGCGCGCATCGAGACGCTGCCCGACACCTCGGCTGCGGCGATGCAGGCGCTACGCGTCAAGCGTTGGCTGGACGGTGTCCTGAGCGGTCTGTCGCTGCTGGCGGACAGCATGGACGAGGGCGACGCCGAGTGGGTGGTCGAGGAGGGACGCGACGCCGCGGGGCGCATCCTGTCGATCCGCCCGGTCGACGTCGCGGCGTTCGCCGAGCCGTTGCTGTTCCGCCTCGGCGAGCGGGTGCTTCTGATGTCGGCCACGATCCTCGACCCCGTCACCTACCTGTCGGCGCTGGGCCTCGAGCCGGACGAGGTGGCGCTGATCCGCGCCCCCTCGACGTTCCCGCCCGAGCGGCGACCGATCCACCTCCGGCCCGCCGCCCGCCTCACCCGCCACTACCTCGCGGCCGAGCTACCCAAGCTGACCGACGCCGTCGCCGAGCTGATGCGCCTCCATCCGGACGAGAAGGGCGTCGTGCACGCCCACTCGTATCGGATCGCGCGTGCCGTCGAGGCCGGCCTGCCGGAGGAGCTGCGCGGCAGGATCCGCAGTCACGCAGACGCCGCGGGGCGCGACGCCGCCCTGGAGGCGCACCTGCGCGAGCCGGGCCCGACGGTGCTGCTCACGCCCAGCATGACCGAGGGCGTGGACCTGGCCGACGACGCGGCACGCTGGCAGGCGATCTGCAAGATCCCCTGGCCGTTCCTCGGCGATCCGCAGGTCGCCGCCCGGCGCGCCCGCGATCCCTCGTGGTACGCCTGGCGCACCTGCCTGACGATCGTTCAGGCGTACGGCCGCACCGTCCGCAGCGCGGACGATCACGCGGTGACGTACCTGCTGGACGCCGATTTCCCCGGATTCCTCCGTCGCGAGCGTGAGCGCCTGCCCGACTGGTTCCACGAGGCGATCGTCCAGGACGAGCCTCAGAAGTGGTCCGCGAGCGCCTGGAACGGCGGATGATCGGCCGTCGTCGCGGCCAAGGCGTGCAGCGCGCCCAGGTCGCCCTCCACGTCGCCCGCCGCCTGGAGCGAGGACGGCGGCACCCCGGCGAGCGTCGCGGCCAGCGCGTCCGCGCCGAGGCGCACGTCGCCCTCGGCGCCTTCGTTCCGCTCCACGATGCAGCCGCCGTCGCGCAGCTCGACGCGCCAAGCTCCCTCGTTCCAGGGACAGTGCGGGTCGCGCAGCTCGAAGCTCACCGCGTCGCGTCCGGGCGGCCGCGCCGGCCGTAGCGGCGTCAGCGCCGCGGCGACGTCGACGATGCGGCCCTGGAGCACCGGCCGCGCCCGGCCGTGAGCGGGTGCCTCGGCCAGAGCCAGCGGGTCGTGCGCCGGCAGGTCCAGCCGGACCGTGCCGACCTGACCGCGCCACGCGGTGAGCATCGCGAGCACCCTCAGGCGGGCGTCGCCGTCGGTCCATGCCGCGTCCACGACGTGCAGCACGCCGCTCGGTCCGAAGCCTTCCGTGGCCACGATCGCGTAGCCGCCGTCCGTCCGGTACGCCGTCGCGGGGGTGGCTTCGTCGCTGGGCGCCTCGAAGATCCGGCGCCAACGCAGCGTCGTGGCTTCCCCGGCGGCGGGCGCCGGCTCGTCGCGGTCCAGAGCGAAGCCGTGCGCCGAAGCGAAGCGGGCACGAATCCGGCGCAGCTCGGGGTCCAGGTCGGGTACCGCCGCGAACGCGGCGTCGCGCGCGTCGCCGGGAAGACGCTCGATCGGCATGTCCAGCACGATCCCGTTGGGGAACGCCCGGTAGCCGAGCCTGGCGTAGAACCGGGGGTCGAACGGGTACTCGAGCGACCAGCCCACGCCCGCTTCGTGCAGCTCGCGCAGACCGTCCGTCACCAGCTCGCGCACGTTGCCGCGGCGCCGGGACTCGGGCGCGGACACGACGGCCGCCAGCGCGCCGATCGTGACGCGGACGCCGCCGATCCACGCCGGATAGGGGAACCACGTGCACGCCGCCACGAGCTCGCCGCCGTCTTCCACGCCGCGACCGAACCGGACCTGGGACGTGAGGATGGCGCGCGTCTCCGCGTCGCCCAGATCGCGAGGATGGCCGAACGACGCTCGCTTGAGACGGATCCAGTCGTCCACGTCGTCGTCGCGCAGGGGCCGAACGGTGGTCACGACGCTCCGCCCGCCGGCGTCTCGGCGGCGGCCTCGAACGGAAGGGGCACCGGTCGCTCGGCACTGGTCCGCAGCACCATGGTGGTTTCCGTGCGCTCGACGCCCTCCATCATCATCAGCCGGTCGAGGAACTCGTCGAGCTCTTCCGGGCTCGAGACGCGTACCTTCGCGAAGTAGCTGTACGTTCCCGCCACGGAGTGCAGCTCCTCGATCTCGGACAGCTCCAGGAGCCGCTCGACGAGCTCGGCCACGACCGTGCCGGGCCGGGGCGCGAGCGCCACGAAGGCGCAGATCGGAAGGCCCAGGGCGTCCGGCGCCAGCACGGCGCGGTAGCCCAGGACGACGTCGGTCTGCTCGAGCTTGCGGATGCGCTCGCCCACGGCCGGAGCGGAGAGGCCGACCTGCTTGGCGACGTACGCGTGCGAGGCGCGTCCGTTCTCGCGAAGAATGGCGAGGATGCGCCGGTCGATCGCGTCGAAACGGTCCATGACCGACGCTACCACCCCGCTTCGCGCGGGTGCAGGCTGGTAGGCTCTCCCTCGTGCGCGTTCTGTTCGTCGGCGACGTCTTCGCCACCCCTGGCCTCAAGGCCGCGCGGGCGTTCCTTCGCGACGTGCGGGACGACTACGACTTCGCGATCGTGAACGGCGAGAACGCGGCCGGCGGCTTCGGCATCGTCCGCAAGCACTTCGAGCAGCTTCGTGACGCCGGGGCGGACGTCGTCACGCTCGGGAACCACACGTTCGATCAGGCCGAGACCGCTGCGCTGCTCGAGGAGACGCAGCACCTGATCCGCCCGCTGAACTACCCGCCGGGAACGCCGGGGCTGGGCGCCGCGACGTTCGCGTTGCCCGGGGGCGAGAGGATCACCGTGGCCCAGGTGATGGGGCGGGTGTTCATGGATCCGCTCGACGATCCGTTCCGCGCGATCGACGATCTGTTCGAGCGGGTCGGGACCGACCATCCCGTGATCATCGACCTCCACGCCGAGGCGACCAGCGAGAAGAAGGTGCTCGGCTGGCACGCCGCGGGACGCGCGGCGGCGGCGATCGGAACCCACACGCACGTCCAGACGGCGGACGAGACGATCCTCCGCG
Source organism: uncultured bacterium (assembly GCA_964561595.1). Taxonomy (GTDB): domain Bacteria; phylum Deinococcota; class Deinococci; order Deinococcales; family Trueperaceae; genus SLSQ01. The sequence goes on along the minus strand of CAZLQH010000056.1, from coordinate 9,088 downwards.
GCACGGCGTACATCACCGACGTGGGCATGACCGGGGTTCAAGCGTCCTCGATCGGCATGGGGTTCGACGAGGTCCACCACCGCTTCACCCGCAAGACGCCCAAGCGCTTCCGTCCCGCCCACGGTCCGGCGACGGTCTGCGCCGTGGCGATCGAGATCGAAGGCACGCGCGCCCGCGCCATCCGCCGCATCCAGCGGGCAGAGGAGGGCGTCGCGGACGACCCGCGGTAGGATGCCGGGCATGCCGATCGACGATGCGACCCGAACGCCGCGCGGTGCCGACCCGTTCGGCATGCTGCGCACCGACGTCGATCACCTCGGCCGAGCGCTCGGCCGCGTTCTGCGCGAGCTCGAGGGCGACCGGGTGTTCGACCTGGTCGAGCGCGTGCGGGCGATCACGAAGCGGATGCGGGACGAAAAGGCCGACGGTTCGGCGCGCGCGGAGCTGATCGCGATCCTGGCGGATCTGGACCTCGCGACCGCCGAGCGGCTGCTGCGCGCGTTCACCGTCTACTTCCAGCTGATCAACCTCGCCGAGGAGATCCACCGGGTCCGCGTCAACCGGCTGCGCGACGCGGACGCCAGCGAGGACCGGCCACGGCCCGAGTCGATCGCCGCCGCGATCGTCGAGCTTCGCGACGACGGCTGGTCGCACGGCCAGGCCCGCCGGCTGATCGAGTCGCTGGACGTGGGGCCGACGCTGACGGCCCATCCGACCGAGGTCAAGCGCTACACCGTCCGACTGAAGCTCGAGAGGGTCGCCGAGGCGCTGCGCGCTCTGCGCGAGCGCGAGCTCGCTCCCCAGCAGCGCAGGGAGCTGGACGACGAGATCCACGCGGAGATCGCCACCCTCTGGCAGACGCGCGAGCTCCTTCAGGACAAGCCGACGGTGCTGGACGAGGTCAAGAACGCGCTGTACTTCTTCCGCCGGTCGTTGCTCGACGCCGTCCCGCGGCTGCAGCAGGACCTCGAGGCCGCACTCGCCGCCGCCTACGGACAGGTCGGCGAGGCCCCGCTTCGGCCGGTCGTCCGGATCCGATCGTGGATCGGGGGCGACCGGGACGGGAATCCGTTCGTCACGCCGGACGTGACGCAGGCCGCCGTGCGGCTGCAGGCCGAGGTCGCCCTGGAGGCGTCGCTGCACGACGTCGATCTGCTGGTGCAGCGACTGTCGCAGGCCGAGGAGCGCGTCAGCCTCACGAAGACGTTCCGGGACGACCTGACCGCGCTCGAGGCGTCCGAGGGCGGGGCCGACCGGTTCGAGCACGAGCCGTTCCGCCGCAAGCTCTTCTTCGTGCATCGCTTCCTGCTCCAGTCCCGCGAGCGGCTCGTCGAAGGTCGCTCCGTTCCCGGCTATCCGGGAGGCAGCGACGGCTTCCGCCGCGACCTCGAGCTCGTCGCCTCGACCCTGGAGCAGGGGCAGAGCGGTCGGGCGGCTCGGGCGTTCGTGTGGCCCGTGCTCCAGCGGGCCCGCGCGTTCGGGTTCGAGCTCGCGCCGATCGATCTGCGCGAGCACTCGGCGGTGCACGAGCGGGCCGTCGGCCAGCTGCTGGCGCACGCGGGCGTGACGTCGAGCTACGCCACGGCGCCCGAAGGCGAGCGGATCGCGCTGCTCGCGGCCGAGCTCGCTTCGCCGCGACCGCTGGCCTCGCAGGACGCCGAGCTCGGACCGGAGGCCGAAGGCGCCATCGGCTTTCTGCACGTGTTCCGCTGGGTCCAGCGCGACATCGCGACGGACGCGACCGGCAGCTACGTGGTGTCGATGACCGAAGGCGCCTCGGACGTGCTCGAGGTGCTGGTGCTCGCCAAGCAGGCCGGCGTGCACGAGATCGACGCCACGCCGCTGTTCGAGACGCAGGACGATCTCGACGCGGCGCCCGGGGTGCTCCGGACGCTGCTCGGGCTGCCGGTCTACCGAGCGCACGTCGAGCGGCGTGGCGTGCAGGAAGTCATGATCGGCTACAGCGACTCGAACAAGGACGCCGGCTTCCTCAGCGCCAACTGGGCGCTGTACCGGGCGCAGGAGGGGATCGCCGAGGTCTGTCGCGAGGCGGGCGTGCCGCTCCGCCTGTTCCACGGACGCGGCACCTCCATCGGCCGAGGCGGCGGACCGGCCGGTCGGGCGATCCTGGCGCAGCCGCCGGGCAGCCTCGGCGGGCGCATGCGCCTCACCGAGCAGGGCGAGGCGATGGCCGACCGCTACACCGATCCGGATCTGGCGCACCGACACCTGGAACAGATCGTGCACGCGTTCCTGCTGAGCTCGGCTCGCGACGCGCGCGGCTCGGACCCCGTGCCCCCGCGGTTCCGGAACGCGATGGACCAGGCCGCCGCCGAGGCGCGCCGGGCCTACCGCGAGCTTCTCGAGGCGCCCGGCTTTCTCGACCTGTACGCTCAGGTGACGCCGATCGAGGAGATCTCGCGACTCAACGTCGGCTCGCGCCCGGCACGGCGCGCGGGCGATCGCTCGCTGCAGAACCTGCGCGCGATTCCGTGGGTGTTCAGCTGGACGCAGTGCCGCGCGAACCTTCCGGGGTGGTACGGCCTGGGCAGCGGACTCGGGGCGATCGACCCCGGCCTCGTGCGGGAGATGTACGACGCTTGGCCGTTCTTCCGGACCGTCGTGGACTTCGCCCGCATGAGCCTCGCGAAGAGCGATCTCGCGGTGTTCCGTCGCTACCTCGACCTGGCCGACGAGGCCGCGGCCCGCGCGTTCGGACCCCGCATCGAGGCGGAGCACGCGCGCAGCGTCGACGTGGTCGAGAAGGCCACCGGGCACCCGCTGTTCGCCCCGGACACGCTCTCGCGCTCGATCGAGCTGCGCAACCCGTACGTCGATCCGATCAGCTACTTGCAGGTCGAGCTGCTCGGTCGTCTTCGCTCGCTTCCGCTCGACAGTCCCGATCGTCCGGGCGTCGAGTCGGCGGTCCTCGTGAGTCTGCTCGGCATCTCGGCGGGCATGCGCAACACCGGATGATCGGCTCTCATGCCGCTCAGTCCGGTCGCGCGTACGCTCCTTATGTGAGGGGAGAGGCATGGATCTGATCCTGAGTGGCGGCCCCGTCCTGGTTGCGATCGTGGTGGTGTCGCTCTACGCGCTCTACGTGTTCCTGGCGAGGTTCATCAAGCTGTCGCGCGAGCGCACCGACAGCGAGCGACTGATGAGCCGCGTCAACGCGGCGGTGCGCGAGCGCGACCTCGACACCGCCCTCGCAGCCTGCGAAGCCCACGGCGGCCCGGTCGCACGGGTCCTGGGCGCAGCCCTCACGCGACTGCCGTACGGCCGCGCAGCGGTCGAGGCCGCGTTCCAGGAGGCGAGCCTCGAGGAGGAGCAGGAGCTCGCGCGCGGACTGCGCCCCCTGGCGACGGTCGCCCAGATCGCTCCGTTGATGGGTCTTCTCGGTACCGTGACAGGCATGATCATCGCCTTCGCCGAGATCTCTCAGCAGGGGACGGGCGACCCCGCGGCGCTGGCCGACGGCATCGGCCAGGCGCTCGTGACGACCGCGGCCGGACTGATCGTCGCGATCCCCGCGCTGATCGGCCAGAACGTCCTGTCGAGTCGCGTCGACGGCATCCTCCTCGAGGTCGAGCGCCGTCGCGAAGAGCTGATGGGCGAGGTCGTCCAAGCGGTCGCGACGCGACGCGAGGGAACCGGCCGCGGAGACGCCGCTCCGTCCGAGGACGTCGCGGAGCCGCGCTGATGCGCAGGCGCCGGTCGCGCCGCACCAGGCTGTCGCCGATCCTGGACCTCACGCCGATGGTCGACGTCGTGTTCCTGCTGATCATCTTCTTCATGGTCTCGACGACGTTCATCACGCTCGAGACGGGCCTCCCCGTCGATCTGCCGCAGGCGTCGTCTGCCGAGGCGCAGGCCTCGAGCCTGCCGACCGTGACGATCGACGCTTCGGAACGGATCTACCTCGCGGGAACCGAGCTCGACGAGTCGTCCCTCGTTCCGGCCCTGCAGGCGCTCCTGCGCGACCAGGAGTCCGCCGTGGTCGTCCTGCGTGCCGATCAGAGCGTCACGCACGGACTGACCGTTCGGGTCATGGACGCGATCAAGCGCGCCGGCGCGACGCGCGTGGCGATCGCAGCGGGCGGCTGAGCCATGGGGGGGCGGCGGTTGTGGGCGGATCCCGACCAGCGGCGCGCAGCGGCGCTCTCGCTGTTGGTGCACGCGGTCCTGCTCCTGTCCCTCGTCCTCTGGATCGACGTCGATCTCCCCGATCCGGAGCCTCCGGAGCGCTTTCTCGTGATCGACCTGGGGACGCCCGCTCCCGCCGAGGCGGAGGCTCCCGCCGCCGCCGACGACGCTCCGGCGGCCGACGCCCCTGCGCCGGAGGTCGCCGCCGACGTCGCGGGTAGGCCCGTTCCGGGCACGCCCCAGGTCGACGAGCCGACCGGAGGGGAGCCGGTCGCCGAGCCGACGGTGGAGGCCGAGCCGCCCGCCCCGCCGCGCCCGGAACAGGAGGACATCGCAGAACCGGACACCCCGGAGCCTCCGGTGGCGACGACGCCGATCGACGTCCCCACGCCCAACGTCCGCGCTCCGGAGGCGACCCTGCCCTCGCCCGCGCCCGACGTGACGGTGGCCGTGCCGGAGATCGAGAGCCCGGAGATCGCTCCCAGGCCGTTGCCGGAAGCGCTTCCCATCCCGGCTCCTTCGGCACGGCCCGCGGGGGGCGCGGTCGCGCTGTCCCGCGCTTCACCCGACGTCCGGACCGAGGCGCGCGATCTCGCGCCGCCGGTCGCCGCCGTGCAGGCCCGCGCAACGCGGGGGCTGACCGTTCCCGAGCCCAGCGCCACCGTGCCCCAGGCGCGCTCGGTCGCGGCTCCGGAGGCGATCGTGGGCGCGGTCGACGGCCGGTCCCTGGTCGCACCGTCGATCCGCGCCGACGCCGGCAACGCGCGCGCGCTGGGCGTCGCGCCCGACGCGGGCGTGCGGGCGCTGCGGCGACTTCCGTCGCCGGCGGTCCAGGCCGCCGTGCGGGCGATGCCGCCCGACCCGGGACCCGGTGCCGCGGCGAACGTGCCCGACCCGAACGCACCCGCAGGCGGCGACGCGGCCACGCCCGGGCAGCCCGGCGGTCCGGACGACGCCGCCGCGGACGCGCTGGGCCGCGCCGCCTCTCCCGACGGCCGTGCGGGCGGGGGAGGCACGCCCGCCACGCCCCCGCCACCGTTGCGCGAGACGCGTCCGCGACCGCTCGCGGTGATCATCGACAACGCGCTGGGCTATCCGCAGGCCGGCCTGCCGCAAGCCAGCTGGATCGCCGAGATGCCGGTCGAGGGTGGGTCGACCCGCCTGATGGCGTTCTTCGACGCGGGGGAGCCGGCCCGGGTGGGACCGGTCCGGAGCGCGCGCGACTACTTCGTCGAGGTCGCGGCCAGGGCCGACGCGGTGGTGGTCCACGACGGCGGCTCGCCCAGCTCGCTGATCGCGCTGGAGCAGGGCGTGGCGCCGTCGTTGAACGCCTACCGGCGCGGCGACCTGTTCGAGCGCGCCGCCGACCGCTCGGCGCCGTACGACCTGTACAGCGCCGGCTCGGCGCTGCGCGCCGCGATCCGGTCGATGAGCATCGACGCGCAGCGACTGCTGACCGGGTTCCGCCCCGTGCCCCCGCCCGAAGAGGCGCCCCGCGCGGACGGCGTCACGATCGACTGGAGCGGCGCGTACGACTCCGGCTTCCGGTACGTCGCCGGCCAGGACCGCTACCGCTGGATCCGGAACGGCGAAGACGCGGTATCGGCGTCGGACACGGCGGTGCAGGTCGAGGCCGTGCTGATCGCGCGCGTCACGGCGCGACCGGTTCCGAACGACGCCGCAGGCCGTCTGTACATTCCCGTGAACGGCGGAGAGGCGTTGCTGCTCTGGCGTGGCGCGGTGTTGGAGGGAACGTGGAGCGTGGACGGCGGGCTTCGGTTCACCGATTCGGAGGGGAACCGCGTCGCGCTCGAGGCGCTCGTGACCTGGGCCGCGTTCGTGCCGCAAGGCGCGACGGTCGAGCTGCGCTGAGCGAACGACGCCAGGCGACCGACGCTCGGCGAGCGACGCTCAGCTGGGCAGCGTCTCGTCGAACACGAGCCCGCGCAGTCGCACCCGAATCCCGTCCGGGCCGGTGTCGAGCTCGCACCAGACGTACTCGTCCTGGTGACCGTTCCCGTCGAGCAGCAGCGCTCGACCTTGCGACGCGAGGTTCAGACCGCCGCGCACGGGCGTGTGCCCGTAGGCGCCGAGCCGGTACGGCGTCCCCTCGAGCACGTCCTCGTCCTCGTAGATCCAGCGGCGCCGGTTCTCGAGATAGAACGCCGTGTCGTAGACGTTGTGCTCCGGCTTGGGACCGACGTGCGCGAAGTGCACGCCGTCCACCACGAGCTCGCGAGGCCACGATGCGATCCAGGCGGCCAGGTCCTCGGGCAGGTCGCGCCCGTATCCGGGTTTCCACTCCAGGTGACTGACGTCGTCGCTGCGGAGCGGACCTTGCGTGCGCGAGATGGCGTTGAAGTCGTGATTGCCCAGCAGAATCGTGGCGACGCCGTCCGGGAGGGGCGCCAGGAACGCCGCGACGCGCCGGAGGAACGTCTCCTGGGCCTGCTCTGCGCGACGGAGATGACTGGGGTCGAACTCGTCGTAGCTCTGCACGCCAGCGAGGGCGGCGTACTGCTCGCGGGACTTCGCGTGCACCAGGTCGCCGAGCAGCACGAGCCGCAGGCGTCCCTCGAGCAGGTCTTCCGTCGCGTCGCCGTCGGGCGTACGCAGGCCGGCCTCGTCCAGCATTCGCCAGAGCTTGGCCTCTTGGGTGTGGAGATCACCGATGACGACGATGCGCACGGAGTCGACCGGTCAGCGAACGCCGGCCCGCGCCTCGAGCAGCGGCGTGGGATCGACCGGCGTGCCGTCGACGCGGATCTCGAAGTGGAGATGCGATCCGGTGACGCGTCCGGTCGTTCCGACCCGCGCGATCAGCTCGCCAGCGTCGACCTGCTGCCCTTCGCGCACGAGGATCTCCGAAGCGTGCGCGTAGTAGTACTCGGTGTCGCCCTGCTCGACGATCACGAGCTTTCCGAAGCCGCCCATCCAGGCCGCGTACGTCACGACGCCGGCGGTCGCGGCGACGATCGGGTCGCCCGTCACGCCGTCGATGTCCAGGCCGTAGTGCATGTTCGTTCCGCCGATGCGCAACGGGCGCCAGCCGAACATGGACGTGATCGATCCGCGGAGCGGCCAGACCATCGCGGTGGGGGCCGCGGGGGCGGAGGGTCGCGGGATCGTCGCGGAGGGCGACGCTGAGGGCGAGACGGACGTGGCGATGCCGTCGGCACCGATGATTCTGAGCTCTTGGCCGGCTCGCAGCGACGCATCGCTCAACGCGTTGGCGGCCATCAGCGCGGCGACGGTCGTGTCGTAGCGACGGGCGATTTCCCAGAGCGTGTCGCCCGGATCGACGGTGATCGTCGGCGCGGCGAACCCGCCCTGGTCGCTGGGGGTGCCGGCCTGGGCGTACACGCCGGGCACGACCAGGCGGTCGCCGGGACGCAGGACGCCCATGACGTCGATCCCGTTCGCGGCCGCGATGGCGCTCGGCGTCGTGTCGTGACTCCGGGCGATGCGCCAGAGGCTGTCGCCGGGCCGCACCTCGATGGTCAGGGGCGTCAGCTCCGCTTCCGCCGTGCCGGTCCGGCCCAGGCGCAGCTCCTGTCCGGGATGGATCGTGGCGCCGGCCAGCGCGTTCCACGCGACGAGCTCGTCGACGCTGACGCCCGTCGCCGTGGCGATGTCGTAGAGCGTGTCGCCGGGCGAGACCGTCCAGACCTCTGGAGCGGGCGCGTCGCCGCCGGGAAGCATCAACGTTTCGCCCGGACGAAGGTCCGGGCGGGAAAGGCCGTTCGCGGCCATGAGCGATTCCACGGTGGTGTCGTAGCGCTGGGCGATCGCCCATAAGGTATCGCCGGGGCGGACCGTCACGGTCTCGGCAGCGGCCCAGGATGCGAGCATCGTGGCTACGACGAGGAGGAATCGGCGAGGACGCATCGGCGCGTAGTGTATCAGACACGACGTGGACGCGTTGTGGAGTTTTGTCCCTCGCGCCGTGACGTCGGTCACCGACACCGCGGCGAATCCGAGATCGGCGTCGGTACGGGCGGGGGAGCGTCAGCCGCTCGGGACGAGACGCGTGCCCGACCGCCCCTCGAGCGCGTCGTGCACGAGATCGGGGCGACGACCATCGAGGATCGACGCGGACGGCGCGCCCCGGGCGAGGGCGTCGAGGGCCGACTCGACCTTCGGAATCATGCCGCCGCCGATGCGACCGTCCGCGATCCTCGCGCGGGCGTCCTCGGCGTCCAGGGTCGGCAGCACCGACGTGGGGTCGCGCGGGTCGTCCAGCACGCCCGGAACGTCGGTGAGGTACGCCACGGGCGCAGCCATCGCTCCAGCGACGGCGCCCGCCACTTCGTCGGCGTTGACGTTGAGCGGCTCGCCCTCCGCGTCCACGGCGAGGCACGCCAGCACCGGCGTGAGCCCGGCCGCCATGAGATCGATCAGCACGTCGGTGCGTACGCCCGTCATGCGGCCCACGCGTCCGAGGGCGGGGTCTGCGACCTCGGCACGAAGCAGACCGGCGTCGCGGCCGGTCAGGCCGATGGCGTCCCCGATCTCTTGCGCGAGCCGCTTGCCGAGGAGCGTGAGGGCAGCCTCCACCACCGGCATGGCGGCAAGCTCGGTGACGCGGCGGCCGCGCACGAAACGGCTGTCGATCCCCGTCGCGGCCAGGGCCTGAGCGATCGCGGGCCCACCGCCGTGGACCACGACGAGTCGGGCGCCTTCACGCCGGGCGCGCCCCAGCGCCGCGGCGGTGGCTCGGCGGGTCGCCTCGTCCGTCATGGCGTTGCCGCCGTACTTGACGATCCAAGGAATGCGTGCGGGGGGCGTCACGTGAGGCATGACGGCATCGTACCCGCCTGCATCGGACGGTCAGGCGCCCGTCGGCTCCGTTCCCGGCGCCTCGTCGTCGGGAGCGGGCTCCTGCTCGCTCTCGCCGTCGTTCTCCCTCTGGCCGTCCGTGTCGCCTTCGGCCTCGCCCTCG
>CAZLQH010000055.1:0-13822 GCA_964561595.1 uncultured bacterium | reverse complement strand
GCCGCCGCTACCCACAAGCACCTCCGCGCACATCAGCTCCCGCTCCGACAGCTTCATCCGCTGGGTGTACCGGACGCCCCGCTGGTTCCTGCCCACCACCCGGGCCAAGCACGCCAGCTGGCCCAACCTCCGCGCGCTGGCCGTCGTCCAGACCGTGCTCGGCCCGGCGGGCTTCGGCTCGACGCGCACGGTCAACGCCTTCCTGCGGGGGCTCGTCCGCACCGAGTACGCGCGCTTCGGGCTCGGCTCGATCGAGCCCGACGAGCCGTTCGACGTCGACCAACACATGTTGATCCCGGGCCGCTCCGCGATGACCAGAGCGTTCGGCGACCTCGTCCGGCACCGGGGCGAGGTCCGACGCATCGATGGCCACGAGATCACCCTGGACGACGGCGAGAGCTTCGACACCGACCTGGTGCTGTGGGCCACCGGCTACCGCATGGACCTCGGCTACCTCGGGCTTTCCGAGTACCGTGACGTCGCCACGCTCGACGAGCTGCTGCCGAGACTCGGCTCGCTGGTCCGGTCACGCGCCCATCCGAACCTGTTCTTCGTCGGGATGACGCTGCTCAACAGCACCTCGGCGACACCGTTCCTGGCCGCTGTCGAGTCCAAGAGCATCGTCGCCCACATCCTCGGCCGGTGCGAGATCCCCGAGGCGCCGGTCGCGCACCAGATCACGCACTGGGACCTGTACCGACACTTCGCCCGCTTCGATCGCGCCACCTACCCGCGCGGCTCGTGGCGGGTCGTACACGGCCTGCGCGCCTTGAGGTACGCCGTGTTCCGCAACGCCAGCGTGCGCGTGTGATCCGCGACGCGCCGGGACGGGAGAACGAACGGGCAGCGTGGTCGTAACCGAGTTCCTGACCCTCGACCGAGTGATGGAGGATCCCACGACGTGACAGGTGGGCTACACGAGCACCGAGATCGGCCGGTTCGAGCGCTGCGAGCTCTTCGAGGGCGACGCTATCGATCCTCGTGCCCAGCCGTTGAAGCGAGCCGGACCGCGCAGGCTCGACGGGTCGCCGCCGGCAGGCACGGTGCCGCACCGGTCGGTCGAGCCCACCACGCCTCGCTTGATACATCCTCACATCAGCAGGTATTGATACGTTGACGTCATGCTGACCGCAGCCTCCCAAGACACGGAGCTCAAGGCCAAGCTGTTCCGAGGCTTCGCCGACCCCACGCGCCTCGCGATCCTCGAGACCCTCCGCGACGGACCGCGGTGCGTCGGTGACGTGGTCGATTCCACGGGCCTGAGTCAGTCCAACGTCTCCAACCATCTCGCCTGCCTCAAGGACTGCGGTCTCGTCGAGAGCGAACGCGACGGCAGGCACGTGTACTACCGCACGCGCGATCCGCGCGTGAACGAGCTGGTGGGCCTCGCCGAAGAGCTCCTTGCGGAGGTCGCGCGAGGCGTCTACGCCTGCACCCGCTACACCCGCGGGGGCGGAGGTCCGCATGGCTGATGCCGCTCATGCACCTTCGGCCGCGCGCCTGGAGACGATCGAGGTGCCGGTCCTCGGCATGGACTGCGGCGGTTGCGTGAAGAACGTCCGCAGCGCCCTCGCCGAGCTGCCCGGCGTTCGGCACGTCGAGGTGTTCCTCGCAGGCGAACGCGCGGCGGTGACGCTCGATGCCTCGCGAACGAACGTGGAGGCGGTCCGGCAGGCGATCCGACAGGCCGGCTACACCTGCCCCGTTCCTGCACGCCCCGGCGCGACGGAGGCGCAGGGCCGCAGCGATCCGACCGACGCGGATCGCGCCTCGGCCCTCACCCGGCGAGCCATGACGCTCATGGGCCTGATCTTCGCCGTCGTGCTGTTCGTGGTCGTCATCGGCGAAGGTCTCGGGCTCCTAGGGACCCTCACGGACCGCGTGCCGTTCTGGATCGGGGCGCTGCTGGTGGGCGCCTTCGGCTACCCCGTGTTCCGCAACGTCGTTCGGAACGCGTTGCGGGGTCGCATCGTGTCGCACACCCTGATGAGCACGGGTGCGCTGGCCGCGCTCGCGATCGGCGAGTGGGCCACCGCCGCATTGGTGGTGTTCTTCATGCGCGTGGGCGACTACGCCGAGAGCTTCACGACCGACCGGGCCCGGCGTTCCCTGCGCGACCTGACCGCCCTCGCCCCGAAGACCGCACGCATCGAACGGGACGGCATCGAGAGCGAGGTACCGCTGGAGCAGGTGCGCGTGGGCGACACCGTCGTCGTCCGACCGGGCGAGATCATTCCGGTCGACGGGGACGTCGTGAGCGGCCACGCCAGCGTCGATCAGGCCGCCATCACCGGCGAGTCCATGCCCGTGGAGGCCGCGAAGGGCACGCAGGTGTTCGCTGCGACCCTTGCGCAGTTCGGCAGCCTCCGCGTGCACGCCCGCAGCGTGGGGCGCGACACCACCTTCGGCAGGGTGATCCGGCAGGTCGAGGAGGCAGAAGCGAACCGAGGAGAGACGCAGCGCATGGCGGACCGGTTCTCCGCCTGGTACCTGCCCCTCGTCGCCGGCATCGCGCTCGCGACCTACCTGATCGGGGGGAACCTGCTCGCGGCGGTCGCCGTCACGGTGGTGGCGTGCTCGTGCGCCTTCGCGCTCGCTACACCCGTCGCCATGCTGGCCTCCATCGGGCAGGCCGCCAAGCGCGGGTTGCTCATCAAGGGTGGGAAGTACATCGAAGCGCTTGCGAAGGCGGACGTGCTGCTGCTCGACAAGACCGGCACCGTGACGCTCGGCAGGCCCGACCTGACCGACGTCGTACCGTTCGGCACCTGGGGCGAGGACGAGCTGCTCACCCTGACTGCGAGCGCGGAACGCGACAGCGAGCATCCGCTCGCCGATGCCGTCCGGCGCGGCGCTCGCGAGCGTGGCCTCACCGCAGGCACGCCCGAGACGTTCGAAGCGATCCCAGGCCTGGGCGTACGCGCACGCGTGGAGGGACGCACGGTCCAGGTGGGCTCCCACCGGCTGCTGCCGGACGGGACCGTACCCCCGGAGGCCCAAGCGCTCGAGAACCGCGGCAGGACCCTGCTGTTCGTGGTGGTCGACGGCGTCCCTGCCGGCGTGCTCGCCGCCGCGGACAGCCTGCGTCCCGACGTGCTGGAGGCGCTGCGAGCGGTGCGTGCGCACGGCATTCGCCACATCGAGCTCCTCACCGGCGACAACGAGCGCACCGCGCAGGCGATCGCGGAGGAGCTCGGCATCGCCTACCGAGCCGACCTCTTGCCTGAAGACAAGATCGAGCGTGTCCGCGAGCTCCAGGCGAACGGTCGCACCGTCGTCATGATCGGCGACGGCGTGAACGACGCGCCCGCACTCGTTCAGGCGGACGTCGGGGTCGCCATGGGCGCAGCCGGGACGGACGTCGCGATCGAAGCGGCCCACGTGGCCCTGATGCAAGACGACTGGAGCCGCGTTCCGGAGCTGTTCGCGCTGTCGCGGCGCACGATGGGCGTCGTGAAGCTCAACATCGGCTTCACCGCCGCCTACAACCTGGTCGGGATCACTCTGGCCGCCGTCGGACTCCTGCCCCCCATCTTCGCCGCAGCCCTCCAGTCGATTCCCGACCTCGGCATCATGGGCAACTCCGCACGCCTGCTGCGTCAGCGCTAGGGGATATGCGCCGATCGGACACCGACACGACACCGCGCCGAACCAGGGCTGCAGGGCGAAGACCCGAAGGCGCCTGAGCATCGTCCTGGCGTCGGGCTGGTGCTGGCGCACACGGTCGCCGAGGTGCCGGACGGGCTGCTCAGCGGCTCGCTGGCCCTGTTCGCCGACGCGTGCGCCGTGCTCGTAGGCGCCGTACGTGAAGGCGATACCGGGAACGCCGCTGCTGGCGCCGAGCCACGTTTTCGTGCTGGGCGAGATGCCGGCGTGCACCGGGCGCCGGTCGCGGGAGACCTCGATCGGGCCCCTCCGGAACGCGTGGAGCTCGGCCGCCTGGTTGGCGAGACTGCGTTCTCGTTCAACTGGTGGATGGCGTCGACGTGCTCTGGTCGGGCCTTCTCGACGATCCAGACGGCGACGTCGACATCGAAGCTGGCGGGGTGGGTGAGACGTTGCGGAGGCGATCGTGATCGCTGTCTCCGAACTGGTTCTCGATCAAGATGCGGCGCTTGTCGGCGTCCATGGCAAGGATTTCGAGGCTGAACGAGCCGGCAGGCGCCTCCCGCCGGGCGCCAGCGAGCTCGATGCCGACGGTCGGGGCGAGGCCGACCCGATCCGTGGCGCTCAGGATCGCACCCGGCTCGGCGCACCTCGCCCCGAGGCGGGTGTGTGGTGGCGGCCCGTCTTCTGAACGGCTCCGGCCGCCGCGACGGCTGAACTCGAGGAGGCGGCCGGTGGGGACGTTAGATGGCGCGAATGTGGTCGAGCTGGACACGCCATGCTCGGGCCGCTCCGCGCAGCAGTTCGGCATCGACCCCGGCACGCATGAGGAGCCAGAACCCGAGCAGGCTGCTGGTGAACAACCGGGCCTGGTCCTCGATGGCGAGGTCGGCATCCACCTCTCCACGCTGTCGTGCATTGTCCAGAGCGTTCGACAGCGCACGCTGGATGCGATCGACGTAGCCCGCCACGATGCGCTCGCTGGCAGGGTCGAACGGGGCGCGCTCCGCGGCGACGTTGCACAGCATGCAGCCCCGCTCCGAGCCTGGGCCACCGGCCGCTGCCGCGAAAGCGTCGATGACGGACTGGATCTCGGCGAGCCCGGCGTCCGTCGACTCCAGCACCGCGAAGTACGAGGTCACGACGTCGCGCTCGTACATCGCCATCGCAGCCTCGAACAAGCCCTGCTTGGACCCGAACTCGGCGAACAGGCTGTACCGGTTGACCTCCATCTTCTCGGCGAGGTCGTGTGTGGACGTGGCGTGAAACCCGCGCTCCCAGAAGAGCTGCATGGCCTTGCGCGTCACGTCCTCGCGGTCGTACGTCTTGTGTCGGCCCATCTTCCGTCCTCGGCTCCCCTTTTCCAACTCAGCGGTTGCGAATTCATTCCGCGAATGCTAGCGTCATGATAACCAACCAAACAGTTGGATTCAACCTGGCTACAGAGAGGCGAGACCCATGAGCGGAAGCGCGCGTTACAAGGAGCGATACCCCGGGTGGGCGCTCGTCACCGGAGCTACGGCGGGCATCGGCAGCGCCATCGCCGAGCGACTCGCCGCCGGAGGCATGGACGTCTTGCTCGTCGCCAGAAGCGCGTCGCGGCTGGAGGAGCGCGCTCTGGAGCTTCGCGACCGGTACCGAGTCGAGGTCGAGGTTCTCAGCGCCGATCTGTCCACGAGAACGGGGGTGGACGGGCTGATCGAGGCGGTGGGCGACCGGGAGGTCGGCGTGCTGGTGCCGTGCGCGGCGACCGAGGAGCGGGGCTACCTGATCGACGGCGACATCGACGCCCATCAGCGCTTGCTCGACATGGACTGCTACGGGCCGATGCGCCTCGCTCACCACTTCGGACACGGCATGGCCCAGCGGGGCAACGGTGCCATCCTCTTCGTAGCCAGCCTCTCCGGCTGGAGTGCCCAGCCCTACATGGCTCACTACGGCGCCGCCAAGGCCTACGTGCTGTCGCTCGGCGAAGCCATGCACCAGGAGATGAAGGACCGGGGCGTCCACGTGAGCGTCCTGTCGCCAGGACCCACCGACACCGCGATGGCCCAGGACATCAACGCCGAACTCGCGAAGATGGGCATGGCGGTCATGAGCCCTCACGACGTAGCACGGGCAGGATTGTCCGCCCTCGGCAGGCGCCCGAACGCCGTGCCCGGTGTGCGCAACAAGATGATGATCATGATGATGACGCGCCTGATGCCCCGATCCTGGACCGGGGCGACCTTCCGCTGGATGATGCGGCGCGTGCTCCAAATCGAGCCTTCCGCCGAGGGGCGCCACAAGCAAGCGGCTTGACGAGGCGCGCTGCGCCGGTGCTCGGACGGCCGATTGCGTGGGCGGTCGAGGCCGGCCAGGGCACCAGCCATGCGACCTCGAGATCGGATACGTGCCGCGATATGAATGACGAAGGGCCCGGACTTTCGACCGCGCCCTTCACCCACTGGTGGGCGGAACTGGATTTGGACCAGTGGCCCCTTGCGTGTGAATCCGAGCCCGTTCGTCCTGCTTCGTCCCCGACCAACACAGAACGTCATGGTGGACGCCATTGGACAGCGTCCCGGAACGCTTCGTCACGTGATCGATCGTAATCGGGATGGTTCGATGTTCGTCCTTCGTCTCCTCCTGTGCTTCCAAGGCGCCCCGTACACCTCCAGCCCCCTGGGCACGGCTGGTCGGACAGCTGTCGCCCACCTCCGTCACGAGGTCTCGCCCCGGCGAGGGGCGAAGGCATCACACCGGTGCGGCGCCTCGGGCGCCCGGGCGTGTCGGCCGGCGCGGAATCGTGAACCCACGGACGATGAGCCACACGCCCAAGAAGATCTCGTTCGTGATGATCGGAAGTGCCAACGCCATCATCACCGGCGTGCCGACGTCCATCACGTTCGCCATCACGATGCCGATTACGCCTAGGAGGCCCCACGCCGACACGAACCGGGGCACGAGCTCGGTCGTCCACAGCCAGAGGTACAGCAGGACGGCACCGACCGCGAAGAAAGCTGGGATCATGACGCCGAGGATCTCGCTACGGAACGCGAGCAGCCCCAGCAGGGCTCCTTGCGGCACGGATTCGACCACGCCCCCCTCCGAGCGCCCCGCGGAAACCAGCGATGCCGCGACCAGCGGCGCGAGGGCGGCCAGCCCCAGGAACACGGACTCGAGAATGCGCACGGCGACGTAGCCTAGGGCCACGCCGTCCCAGGTGGCGCGGAACAGCGGATACAGACCGACCGCGATGCCGAGCACCGCGATCACGTTGACCATCTCGAGGACGACGCCGAGGGCGAGACCACGCGCATCACCCGCCACGAGGCGCGTCGCGCCGGGTCCGAGTGCGGATTCGAGCACGCCGCCTCCGGCGAGGCTGGCCACCATCGCTACGAGAAACGTGCTGCCGACGAACACGGACCGAGCTCGGTGATCGCTCATCCTGCCTCCCATGCGTCCGCCGTACGGATCGCCCCCGCGTGGCGAGCCCCGCGGCCACGCCCCCGTGTGACGACGGCACGCCGCCCGGCGCCCGGGCGTGGGCGTGGGCACCGGCCAACCGTCCCTGCATTCTGCCGATGAACCATCCACGACGGAACCATGGGGTCGGGGGCCGGAGGTCGGGGAGAGCTCCCACGGTGCGTCGGTGTTCGACGGACACGGCCGCCCGTCGGTTCGGTCGCGGGCTCCTGAAGCTTCGTCGTGCCTAGGCGAATCGAACCCCAGACCGGCTGAAGGCCATGTCCAAGCTGGGTAAGCCGTCCATGCTCGGGGAACATCGAACAGTCCGACCAAGACGTGATTTCTCAGGCGCATCCTCACGTTCGATCACGTCGACTCCGAGCCTCACCCGACAGCGCCCCGTAGCATGTGGCTTACGGCTCCGGCGAGAGGTTCCTGGCTGAGAAGGGGGCCATCGCTCCTCCACGATGGGCAGCGCGAAGCAACCCATGGGAACGGAGTGAACGATAGCTCAAGACGAGGCCTGCGATCGGTTACAGCGCAGCGAGAAGGCGCTGGTGGTCGGCCTGATGGAGATGTACCTGGAGGACGTGTCGACGGGCGAAGCTACGGAAGTGACCGAAGCGCTCTGTTGGACGGTGTTCAGCAAGTCCATCGTCAGCCGCCTCGCCGGCGAGCTGGACGGTGCCCTGGCCGCCTGGCGCGACCGCAGGCTCGCCGACGTGGCCTACTCGTGCCTGGTGATCGATGCAAGGTACGAGCATGTCCGCGTCGGCGGGCAGGTCGTCAGCCAGGGCGTGCTTGTCGTCAAGGGCGTCCGAGAGGACGGGCACCGCGATCTGCTCGCCGTCGACGTGGCGGAGACGGAAAGCGAAGCGACGTGCGGCCCGCTGTTCAGGAACCAAAGGAGCGCGGGTTGCACGGCGTGCGCTTGGTGACGAGCGATGATCACCGCGGACTGGTCGCCACGATCGAGCGGCACTTCCAGGGCGCAGCGTGGCAGCGGTGCTACGTGCACTTCCTTCGGAATGCGGGTGGGAAGGTCGTGAGGAAGCACCGAAAGGCCCTCACGAGCGACTTGAAGGCCGTCTACGCAGCTCCGGACAAGGGGTGGGCCCTGGAGCTTGCGCGGGACCTCGTGGAACGCTGGAGCGAGACGCGCCGGCCCTCGCCCACTGAATCGAGGACGGCATCGAAGCGACCCTGGCGCAACTCTCGTTTCCCGAGGCGCACCGACCCAAGACCCGATACACGAACGGCTTGAAGCGCTTCAACCAGGAGATCCAGCGCAGAACGAGAGTCCTCCCGATCTTCCCCAACCGAGCCGCATGTCTCCGGCTCGTCACGGCCCTCCCCCATAAGCCGAGCCGACGAAGTCCTCCGGCACGCCCGAAGGACTTGACACGGACTTCGGGAGTCTTGACTTGTGGCCGCGGTGACGATCGCTTGGGTCTCGTCTGGGGGCGTGTCGCGGCGCGGTGCACGGGAAGGGCGGTGCCGCCCGGCGGAGCGAACGGCGGGCCTACCTCGAGAGGGATCGTCAGCGCATGCGAAGCAGCTGGAGACCGACGAGGATGGCGAACGCGGCCCACGGAATCAGGGACAGCAACGCCAAGGTCAGACCGAACACGCCGGCCGTGGACGGCACCATCATGGCGATGCCGGCGATAAGGCCGGTCAGGCCCGCCGCCCGAGAGAACACGCTCGTCCTCAGCATCGCCACCGAGATGAGAATCAACGCGACGGCACTGAGGACGTAGTACGCATCGAACGCCGTGCCCGTGTAGCGCGCCAAAGCAGCGTGGCCAGCGGCGAGGAACAGGCTCTGCTCGTTCGCCGTGCCCGCCGCGCCGTGCTGCTGCGCCAAGTTCAGCATCTCGAACGCAGGGTTGGACGCGAAGTAGGCAGCCAGGCCGACGAGGCCCAGCGCCAGGGCGATCGTCAGCAGCGACGGCGCCAACCGGAACAGCGCCGCGAACAGCGCCAGGTACAGGAGCATGGCGGCGACGTTGTTCCCCAAGTACAGCAAGTCCATCGCCACCAGCCCCGCCAGGGGGCGCTCCTGAAGCAGCGCGAACCAGCCTGCCACCGTCGCGGGGGGTGGGTTGAGGACGTAGAAGGCCAGTTGAACCGGGATCAGCGCGGCGGACGTGAATGCCGCAACGGCACCAACGCGGAACAGGGTGCGCCACGGGGCGAGAGGAAGGGGGTCGTGCGTGGACGTCATGGGCCACCGACGCGGGCCGGACGACACTCGCGGAGCTTCGAGGACTCCTGCGATCGGTCCGGCCCGGCCTTTCGGAGTCAGCGTTCTCCCGCTCAGCCAACGTGGACAGGGGCAAATGGCCCTTGCCGGACCGCGCAGCCGCCCCAGGCGACGCGACGCCACCCAGCCGGCCACGGCCTGGAACCGAAGGCGTAGAGGGCTGGAACCCGAACCGCAACGCTGCGATCAACACCCCCCCAGAACCTGGCGGTCGTGTCCAGCCTGCTCGGCCACGTGCTGCTGCAGCACTACCTGTGGCGGCAAGGGGCGGGCGTGCTGCACCTGTCCTGCCTTTGGCGACGCTGGAGGCGCAGGGGGCGTACGTGATGTGGCCGCCGTAGGACGTTGCTTGGCGAGCCGTGGGTTGCGCTCCTCGGCGGCGCGATGCGGCGTGCTACTGCCACTCACGGCAAGACCACCTCCACAGGTGGTGGCCTTCAGGGGCTCGACGTATCCAGTCGTTCGCCAGCCCGCCCGACGACGCGGTTCCGTCCCTCACGTTTGGCTCGGTAGAGGCGCTCGGCGAGGTGGAGGGCATGCTCGTGGCTGGTGCCTGGCGCAATGATCAAGTACTCCTCGCCGCCCCAGCGCCCGAACGTGTCGCCCGATCGAAGGAGGGTTTCAAGCGCTTCTCCGACCTGCGTGAGCACGTCGTCCCCTACCGAGTGACCGTGCGCGTCGTTTACGCTCTTGAAGTCGTCAAGGTCGAAGAACACGACCGACAGGGCGTGTTGAAGGGCGTGGCTGGCCGCGGCGGCACGCTCGAGTTGCTCTTCGAGCTCACGACGGTTCGGGAGTGAGGTCAGCGTGTCGGTGTAGGCCATGTCGCGTAGCCGAGCGGTTTCGAGGAGTGCTTCCGTGTGACGGTCCTTGCTGCGGGACAGTGCGTACAGCATGAGGAGCGTCACGAACAGGATCGCCTCGTACACCAAAATGCCTGAGATGGACCCGAACGGCTGTCCGTTCAGCAGAGCCACAGCAAACCAGGCTCCGGCGACGACGGCCGTCGAGAGAAGGAGTCCCAAGGACGCCTGCGCCGCGATGCGGGTCGGGAAGATCAGGTACGCCACGATGCCCAGCAGCACGAACAACAGGTACACGTCGGACGCGGCTCGGTCGGCGAGCAGGGGCGACGCCACGCCGGTGAACAGCCTGGAAGTGAGCAGTCCCAGCCAGAAGATCGAGAGGATCACGTGCGACGTCCTCAGGCCGCGTGAGAACCGAGCCGCTACAAGACCCAGCACGGTTCACCCACCGACACCGCGATGGCCCAGGACATCAACGCCGAACTCGCGAAGATGGGCATGGCGGTCATGAGCCCTCACGACGTAGCACGGGCAGGATTGTCCGCCCTCGGCAGGCGCCCGAACGCCGTGCCCGGTGTGCGCAACAAGATGATGATCATGATGATGACGCGCCTGATGCCCCGATCCTGGACCGGGGCGACCTTCCGCTGGATGATGCGGCGCGTGCTCCGCATCGACCCGGCCGTCTAACGGGTGCACCGACACGCGGGATGACGTGAGCCGCCCGGCGGTGCGGGGATCCATCGGGTGCCCCCACGGCCCGTGACCCGCGCGTCGCGCCCGCCCGCGTCGAAGCCACAGATTCGCAGGGACCAAGCGCGGCGGCCTCTGGCCCTTGCTGGGGCCACGGCGCGCCCAGGGAGGAGCACCCGATGAAACACGATCCGAAGGGCAAGCACGTCGCGATCCTCATCGCGCCGAAGGGCACCGAGCACGTCGAGTTCGCCGAACCGAAGGCCGCGGTGGAGCGCTCCGGTGGTCGCGTCAGCGTCGTCGGCGTCCGCAGCGGAGAGGCCACCACCGTCCGGCACGACCTCGAGCCATGCGAAACCGTCGCTGTCGATCCCGCCGCCGTCGGCTTCGTCCGCGGGATTCTCGAGAAGGGAAAGCCGGTCGCCGCGATCTGCCACGGCCCCTGGGTCCTGCTGGAGGCCGACGTCGTGCGCGGCCGTACGCTCACCTCGTACCCGAGCCTGCAGACCGACGTCCGCAACGCGGGTGGCACCTGGGTCGACCGCGAGGTCCAGGTCGACCAGGGCCTCGTCACGAGCCGGAACCCGGACGACCTGCCGGCGTTCACGGCCAAGCTCATCGAAGAGGTCGCGGACAGCCTCAACCGACGACCACGAGAAACCCTCGATTGGAAGTCGCCAGGCGAAGCGTATGCTGAGACTGTTGCGATGACCGATTGAGATCAACATCGAGTGAACGTGCGGCTTTGACAGTCGTTTCGTCGAGAGCCTACGGTTGACCGGCCACCGTAGGCGGTTCGAGCTTCGGTGGACGGGGCGACGTGATGACGGGACCGACCACGAACCGTCTTGGCTCACGCCTGGACCACACGCCATGTCGTGCCGTCTCCGGCCGATCGCCGCTCGGATGCACGTGCCAGCCCCTCTTGGGATGGGTCCGCGACATCTTCTGGACGTCCGCACGTGCTTTCGGAGGTGGCTGATGCAAGTTCCGCGACGCCTGGTGAGCCTTGCCCTCGTGATCCTCGCGCTTGGCATGGGCTCCGCTTCGGCTTCCAATGCCCCTCGAGAGTCGATCGAGGCGTTCATCGATGACGCCATGCCTGCTTCGGGCGTTCCCGGACTGGCGTACGCCGTCGTGGCCGACGGCAACGTCGCAACGGCCGGCGCGCGCGGTGTCGTGAAGCTCGGAGGCGACACGGCCATCACGCCGGAGACGCCGTTCGTGATCGGCTCGATCTCCAAGAGCATGACCGCACTGGCCGTGATGCAACTGGTCGAGGCGGGCAAGATCGACCTGGACACCGTGCTCGGGCAGGTCCTCGACGGTTTCTCGGGCCGACCCGCCGGCGCGATCACCATCAGGCAGTTGCTCGGCCACACGAGCGGCTTCTCCACACGGCAGGGCAACGCTCGGCATACGGACGCCACCGGTGAGCTGGACGACCTCGAGCGCGGGGTCCACAGGCTGGCAGAGGTGACGCCGGCTTACCAGCCCGACGAGACCTGGGATTACTCCAACGCCAACTACCAGATCCTGGGTCGCGTGATCGAAGTCGTGAGCGGACAGGAATACCAGACGTATGTGGCCACCCACATCCTGGAGCCGGTCGGAATGAGCGACAGCTTCGTCGCGGACGGCGACATCCACCCGTCCATGGCCACCGGGCACCGGCCGTGGTTCGGCACCAAACGGCCGGTTTCCGACACCACGACCGACCGCGTCACGGCGCCGCAAGGCGGGATCGTTGCGAGCGCCAACGATCTAGCGCGCTATCTGGGCATGATGATGAACGGCGAGGAAGACGTGCTGAGCGCCGAAGGCAAGGCGCTGATGATGCGCCCTGCCAGCGCCCTGTCGCCGAACTACGGCTTCGGCTGGAACCTGGATCCAGGCGCCGGGGTGGTGTGGCATGACGGTGTCAGCCCCGGCGTCGAGACGCTCGCGACGATGCTCCCTGCCCAGAAGACGGCCGTCATCGTGCTCGTCAACGGCGGCAGTGGCATGGGCTTCGGAGAGACGGCCCACCTCCGCGTCGGTATCTCCGACCGGGCGCTCGGCCTCGGCTACGACAGCGGCGGGATCGGATGGCCCCGACAGGCCCTGTTCATCCTCTTGGTGATCCTGCCGATCTTCTATCTTCTCGGCATCATCAAGGTGTGGGTCGACCGTGCCAAGGTTCGCGCCAAGACGGGCGCTGTAGCAACGTTCAGTCTGTGGTTCCCGCTGCTCACCACGGGCGCCGCGGCCTGGGTTCTCATCGGTCTGGTGCCGAGCTTGTTCGGCACGTCGATCGGGCCCTTGGTCGACTTCTCACCCGATCTCGCTCTGGCCCTCGTCACGTCCGGCGTCGGCGGTGTGCTGTTGACAGGATTCAGGATTGGGGTGGCCTACACCGGTAGGGTTCGCCGGATTTGATCGGGGATTGCGGGTCTCCTGCGACGGCTTCTTACCCACCAGAACCGATGGTCGGAGTGTCGGTCAGCGAAACGAAGACACGTGCGGCACTGCCTACTTCGGATGTGGGTCTTCTTCGGTACCTTGAGCGGATGCATCTCGAACTGGGGATCGTCCAACATCTCGTTCAGAAGCCTTCTCTTTCCGTCGTGACGCACCAAGAGAAATGCCTAGCGCGATACCGATCACGAGTCCAGCGCCGGGATTATCCATGGCCGCGCCGATGGCGAGTCCAACACCAATACCGATGGCAAGGCCTGCCCCGATCCTGGATGATCGGGCTTTGTCATGCTCCTTCTTGTCGTGTTGATCTGAAGCCATCATGCTCCTCCTTTACTTGACGCCGTGATCCTTATCGTATGACCTTTGCAACCGTGCCCCATCTCGCCGACCCTCGTTTCACCGGTCTGGAACGGCACACGGCCACTCATCCCGCGAGGGGGTGCGCGCGTGCTTCGCGTGCAACGGGGATCGCGACAGGTGCGCTGAAGCCGCGAACCAGGAGCCAGGTGGCGAAGGCAAGCTCGAACAGGCCGCCCGG
>CAZLQH010000054.1:0-14199 GCA_964561595.1 uncultured bacterium | reverse complement strand
CGATCGCGAGGCGCTGCCGCTGCCCGCCCGAGAGGCCGGCGCCGTCCTCGGTGAGCACGTGATCGAGGCCGGTCGGAAGGGCGTCCACCGCCTCGTCCATGCCGACGGCGCGCAGCGCCCCTCGCAGATCCTCGTCGGTGGCGTCGCGGCCGAGGGTCAGGTTGTCTCGAAGCGTCCCCCGCATCAGGTCGAGCGACTGCGGCACCCAGCCGATGGCGTCGCGCGCGGACGCCAGCGGCCGTCCCGCCAGCGTGGCCCGCCCGCGCTCGGCGGACAGGAACCCGAGCAGAACCGCCAGCAGCGTCGACTTGCCGGCGCCGCTGTCGCCCACCAGCGCCACCAGCCCGCGCTGGGGCAGGTGCGCCGTCGCGCCCCGCAGCACGTACGGGCCGTCCGGGTGCCGGACCCAGACGTCGTCCAGCGCGAGCCCACGCTCCGCGACGGCCGCCGGCGCGGCCGCCGCTCGCTCGGCGGCGTCCGGGCCAGGCGGATCGCGCGGCGGGCCGTCCCGCGCGGGCGCCGTCTCCAGCGCCAGCAGGCGGCGCGCTGCCGCCTCGCCCTGACGCAGCAGCGCGTAGCCGCGGGGCAGCATCTGCGCCGGCGTCGTCAGCAGCGCCACCAGCGTCAGGTACTCGACCACCTCGCCCACCGACAGCCGGCCGGCGGACGCCTGCCCGGCGAGCAGCGTCACCAGGCCCGCGAGCGCGGCGAACAGCGCGATCTGGGTGGCGGGGATCTGCAGGGCGGAGAGGAAGCCGCGTCGCACGGCGGCACGGCGCGTGGCGTCGTTCGCCCCCGCGAAGCGACGGATCAGGAACGCCTCGGCGTCGAACGCGCGCGCCACGGCGTGCTGCCGAAGCCCCTCCTGCAGGTGGGCGGTCACCGCCTCGCTGCCCGCCTGAGCGCGATCCGCCTGGGCCCGCAAGCGGCGGCCCAGCACGGCCAGCACCCAGGCGGCGGGCACGCCCAGCGCCAGCAGCGCCAGCGTCGGGCCGGGAGCTCGCCAGAACAGCACCGCCAGGATCGCGGCGATGGCGGTGCCCTCCGCGACGATGGTGCCGATCCCGTAGCGGTGGAAGTGCTCCACCTCGACCAGGTCCGCCAGAATGCGGCCGGCCAGTCCGCCGGAGGTCCCGGGAAGGCGGCCGGGCTCGCGCCGCAGCAGATCTCGGTAGAGCCGCTCCCGCCAGCGGGCCGCCAGCGCCGCGCCGGAGGAAGCCAGCATCGTCTCCTGCGCCAGCACCAGCAGCGACATGCCGATGAGCGCGGCGCCGGTCAACGCCAGCACGCGGGGCAGGACGTCCATGTCTCCCTGCACGAGCACGCGGTCGAGCACCGGTCCGACGAACAGCGGCACCACGGCGACGCGAAGCGCCGAGGCGGCGACGGCGGCCACGACCCCCGCCCAGCCGGCGACGCCGAAGGGGGCGAGAAGACGCCTCACCCCGGGCCCTCGTCGAGCCGCGCCAGGATCCGCTGCGCCAGGCGCTCGGCCGCGCCGGGACGCGGCATCGTCGCCTCGAGCCGGGCGCGACGCCGAGCCCGGTCCTCCGGGTCGCGGAGCAGGGCGTCCGCCCGGACGGCGATGTCGTCCGCATCGACGATGCCGGCCACCTCCTCGAACAGCGGCTCGCCGGAGATCCGGTTCGGCAGCGATACCGGCTGGTCGAGCCCCTCGACGAACAGGCGGACCGCCCAACGCTTGAGGGGGCGGCCCACGAACGGCAGTAGACCCAGCCAGTGCCCGACGCCTTCGAGCGGGATCCGCTCCGGCGCGTTCATCGGCAGCACGACGAGCGAGGGCAGCCCGGCGATTCCGAGCTCCAGCGTGTTCGTGCCGGGAATGGTGATCGCCAGGTCGGCCGCGCGCATATGGGCGTGGCGGTCGTCCTCGGAGACCATCTCGACCACGGCCCCGCCGGGGGTGACGACGCGGTCGCCGTCGCGCAGGCCGCCGACGCCGCCCAGGACGTGCGCCTCGACGCCGGCGACGCCGTCGCGGAGGGTGGACGGGTCCAGCATCCCGCTCACCGGCCAGACGAACCGCGCGGACGGGTGCCGGACCGCGAGCCGCTCGGCGACGGCCAGCATCAGCGGGATCAGCGGCCGCGCGAAGTCGTCACGGCTGCCCGGGATCAGCACGACGTGGGGCGACCCGGCGTCGTCGATCGGGGCGTGCGCCCGGACGGCGTCCGCCACGAGGTTCCCGACCACCTCGATGCGCGCGGCCGGCGTACCCGCCCGCCGTGCCCGCGTCGCGGTCCGCTCGTCGGGCAGGTAGAGGCGCTCCACGGCGCGGTGCCCCCCCGCGGTGAACGCGTAGCGGTGCAGGGGATGCCCCAGCCGCGCGGCGAGCGACGCGGCCAGGCCGACGCCCCCGCCCAGCTGAAGCACCAGCCCTCTCTCGGCGCCCAGCCCGGCCGGCGCGCGGCCGGACGGCACCGTCCGAAGGTACTGCGCGGGCGTCGTGACCCGCTGCGCGCCGAAGGTGGCCGCGATCTCGGCCTCCCGGCCCGACGCGAACTGGCAGGGGACGAGCGCGATGCGGATCGGCACGGTCGGGTCCGCCGTTCGCAAGGCGTCCAGCACCGGGCGCAGCCAGGTGTGCAGCTCGCCGGGCCCGTTGCTGACCAGCACCACCTCGCGGTCCTCGTGCGCCGAGGCGCTCACGAGCCGCCCCGGAACCGAGCCAGGCCGCGCCGGCTGTCGTCCCGGAAGCTCCGCATCGTCTCGACCTCGGGCCAGGCGGCGGCCAGCCGCACGAACGTCGCGTCGTCCTTCCGGCGCAGCGCGTGCAGCGCCTGCTCGAGGGCCCTGTAGCGCTCGCCCTCGATGCCGTTCCGGCGCAGGCCGACCGCGTTCAGGCGGTAGTGCTCGGCGAAGTTCCCGCGGGCCAGGGCGTAGGGAAGGATGTCGCGGCTCACGCCGCTCGTGGCGGCCACCATCGCGTACGCGCCGATCCGGGCGAACTGGTGGACCATCACGCCGGCGCCCAGCACCGCGCGCTCGCCGACCCGGGCGTGCCCGCCGAGCTGGACCAGGTTCGTCAGCACGGCGCCACGCCCGACCTGGACGTTGTGCGTCACGTGCGCGTAGCTCATCACGAGCGTGCCGGCACCGAGCCGCGTTTCGGAGCCCTCGCCGGTCGCGCGGTGGACGCTCACGAAGTCGCGCAGCTCGACCTCGTCCTCGAGCACCGCGAAGCTGGTCTCGCCCGCGAAATCGCGGTCCATCGGCAGCCCGCCGACGGTCGCGTACGGTCCCAGGCGGCAACGCGCCCCCAGCCGGCTGCCGGAGGAGAGCACCGTCCCCGGCAGCAGGACGGTGCCGGCCCCCACCTCCACGTCGGCCTCGATCACGACGTGCGGACCGACCTGCACGTCGCTGGCGAGGCGGGCCGCCGGATCCACGACGGCGGTCGCGTGGACCTGCGCCACGACTCAGTCCTGGAACACGAAGGAGAGGGTCGCTTCGGCGGCGACCTCGCCGTCGACGCGGGCCTTGGCGGCGACCTTGCAGAGGCGCCTGCGGAACATCAGGATCTCGCCCTCGAGCTCGAGCACGTCGCCGGGAACCACCTTGCGGCGGAAGCGGGCGCCGTCGATGCCGGCCAGGTAGCCGATCGCGCCGCTCGTCACGCCCTCGCGGACCGCCAGCCCGACCGCGGCGGCCTGTGCCAGCGCCTCGACGATCAGCACGCCCGGCATCACCGGCTCGTCCGGGAAGTGGCCCACGAAGAACGGCTCGCCAAAGCTGACGTTCTTGACGCAGACGAACCGGTCGCCCTCCTGCGAGACGAAGCGGTCCACGAGCAGGAACGGATAGCGGTGCGGAAGCACGGCCCGAATGTCGACGTCCATGCCGGTCAGTGTACCCGAGGCCCCACCAACGGCCCGGGCGCCGCGGACGGGCGCAGCCTGGCCAGCAGATCGGTCGCCACTCGGAGCGAGCGGAGGTCGTCGTCCAGCGTCCCGATCGGCGGCGCGCCCGAGGCGATCCGCGCCAGGAAGTGCGCCAGCTCCTCGCGCAGCGGGTTGTCCTCGGCCACCACCTGACGATCGGTGCGCACGTGCGTGTCGCCGTGCGCGTCGCGCCGGGCCTGGTACACCGCGATCTCGGTATGAGGCTCGCGCAGGAAGTCGACGCGGTAGGTCCGCTCGCGCTCGGCGACCACCAGGCTCCGCTCGGCGTCGGGCGCCACGCGCGACGCCAGGAACCGGGCGATGCAGCCGTTCTCGAACGTCAGCTGCGCCGCCGCCACGTCCTCGAACGCGTCGTCGTCGTCCACGACGTGCCCAGCGACGGACACCTCGGCGATGGCGGACGGCACCAGCCCCAGCACGATGTCGATGTCGTGGATCATCAGGTCCAGGATCACGCCGACGTCCTTGATCCGCGCTTGGGGCGACAGCCGGCGCGCCTCGATGAGGTACGGCTGCCGGACCCGGTCGCCGAGCAGGCGCACAGCGCGAAAGAAGCGGGTGATGTGGCCCACCTGGAGCACGAGCCCCAGCTCGCGCGAGCGCTTCGCGAGCGCCGCCGCCTCGGCCACGCTGGTGGCGACCGGCTTCTCGACCAGCACGTGCACCCCGGCGTCCATCAGCCGCATCGTCAGGCGATGGTGCAGACTGGTCGGGGCGACCACGCTCGCGGCGTCGATCCGCTCGGCGCGCAGCAGGGCGTCCACGTCGGGAAACGTCGGACAGCCGTACGACCGCTGCGCCAGGGCGCGCGCCGCGGGATCGGGATCGACGATCCCGACGAGCTCCGCGCCGGGGAGCGAAAGGTAGTTGTGGGCGTGGTGACGTCCCATCACGCCGGCGCCGACGACGGCGACGCGGACCGTTTCGCGGCGTCTCACCCGCCGCTCCCCGCGGACGCCGCCACGATGCGGCTCACGAGACGCTGATGGAGATCGTGCCCGCCGCGACGCACACGAAGGCGCCCCGCGAAGGGGCGCCCGAGAAGGTAGAGGTCGCCGAGCGCGTCCAGGGCCTTGTGCCGGACCGGCTCGTCGGGGAAGCGTAGCGGCTCGAGAGGCGCATGGTCACCGAAGACGATAGCATTCTCCCTCTTCGCGCCGCCCGCCAGGCCCGCCGCGCGGAGCGCGTCCGCTTCGCGAGCGAACCCGAACGTACGGGCCGGAAGCAGCTCCGGCCAGCGCTCGGGCCCTCCCCGCCAAGCCTGCTCCCCGACGGCCGGATGGTCGAACGCGATGCGCACGTCCAGTCCGCGCGGGCCGGCCTCCAGGGCGGCGGTGGCGCCGTCGTCGCGGCGGACCTCGCCTTCGAGGTCGGACGGCTCGGGACTCGGGGGGAACGGTCCGAGCTCGGCGAGCGCCTCGGCCCAAGGCTCGGCCGAGCCGTCCAGGATCGGGAGCTCGTCGGCGTCCACCTCGATCAGGACGCCCGACCAGACGTCGCGCACGTGCAAGGCGGCGAAGAGGTGCTCGACCATCGCCACGCGTACGCCGTCGGCCCCGAGGACGGTGGCGCCGCGGGCGCCGACGACGGCCGAGATCCGGGGCGCGATCGTGCGGCCAGCCCGGCGGAGCACCAACGGACCGTCGTAGCGGTGCAGGCGCACCGTGCACGGCGCGCCACCGTGCACGCCGTGCCCGGCGAGGGTGGACCGGGAGCTCACGCGCCGCGCCCCCCCGTGGACTCCTCCTCGGTCGTCTCCGAACGCTCCGCCTCGGCCTTCTGGGCTCGGCGTACGAACGTCCAGATGCGCTCCAGTCGCCCGACCAGGTAGCGTTCGCGGGCCCAGGCGCGCATCGGAACCGCAGGCGCTCCTCCCCACGCCTCGCCCGCCGGCACGTCCTTCGACACCCCGGCCCGGCCCGCGATGCGCGCGCCGGTGCCGATGCGCACGTGATCGGACAGCGCGGCGCCGCCCCCGATCATCACGCCGTCCTCGATCACGCTGGAGCCGCCGATGGCGGTATGCCCGGCGATCAGGCAGTGCCGGCCGATCCTCACGTTGTGCCCCACCTGGCAGAGGTTGTCCAGCTTCGTACCGCTCCCGACGACCGTGTCGCCCAAGGTGCCGCGATCGATGCAGGCGTTCGCCCCGATCTCGACGTCGTCGCCGATCGTGACGCTGCCCAGGTGATGCAGCTTCTCCGCCCCGCCCGGCCCGGGCGCATAGCCGAACCCGTCCGCGCCGACGACCGCGCCGGCATGGATGCGGACGCGTGCGCCGATGCGGACGCCGGGGTAGAGGACCACGTTCGGGAACAGGCGGGTGCCGGGCCCCAGCCTGCAGGCGGGTCCGACGACGGCGCCCGCTCCGATCACGCACCCCTCGGCCAGCTGGGCCCCAGCCCCGACCACGGCGCCCGGTCCGACCGACGTGCCGGGGCCCAGCGTCGCGTCGGCGGCGACGGAGGCGCTGGGCGCGGCGCCCGGCGGCGGCGCCGGCTCGGGATCGAGCGCTCGGCTGATGCGGGCCAGCGCCAGGCGCGGGTCGGGGTGCCGCAGCAGGGGAGGATGCGGTGCGGCGACGTGCGCGTCAGGCGCGACGACGATCGCCGCCAACGTCTCGGCCCCGGGAGCGCGCACCGTTTCCCGGAGCGACGCTTCGTCGCTGGGCACGACGATCCCGCCCGACGCGACGCGGCCGGGCGGCAGGAGCGACACGACCTTCCGGTCCTCGCCTTCGAGGGTGGCGCCGATCGCCGCCGCCAGGTCCTTCGTGCCGATCACGGTGCCTCGCTTCCCGACGCGCCCGCGTCGGGGGCGTCCTCTTCTTCGCCTCTGCCGCCGCGGGGCGCGGGCGCGTCGCCCGTGCCGCGGACGTGGACGGTGACGCGCTCCAGTCCGGTCACGACGGTGCCGAGATCCTCGCGGGCGAGGCGACGGGCGCGCCGCGAGCCGGGGATCTCGACGATCAGCTCGCGTGCCTGCGGACGATCCTCCAGGGCGGCCAGGAGCTCCCCCCACGAGATCACCGGCGGCAGACCCGAGGTCGCCTGCCGGAGCGGGTCGCGCTCCGCCTCGCGCTCGTCCTCCTCCGGGTCGCGCACGGCCGCGCCGCGGAAGGTGAGCCGCAACGGCCCCGGCTCGACGTCCTCGGGCACGGTGATGGACACGCTCCGGACCTGCGCCTCGCCGCGGAACGGCTGCACGCGCACGAACGCCACGACCGTGCCGCCGGGATCCACCTCGGGCGTCTCGAGCGCGATCTGGACGAGCTCCGCGTCCAGGCTCCGTTCCTGGATCCCGACACGGACGCTGACGCGGGCCAGCTCCGGGTCCCGGAACGGGTTGTCCAGCAGCACCGCGAGCGGCGCCGCGGCCAGTCGCGCCACCTCGGTGGCCAGGTCGCGGTCGTGGACCCGCTGGTCGAGGAGCCGGATCGGTGGCTCGTCGCGGAACGCGATCTCCCAGACGACCTCCGCGCTGCCGCCGCCCACGCGGTCCCGGACGCCGTCCACGGCCTGCTGGACGACCACCGCCAGCAGCGCGGGCGCCAGCTGCGGATCGTTCGCGATGCGCGCCGTCAGCGTCCGGGCGCCCTCCTCGCCGTCGACGCGGACGGTGACGGGAAGGCCGCCGGGGACGGCGTCCGTCCGCGCGAACAGGCCGGCCTGACCGTCGCGGACGACGGTGCCGAGCGGCTCGCGTCCGACGTTGGCCAGCTTGAACGGCAGCTCGCGGCTCGGGACGATCGCGGTGACGTCGGCGGGGAGCAGCGCCAGGTCCACCGGTCCGCCGCGCAGGAGGGGGTGGCCGAGCAGGAGCACCTCGTCGTCGCGGACGTCGGTCACCGTTCCGACGGCGGCCACGCCGACGTCGCCGCTCGCCAGCGCGATGCCGACCGCGCTGCCGGGCGCCGGGCGCTGGTCGCCCGTGCCGTCGCCAAGGCCGTCAGCGCCACCTTCCTCGCTGTCGGCACCGGGCCCTCCGACGCCGCCGGACTGGACGGGTACGGCGAGCCCGCCGCTCCGGGCGAGGATCGGACGCAGATGCTCCAGCCCGCGCGGACCGATGCCGGCCAGGAGGAGCGGCGTCGCGAGCGGCTCCGCGCCGCCGCCGGGCGGTGTCGCCGGCCCGCCGCGGCCGGCGTCCGCCAGCGCCCGCATCGCGTCGATCGGCGTCACCAGGGCGAGGCGGTGGTCGCTGTCCGGAAACGCGTAGGCCAGCGCGCCCGCGAGCCGCTCCTCGCCGGGCGGACCGATGCGGACGGGGCTGCCGCTCATGCCGGCGGCCACGCCGCCGCTCCGGTCCAGGAACGGTCCGGAGGCGCGGACGAGGATGGTGGGGAAGCCGGGCCCGACCGGCTCCCGGACGCCCAGCACGACGACGTCGAAGCGTTCGATCCCGTCGGGTCCGGCGGTCAGCCCGTAGCCGCGGTCGCCGACCCGAATCCGATCGAGCGGCAGGTCCGGCGGCGATCGCGATGCGACGGCCTGCGCCGGCCTCGCCTGCGCCGGCGTCGCCTGCACGGGGGACGCCTGGGCCCGGGTCGGGCGGACGACCGGACCGGGGAGCAGCGCTGCGAAAACGACCGTGGCGAGCACGATCGGGGCGAGCAGCCGGAGCCGAGCCGTGCGCCGCACGCGCGCCCTCAGCGCCGCAGGAAGTTGTCGGAGATCAGCGCGTCCTGGAGGACGTGCAGCATGTCGAGGGCCTTGCCGGTCCCGAGCGCCACGCAGTCGGTGGCGTTCTCGGCGACGACGACCGGAATGCCGGTCGTGCGGCGCAGCAGCTCGTCGAAGTTCCGCAGCAGCGAGCCGCCGCCCGTCATGATGATCCCGCGATCGATCACGTCGCTGACCAGCTCGGGGGGCGCCAGCTCCAGCACCCGGCGGACGCCGTCGGCGATCTTCTGGATCGGCTCCTCGAGCGCCTCGACGGTGTCCTCGGTGCGGACGGTGATCGTCTTGGGCAGGCCGTTGATCAGGTCGCGGCCGCGCACCTCGATCTCGTCGCTCTGCTCGCCCTCGGCGAGCATGGCGGCGCCGACCCGCATCTTGACCTCCTCGGCGGTACGGTCGCCGATCAGCAGGTTCTCCTTGTGGCGGATGTAGCGGATGATCGCCTCGTCGAACTCGTTGCCGGCGATGCGCAGGCTCTCGCTCACCACGATTCCGCCCAGGCTGATGATGGCGACGTCCGTCGTGCCCCCGCCGATGTCGACGATCATCGAGCCGGTGGGCTCGGCGATGTCGACGCCGGCCCCGACGGCGGCGGCCAGAGGCTCCTCGATCAGGAACGCCTTGCGTGCGCCGACCTCGCGGGTCGCCTGCAGGACGGCGCGACGCTCGACCTCGGTCACGCCGGAGGGGACGCACACCATGATGTGGGGCCGGAAGAAACGGCCGGGGCCGGTGACGACCTTGCGTACGAACGCCTGGAGCATCTTCTCGGTCAGGTCGTAGTCGGCGATCACGCCGTCCCGCATCGGCCGGACGGCGGTGATGTTGCCCGGCGTGCGCCCCAGCATGCGGTACGCCTCGTCGCCGACCGCCTTGACCTCGCCGGTGTCCCGCACCATGGCGATCACGGACGGTTCGCGGAGCATGATGCCCTTGCCCTTGACGTAGATGAGGACGGTGGCCGTCCCCAGGTCGACGCCGATCTCCTGCCACGGTCTGAACATCCCTACACTCCTGCCTCGGCGCCGGTCGGTTCGAACCCGCGCGGCGCGTGATCGCGCGGTCTCGGTCGCCGCCGGAACGGCGGTGGGCCGCCTCGGGCGCGACGAATCCCGCGAAGTATACCGTTCCGCGTCACAGGTACACCGCCTCGGCCGGTCGCTCCCCCGGCGACCGCATGGCCGCCCAGGTCGCGTCCGGGGCGACGTCCTCGATCCAGCTCGCGGCCGACCAGGCGCGCGCCACCTCGTCACGCGGCTGTTTGGCGGGCGGCGCGATCCGGATCAGGTCGTGCGCTCCCCGTCGGTACGCGGCGGCGTAGACGTTGCCGCGGCGCGCGTCCATCACCGCCACGCCGGTCTCGCCGGGAGCGAGCGCGGCCCAGGCGAGGCTCGCGAGCGAGTCCGCGCCTCCCAGCGGGACGCTCCACGCCGTCGCCATCGCGTGCGCGGCCGCCAGGCCGACGCGAAGCCCGGTGTACGACCCCGGACCGACGCCGACCGTGACGGCGGCGACCGCGTCGCGGCGCACGCCGGCCTCGCCGAACAGGTCGTCGAGCTCGGTGACGATCCGGGCGGCGTGGTCACGCTCGACACGGGGAGCGCGACGCGCCAGCAGCCCCGCAGCGGGGCTCCAGAGCGCCATCGCGAGGTGAGGTCCTGCGGTGTCCAGGCCGAGGCGGGCGTCCACGACCGGCATGCTACCCACGCGGCGGCTCGAGTCGGGCGGTCCGCACCGTCGCCGCGCCAGCCGGCCGGCCCAGCGTCAGGCGCCACGCCTCGGGGTGGGAGCGGGCCAGCGCGCCGCCCCACTCGACCACCACCAGCCGGGCGCGGTCCAGGTAGTCGTCCAGCCCCAGCTCCTCGAGCGCGGTCGGGTCGCCCAAGCGGTACGCGTCGATGTGGATCACGTCGCCGTGCGGCGTGGGGTACTCGTGGATCAGGGTGTACGTCGGGCTCGACGTCCGCTCGGGGCCTCCGAGCGCCGCCACCAGGCCTGCGACGAGGGTGGTCTTGCCGGCGCCCAGAGGCCCGTCGAGAAGCAGCAGCGCTCCGTGGGGAAGCTCGCGTGCCAGGCGGGCGGCGAAGGCGCGCGTCTCGGTCTCGTCAGCCAGCGTCGCGAGCGTCATCGCTCCCAGCGGCGTGGTCGGACGGCGCCGTGTCCTCCTCGCCCGCGGCGTCTTCCGTCCCGAACAGTCCGAGGACGTCGTCGAAGCGGTTGCCGGACATGAGCTGATCGGCGATCG
This sequence comes from uncultured bacterium, assembly GCA_964561595.1. Lineage (GTDB taxonomy): Bacteria > Deinococcota > Deinococci > Deinococcales > Trueperaceae > SLSQ01. The sequence continues at coordinate 3,352 of CAZLQH010000054.1, read as the reverse complement.
CCCGCGTGGCTCGCTCGTCTTCGACGAGCGTGCCCAGCACCTCCTCGGCCTCCTTCAGCGAGCGCTCCATCCGAGCGCGCAGGGCGGGCGAGACGCGGGCGAAGGCGGCGCGCTGGCCGTCGAGATGGTGAAGGATCCGCCGCACGGTGGCGACGTCGTCGCTGTTCAGCCGCTCGACCGTCCGGAACGTCGCGAGCGCGGCGTCGAGCCGAGGCGTGACGTCGCCGACGCGCTCTTCGAGGATCGCCTCGAGGCGGGCGACGTGGTCGTCGGCCTCTGCGATCGTCGTGGCCGGCTCCCCCTCGGCGACGGAGGCGCGAGCTCGCGCGAGCGCCTGGCGAAGCGCGACCTCCTCGGCCGGATCGATCCCCGTCAGCCGCTCAGCGGCCCGCTCGAGGTCGTGGAGCCGGTCGAGCTGGCGCGTGCGCGCGTCCTGGATCGCGTCCTCGAGCCGTCGCTCGAGCGCGGGGAGGTCCGGATCGCGGCCGTCCTCGAGTCGCTCGTTCGCGTCGCGAACCGCGTCCAGAAACGCCGGCAACGACCAGCGGCCCGCCTCCGATCCGAGCCGGTCGAGGCGCTGCCGCGCCGCTTGCGTCGCGGCGGCGACCGCCTCGGCGACGGCTGCGCTGACGGTGGCGAGCTCCGATTCGCCAGGCGTCGCGTCGAGACGCCCCTCGAGCTCGGCGCGCAGCTCGGCGACACCGTCCGGGTCGATCGACGCGGGCAGCCCCTCGAGTCGAGCCAGCAGCGCGGTGAGCTGCGCCCGCGCGGCGACCTCGGGGTCGCGTTCGTCGCCGCGCTGCTGCGACAGGGCGTCGGACGCCGCGCGGAGCTCGTCTTCCGCGACGGGATCCACGCGCTCCTCGGCTTGCGCGATCCGCAACGCGTTCACCGCGTCCCGGAGACGCTCGACGGCGGGGTCGTCGCTTTCGTCCCCGTAGCGCAGCAGCTCGTGCCGGCCGCGCTCCAGACGTTCGCCCTGGACGTCCAGGCGGGCACGCTCCGCCTCGGCGTCCGCTTCGGCGTGTCGGTCCTCGCGCGCGGCGCGATCGAGCGCCAGCGCGGCCCGGTCGTGGAAGCGGACCAGATCGGCCATGGGCGGCAGGCCGTCGTCGGCCACGATGCCGGCGAGCACGTCGTGCTCGCGTCGCAGCTCGTCGGTCCAGGCGTCGTCGTGCTCGCTCAGCTGGGCCGCCACCTCGGCGAGCTCGCGTGAGACCTCGTCCGCGCGCTGCGCACGGGCGGCGTCGAAGGCGTCGCGCAACGATCGCAGCTCGTCGCCCAGGGTGAGCCCGGCCGTCACCTGCTCGCGCATCTCGCGAAGCCGCTCGGCGAGGTCGTCGCGGTGCTCGAGCAGCACGGCGCGGTCGCGCGCGAGCCGGTCGAGCTCCTCGACCTCGCCCGCGGCGTCCAGCGCCCGGATGCGGGCCTCGAGGTCGGGCCCGCCCTCGTCGCCGCCGTCGTGGTACACGCTCGAGGCGACGAGCTTGCGCAGCTCGCGCGCCAGGGCGCTGCTGCGCTCGATCTCGGCGTCGGCGAGCTGGCGGTCGGCCTGAGCCTCCCGCACCCGGTTCACCAGCGCGGCCAGCCGGCGCGCCTTCGCGCCGCCCAGCCCCGACACCTCGTCGAGCTCCTCCTCGAGCCGCGCGAGATCCTGCGCCTGGAGCACCAGCCGGTCCTCGAGCTTCTGGCGTACGGTCTCCAGCGTGGCTTCCGCTTCGGGCATCAGCGAGGCGACGTCGCCCCCGACGCTGGCCTCCTCCTCGATCGTGGCGAGGAGCGCCCGGGCCCTGCGCACCTCGGGCCACTCGAAGTAGAGGTTGAACGGCCTGAGCGCCTCGCGCAGCCGCACGAGCTCGGCGGGCGGCTCGTCGGGCTCCGCGGGCGCCGCGTCGGCGCCGTCCGCCTCGTCCGGCGTCCGTTCCGGGCCGTCGGCTCCGGGCCCCGGCTCGGCGCCTGGGGCGCGCTCGGACACGTCGACGTCGTCGCTTTCGCCCGCGGATCCGGCCGTGGGCGCGTCGGAGCGATCGCCGCCGGCCGTCGCTTCGGCGGCGGCGATGGTCCGCAGGACGTCGTTCACGGAGTCGCGGGCGCGGGTGGGCGGCATGGCGACCTGGAGCTGTCTGAACACCGGGCCCTTGAGGATCGGCTCGAGGTCGTCCGCGGTCACCGTCTCGGCGGTCAGCCGCGCTTCACGCATCGCCATGTGCAGCGTGCGCGAGGCGACGCGCGGGGACAACAGCCGCTCCAGCGCCTTGACGCAGGCACGGTAGGCGGGACTCGTCGTCATTCGGTGCGTCCGGTCCCGGCGATCAGAAGTCGTCGTTCCAGTCGACCAGCGTGTCGTCGCGGGTCTTCACCTCGGCGGCCGGCTCGCTTCGGCTGCGGCGCCCCAGGACGCCGAACTGCACGCAGATACCGTAGAAGCCGGAGCTGGCGAGGACCAGCGCAGCGAGCATCACGAGCGCCCAGACGAGCTGCGTGAGGTCGCTGGCGAAGATCGACGCGACCGTCCATCCTGCGAGCGCGGGCACCCCCAGGGGTTCTGCGAGCAGGGCGGCGACGGAGATCACGCCTTCGACGAAGAGCGGCAGCACCAGCAGGAAGAGCGCGGTGGAGACGCGGCGCCAGTTGGGGTTGCCGCCTCCGAACGCCAAGCCGAGCAGGCGGAGCGGCAGGAGCGCCAGCAGGGCCAACACGATCATCACGATCGGACGGCTCCAGCCGCTCCACAGCTCCGACGAGCTCGCGGCCAGCCGGTGCGTCCACGGCGCGACCTGTCCACGAAGGCTCTCCGACAGCGCCAACGCTTCGCTGCTGAGCAGCGACGCGTCGGCGTTCCGCATGGCCGGGGCCTGGTGCATCCGGTCGATCAGAGCGCGCAGCTCGGCGTCGGCCGTGGGAGCGACGCGCACGGCGATCTTGCGGAGACCGGTCTCGTAGCGCAGCTCGAGCTCGGCGAGCTGGTCGCGCGCTCCCTGCGCGTCGCCGCGCAGGACGCGGGCCTCGACGAGCGCGGCCTGGGCCGCGAGCTCCGTCTCGAGCGCCTGGACCGACGCGACGTCGGAGGCGTAGAGATCGCCCGCCAGCATGCCGCGTGCGGGAGAGGGGATGCCGAGGATCGCGAGCTCGTCCTCCAAGGCCGCGAGCTCCTCGGCCTCGCGCTCCTCTTCGAGCTCCGCCGCGATCTCCTCACGCAGCGCGGCCACGTCGATCTCGCCCTCCGCGGTCGCCACGGTCTCGTCGGCCGCGGTCTCGTCCGGGGCGGCCTCCTCGGCCTCAGGAGCGGGGGCCTCCTCGGCAGGCGTCTCCTCCGAAGGCGCGACCTGGGCGGTCGCTTCGTCGCCCTGCG
>CAZLQH010000053.1:9521-14396 GCA_964561595.1 uncultured bacterium | reverse complement strand
CACGAGCTCTCCGGCCGCGTCGCCGCCGTAGGGGAGGGCGTGACCGGGATCCGGGAGGGCGCACGCGTCACCAGCGAGACGTACTTCTGGACCTGCGGCCGTTGCCGCTACTGTCGTGACGGCCGCACGAACCTCTGCCCCGAGCGGCGCTCGATCGGCTCGGCCGTGAACGGCGCGTTCACGCGCTACCTCGTCGTGCCTGCCGCGAACGTGCACACGCTGCCCGACCACGTCGGTGACCGTGCCGGGGCGTTGACCGAGCCGTTGGCCTGCGTCGTCCACGGGGTGCTCGGTACGGACGGCGGTCCGACCGTCGGACCGGGCGACGTGGCGGTCGTGGCCGGTCCCGGCTCGATCGGGCTCCTCACGACGCAGGTGGTGGCCGCCGCCGGCGCGACGACGGTGGTGCTGGGCACGCCGGCCGACGAGGCGCGGCTGGAGCTGGCGGCGCGTCTCGGCGCCGACCACGTGGTGAACCTGGGCGACGGCGACCCGCGCGAGCTGATCGGCGACCTGACGCCCGGAGGCCACGGTGCGGACGTCGTGTACGAGTGCTCCGGGGCGGGCCCGGCGGCGCAGGGGCTGCTGGAGCTGGTGCGGCGCCGCGGCCGCTACGTGCAGATCGGCCTGTTCGGCAAGCCGGTCGCCTGGGACCTGGACCAGCTGTGCTACCGCGAGCTCGTCGCGACGGGAAGCAACGCCAGCACCCCCGCGTCGTGGCGGCGCGCGCTGCGCCTGCTCGACGCCGGCGAGGTGGACACCGAGGCGCTGGTCAGCGGCGTGTACCGCCTGGACGAGTGGGAGCGGGCGTTCGACGACTTCGGCGCCAAGCGCGGCGTCAAGCTGCTGTTCGAGCCCGGCGCCTGAGGCGGCGCCCGCATCCGTCGGCCGTCGCTTCGCGGCGCGCCGCGGCCGGCGCCTGCGCACGCGGCTGTCAAGGCCGTCCGCGCTTGCGTCGCGTTCGCGCGGCTCCTATACTCGAAGTTCAGCAAGTAAGACGACCGGGAGCCTGCCGTGGGCAGGTTCGGCTCGGGGGCGACGTCGCCTCGGAGCCGTCAGAGGAGGCACGATGAAGCGCATCTCGATTCTCGTCCTATCCGTGATCGCAGCGGGCTTCGTCTCGCTCGGCGTGGCCCAAGAGTTCGACTGGCGCCGGTTCGAGGGCACCGAGATCCGGTTCATGATGAACCAGCACCCGTTCACCGACTTCCTCGCTCCGTTGGTTCCCGAGTTCGAGGAGCTCACCGGCATCGACGTGACGGTCGAGACCTTCCCCGAGGACCAGTTCCGTCAGCGCCGGCTGCTCGAGGTCAGCAGTGGCGCCGACACGCTGGACGGCTACATGATCATGCCCGGCCAGGTCGGCGCGCAGTACCTGGGCGCGGACTGGCTGCGGTACCTCGACGACATGATCGCCGACCCCAGCCTGACGAACCCGGAGCTGGACCTGGACGACTTCTTCGCCGGGGCGATGAGCACCTTCGAGAACGACAGCGGCACCTTCGGCCTGCCGCTGCAGATCGAGTCGAGCCTGCTGTTCTACCGCTCCGACCTGTTCGCCGAGGCCGGCCTCGAAGGCCCGCCCGAGACCATGGAGGAGCTCCGCGCCTACGCCGAGACGCTGCACGGCGACGACGTCGCCGGCTTCGCGATGCGCGGTCGCGGCGCGGCGGCGACCAGCCAGATCGTCAACCTGCTCTACTCGTTCGGCGGGCAGTGGCTGAACGAGGACGGCACCTCGGCGCTCGACAGCCCGGAAAGCGTCGCCGCGCTCGAGTTCTACGCCGACCTGATGCGCAACTACGGTCCTCCCGGACCCGCGAACCTGCACTGGCCCGAGGTGACCAGCCTGTACGCCCAGGGTCAGGTCGGGATGATCTTCGACGCGAACGTGTTCCGCTCCATCATGGAGGATGCGGAAAGCTCGATCGACGTCGTTCGCGAGAACACGCTCTACGCGCCGCTCCCCGCGGGCCCGGCGGGCAGCGTCCCCGCCGTGCTGGTGTGGGGCCTGAGCGTGAACCACGCCTCCGAGAACCCCGAGGCCGCCTGGTACTTCGTCCAGTGGGCGCTCTCGAAGGAGAACCAGGTCGCGACCCTGCTGTCCGGCGTGCCCGCCGCGCGCACCTCGTCCTGGGACGACGAGGAGTTCCAGCAGACCGCGCCGGAAAGCTGGATCGAAGCCTCGCAGGCCTCGTTCCAGGCCGGTCAGCCCGACTGGAACCCGCCGGTGACCGCCGTGCCGGAAGTGCGTGACGCCTACGGCCAGGCGATCGTCGCGACGCTCCAGGGCCAGGACGCCGCCGAGGCGCTCCGGCTCGCGAAGCTGGAGATCGACCGGATCCTCGAGCGCGAGCAGTAAGGAGGATCCCGTCGCACGCGAAGGGCCGCCGCACTCCCGACCGGGATGCGGCGGCCCTTCGCGGTGCGGGCCCCACGCATGCGAACGTCCGTATGATGACGCCATGACGCCCGTCGCGATCCCAGCGACCCAGGTGCGCGGATGAAGCGCGCCATGGAGTTCTTCGACCGGCATGCTGCATTGCTGTTCCCGCTGCCGGCGCTGTTGGCGATCGTGCTGCTGATCGTCGGCCCGGTCCTCGCGAACCTCGTGATCTCGATGTACGGCTGGTCGATCGGCCGGGCGCCCGCCTTCATCGGACTCGACAACTTCGTCGAGGCGCTGACGTCGCGACGGTTCTGGAACGGCGTGCGCAACACGCTGTACTTCACCGGGCTCGCCGTTCCCATCCAGCTGGTGCTGGGCATGGGCATCGCCGTGCTGTTCCACCGCAACTTCCCCGGCAAGGGGTTCGTGCGCACCATCATGCTGCTGCCGATGGTGGCCACGCCCGTCGCGATCGCGCTGATCTGGGCGCTGATGTTCGATCCCAGCCTGGGCGTGCTGAACTACTTCCTCGAGTCGCTCGGCCTGCCGCGCTCGCTGTGGGTGGCCGACAGCAGCATCGTGATCCCGTCGCTGGTGATGGTGGACGTGTGGCAGTGGACGCCGATGGTCGCGCTGATCCTGCTCGCGGCGCTGCAGGGCGTCCCGCAGGAGTACTACGAGGCGGCCGAGATCGACGGCGCCAGCGGCCTGCAGGCGTTCCGGCACATCACGCTGCCCTCGGTGTACGGCGCGATCATCGTGGCACTGATCCTGCGCAGCATCGACGCGCTGAAGACCTTCGACCTCATCTACGTCATCACCGGCGGCGGTCCCGGCACGGCGTCGGAAACGCTGAACGTGTACGCGTTCCGCGCCGGCTTCGAGTTCTTCCGGGCCGGCTACGCCGCGTCGCTCCTGATCTTCCTGCTGTTCCTGGTGCTGGGAATCGCTATTTTCTTGAACCTTCTCCGGACGAGGTCGCGATGAGTCGAGCCCCGAGCGAACACGAGATGCCCACCCAGGCGCGCATGGACCTTCGTGCCGCGCGCGCCAGACGCGCCCGGGTCGCCAAGCGGATCGGGGTGTTCGTGGCGATCGCCCTGGTGCTGGTGATCATGCTGTTCCCGTTCTACTGGATGATCCTCACCAGCCTCCGAACCCAGGTCGACAACACCAGCCCCGTGCCGGTGTGGTTCTTCCAGCCCACGCTCGAGAACTACCGGAACGTCATCGCCGAGAACAACTTCCTGCGGTTCACCTGGAACTCGTTCGTCATCGCCGCCCTGTCGACCGGCATCGGCCTGGTGCTGGGCCTGCCGGCCGCCTACTCGATCGCGCGCTACAAGCAGAACGGCCTGGCGCTCGCGATCCTGGTGGCGCGCCTGACGCCCTACATCACCTACCTGGTGCCGTGGTACATCGCCTTCCGCGCGCTGGGCCTGATCGACACCTTCCTGGCGCTGACGATGACGCACCTGATCGTCGGCATGCCGCTGATCATCTGGATCATGATCAGCTTCTTCGAGGAGGTCCCGATCGAGCTCGAGCAGGCCGCCTACGTCGACGGCGCCAGCAAGCTCGGTACCTTCCTGCGCATCGTGCTGCCGCTGTCGATGCCGGGGGTCGTCGCGGCCAGCATCCTCGCCTTCATCTTCAGCTGGAACCAGTTCCTGTTCAGCCTGGTGCTGTCCGGGCCCAACACCAAGCCGGTGCCGGTCGCGGTGTTCAACTTCATCTCCTACGGCTCGATCGACTTCGGAGGGCTCGGCGCCGCCGCCGTGCTGATCACGCTGCCGGTGATCGTGCTGACGCTGCTGATCCAGCGCTACATCGTGAGCGGACTGACGATGGGGGCGGTGAAGGGGTGAGCCGCCGTACGTACGACCTCGTCACCATGGGCCGCTCCTCGATCGACCTGTACTCCAACGACGTCGGCGCACCGTTCGAGGAGATCACGAGCTTCGCCGCATACGTCGGTGGCAGCCCGACGAACATCGCCACCGGCGCCCGCCGACTGGGGCTCGACGTGGCGGCGCTGACCGCGGTCGGCGACGACAAGGTCGGCGACTTCATCCTCCACTTCCTGAGGAGCGAGGGCATCGACGTCTCTTTCGTGCCGCGCAAGCCGAGCGCCCGCAGCAGCGCCGTCCTGCTGGGCATCGAGGACGATCGCTTCCCGCTGGTCTTCTACCGCGACAACGCCGCCGACCTGCAGCTCGACATCGACGACGTCATGGCCACGCCGATCGGCGCGGCGCGGGCGCTGGAGCTGGGCGGCACGAACCTGTCGCGCGAGCCCAGCCGCAGCGCGTCGTTCCTGGCGGCCGAAACGGCTCGTCGTGCCGGCGTGCCGGTGTTCTTCGACGTCGACTTCCGTGCCGACCAGTGGCACGACCCGCGCGCCTTCGGCGTGAACGTTCGGGCGATCCTGCCGCTCGTCGACGTCGCGATCGGCACCGCGGAGGAGTTCAACGCCGCCATGGTGA
>CAZLQH010000053.1:0-9421 GCA_964561595.1 uncultured bacterium | reverse complement strand
CGACGTCGCGATCGGCACCGCGGAGGAGTTCAACGCCGCCATGGTGAGCGACCGGGCCGACATCGTCGTTCGCGACCAGCAGATCTCGGCGCCGGAGATCCGCGGCGACCTGAGCGAGAACCTGCGGGCCATCCTCGCCATGCCGATCGGGCCGGAGGCGCTGGTGGTCAAGCGTGGCGGCGAGGGCGTCACGGTGCACCTGCGTAGCGGCGAGACGTTGCGCGTGCCGGGGTTCCCCGCACAGGTCATGAACGTCCTGGGCGCCGGCGACGCCTTCGCTGCCGGCTTCATCTACGGTCGTCTGCACGGCTGGGACTGGCACCGATCGGCCCGCATGGGCAACGCCTGTGGCGCGATCGTCGTCGGCCGCCACGGTTGCGCCAACTCGATGGCGACCGAGGCCGAGGCGCTGGCCTACGCCGAGCGTCACGGCGGGCTGTGAGCCGGGCGGTTCTTGGAGGATTCGATGCGTACCGATACGACAGCGCAAGCGTTCGACACCGAGCTCCTCAACTACGTCGACGGGCGATGGGTCCGCTCCCGCAGCACGGAGCGGAAGGCGGTGCGCAACCCAGCCACCGCCGAGACGCTGGCCGAGGTGCCGCTCAGCGCCGCAGGCGAGGTCGACGCGGCCGTAAGCGCCGCCGCTGCCGCGTTCCGCGACTGGCGTGCGACGCCGGTGACGGAGCGCGTCCAGCCGCTGTTCCGCCTCAAGGCGCTGCTGGAGCAGGAGATCGACGACGTGGCCCGCACGATCGTGATGGAGTGCGGCAAGACGTTCGCGGAGGCGAAGGGGGAGATCCGCCGGGGCATCGAGAACGTCGAGGTCGCCTGCGGGGCTCCCACCCTGATGCAGGGTACGAACAACGAGGACGTCGCGCGCGGCATCGACGAGCACATGATCCGTCAGCCGCTCGGCGTGGTCGCGGCGGTCACGCCGTTCAACTTCCCCGCCATGATCCCGCTCTGGTTCCTGCCGTACGCGGTCGCGACGGGCAACGCCTTCGTGCTGAAGCCCAGCGAGCGGGTGCCGCTCACGAGCCAGGCGCTCTACCGCCTGATCGAGAGGGCCGGCTTCCCGGACGGCGTCCTGTCGCTCGTGAACGGCGGGCGCGACACGGTCGAGGCGCTCTGCGACCATCCCGCCGTGCGCGCGATCAGCCTCGTCGGCAGCACGCCCGTCGCCCGCGCCGTCTACGCACGCGCCACGGCGGCCGGCAAGCGTGCGCAGTGCCAAGGCGGCGCGAAGAACCCTGCCGTCATCCTGCCCGACGCGGACCTGGAGATGACGGGACGGATCATGGCCGACAGCGCCTTCGGCTGCGCCGGCCAGCGTTGCCTGGCCACCAGCGTCGCGATCACGGTCGGCCCGAATCGCGACGCCACCCTCGACGCGCTCGTCAGCGAGGCGTCCGAGCGACGCGTCGGCTTCGGTCTCGACGAGGGCGTGGCGATGGGTCCGCTCATCACGGCCGAGAGCCGCGAGCGCGTGCGCGGCCTCGTCGACACCGGCGTGCGCGAGGGTGGGCGACTGCTGCTCGACGGCCGCGAGGGCGAGGTGGACGGGTATGCGAACGGCTACTTCCTGCATCCGACCGTCATCGACGCGGTCGACCCGCGCGGCACGCTGGGCACGACGGAGGTGTTCGGGCCGGTGCTCAGCGTGATGCACGCCGACACGCTGGACGAGGCGATCGCGCTCGTGAATGCGCGCTCGTTCGGAAACCAGGCGTGCCTGTTCACCAGCTCGGGCGCCGCGGCGCGCGCCTTCCGGCACCGCGCCGACGCCGGCAATATCGGCATCAACCTGGGTGTCGCCGCACCGATGGCGTTCTTCCCGTTCAGCGGCTGGAACGACTCGTTCTTCGGCGACCTGCACGCGCAGGCGTCGCACGGCGTCGAGTTCTACACCCAGACGAAGGTGGTCATCGAGCGCTGGCCCGACACGTGGAGCCGCACGTTCTGAGCGCTCGACGCCGTCCCGACGTCGCGTGCGACGCGCGACTGGTGGGCGATGACGGGATCGAACCGCCGACCTACCGCTTGTAAGGCGGCCGCTCTACCTCTGAGCTAATCGCCCGCGCCGTGACGCACTATGACGCGTCAGATTATGGCACAGCGATCGGGCGCTTTCAGGTGCCGAGCGCCGTCGAGGGCAGGGGGATCGTCTCGAGGTCGGTACGACCGAAATCGGCACCCACGTAGACGAGGGGTTCGCGGTAAGAAGCCGCCAGTCCGTAGGTCAACACGTCGCCGAAGTTCAGTCGTGCCGGGTGGCCGCTTCCCTTGCCGAATCGAGCGTAGGCACGAGCGGCCGCGTCCGCCTGATCGACGTCGAAGGCGACGATGTCGAGGTCCAACAGGGTCCGCAGTTCGCGGAGTCGAGGCCCGGGTGGTCGACGCGTGCCTCTCGCCAGGACGGCCCGAGCCTCGACCCAGGATGGTGCCGAGATGCGCAGTCTCGGTTGGTACGCGAGCCATCCTAGGCTCGCCTGCCAACCGCGCTCCCCGAACAGCACGTGGACGAGGACGCTGGTGTCGATGATCACTCAGACGTCCATGCCTAGCATGTCCTCCTGCTCGGACTTGCTGGGCGGGTTGGCACGGTACCGGTCCTTTAAAAGCGGGTGCACGTGGTCTCGGACGAACGCGATGGCCGCATCCGCGCGTTCGTCCGCCTCCAGCGCGTGCCAGTAGAGCTGCAGGGCATGCGCCACGGCTTCCGTCTTGGCTTCCCCGGTGCGTTCGGTGATCGCCTCGAGGAGGTCCACGACCTGGTCGTTCTTCACGTTGAGCTGCTTCATGGCACCAGTCTAGCAGCAGTCTAGAAAATGGCAGTGAAGTTATACCTGAACCTTGGCGGCGATCGCCTCCGGGTCGCCGGCCGCAGCCGTCCACGATGCGGCCCGCGTCACCACGCTACGCCAAAGACAAAGAGAAGGAGGCGCTCATCGCGCCTCCCTCGTGGTGACCCCTACGAGATTCGAACTCGTGCCGCCACCTTGAAAGGGTGGTGACCTAACCGCTAGTCGAAGGGGCCTTGCTTGGTGGGTCGTGTAGGGCTCGAACCTACGACCCGCTGATTAAAAGTCAGCTGCTCTGCCAACTGAGCTAACGACCCATCGTCAGCGTTAGGAAGTCTACTCACCGTCCTGGGCGGTGTCAAGTGCGTTCGGGACACCCGCGCCGTCGTCCGGCCCGGTGTCGGGCTCGCACGAGATGCGGACCCAGGGGAAGGTCGTCGTGAGCTCCTTGCGGCAGGTCGTTTGGGCCAGCTCGGCCGAGACGGTGACGCCGCGAGCTCCGTCCTCGCCGCTCCACGCGATCCGCGCCGTCGGCACCATCTGGCTCGCGACCCACGCGGCGACGGCCGCCAGCGCCACGGCGACCAGCGCGATTCCGATCCGGGGCCTCCAACGACGCATGCCGGGAGCGTACCCGAGCGCACCCGATGTAGCGTGCGTGCGTGCACGCTTCGCGGGTCGCGCTGATCGCCCTGGTGGCCGCCAACCTCGTTCCGTTGATCGGAGTGGCGGTCCTCGACTGGCGGCTGTACGACGTGATGCTGATCTACTGGCTCGAGAACGGCGTGATCGGCGCGTTCACGGTGCTCAGGATGGCGAGCGCCACGGAGGAGCGCGCCTCGGCGCTCGCGTTCGTGCCGTTCTTCACCGTCCACTACGGCCTGTTCTGGCTCGTCCACGGGGTGTTCGTCGTGACGCTCTTCGGCACCGATGGACCGTTCGGAGCGGCGACCGGAGCGCCGTCGGTCGGGCCGCTGCTGCCCGAAGCCGGCGGCCCGTCGATCGCGTTGCCGATCGTCGGTACGGTTCCCGTGGCCGAAGGCGCCGCCCTCGCGGCGGTCGGGCTGGTCCTGAGCCACGGGACGTCGTTCGCTCGGAACTGGCTCGCGGCCGGCGAGCGCGACGGACGCTCGCCCTCGTCGCTGATGCGCGATCCGTACGGGCGGGTCGCGGTGCTGCACGTCACGCTGCTCGTCGCGGGGTTCGCGGTGATGGCGCTGGGCGCGCCCATCGCGGCGCTCGCGTTCATGGTGGTCCTGAAGATCGTTCTGGACGCGGCCGCGCACCTGCGCGAGCACCGCCGCGCCCGCGCGTAGCGCCCCGGTCACGGACGCGCCCGCGCGACGACCTGCGCCGGCCTCAGTACTCCGGCGTCTGACCGTGCGGATGGAAGTGGATCTCGTCGAGGCGCATTCGGTCGGGACGCGTCAGCGCGTACACGATCGCGTCCGCGACGTCCTCGGCCGCCAGGGCAGAGGCGTCCGCCGGGCGCGGCGTGCCGTCGGCGAAGAAGGTGGCCACGACGCCTGGGCGAACCTCGGTCACGCGGACGCCATCCTCCGCGACCTCCATCTGGAGCGCCCTCGTGAACGCCCGCTGAGCGTGCTTGCTGGCGGTGTACAGCGAGCCGTTCGCGAAGGTGCGGGCCGAGACGTCGCTCGTCACGTTGATCACGTGGCCGCGCTGGGCACGCAGCGACGGAAGAAGCGCCCGGGTGGTCAGGAAGGTGCCCCGGACGTTCACCTCGAACACGCGGTCCCACGCCTCGACCGTCAGCTCGTCGACCGGACCGAAGACGCCGATGCCGGCGTTGTTCACCAGGGCGTCCACCGGCCCGGGCTCCAGCGCGAAGGCGCAGAACGCGTCGACCGAGTCGGGATCGCGGACGTCCAGGCGATGGGTTCGGAGGTTCTCGTGCTCGGCCGCGAGACGCGCCAGCTCGGCCTCGTCACGCGCGCCCGCCACGACGTGAGCGCCGGCGCGGGCGACCTGGAGGGCGACGGCGCGGCCGATGCCGCGGCTGGCGCCGGTGACGACGACGGTACGGTCGATGAGATCCATGGCGGAACCCTACCGCGCGTTGGCGGCTCGCCGCTCCTCGCGTTCGGTGGCGGCGTCGTCGCCGACCCCCTCACGCTCGTCGCGACGCGGCGCATCGGGCGAGACGTCGCGGCGGCCGTGCCTGACGGCCGCGGTCGTCCAGGCGTCGCGCCAGATCTCCATGTGGACGTCCGTGCGCCCCGAGCTCGCCTCGGTGCGGCGGACCTCCCGGAAGCCCGCCTTGCGGAACGCGGCCTGTGCGCGCTCGTTGTCGGCGAAGGTGGTGAGCCGGACCGTGTCCAGCCCCAGCTCACGAAACGCGTGGTCCAGCAGGGCGTGGATCGCCTCGGGGCCGTAGCCCCGGTTCCAGTGCGTGCGCTCGCCGATGATGATGCCCAGCGTCGCGCTGCGGCCACGAAGGTCGTACAGCTCGACCGTCCCGATGTACTGATCGTGCTCGTCGTACACGCCGAACGTCGCGCGGTCCGCACGCCGCGCGTCGGCCTTGAGGACGCGCCTCAGCAGCCACAGCGGCAAGCGGTTGGGCGGCGTGCCGTTCAGGTGCGCGATCTCCGGGTCGCGAAAGTGAAGCTGCACGCGGCGCCAGTCCTCGCGCCGGAGCTCCTCGAGCGGCCGGAGCCGAACGCGACCGAAGGCGGGATCCATGCTCCAGAGTCTACGCCGGAGGCGGAGTATGCTCGTGCCACGCACCGCACGAACCCGAACCGGAGGACCGATGGCATCCGAACCTACCAGCCGACGAGGCGCCGGCGACGCGCCGACGCCCGAGACGGTCGCGTCCCGCGTCGCGACGCTGCGAAGCTCGATCGGCCGCGTCATCCTGGGCCAGGAGCGCCTGGTCGAGGACCTGCTCGTCGCCGCTCTCGCGCGCGGTCACGTCCTGATCGAAGGCGCGCCCGGTCTGGGCAAGACGCGGCTGGTCCGCGCGTTCGCCGACGCGACCGACCTGCACTTCGGTCGCGTCCAGTTCACCCCCGACCTGATGCCGGCCGACGTGACGGGCAGCAGCGTGTTCGTCGAGGAGGGGCACGGCCGGTTCGAGTTCCGTCCCGGCCCCGTGTTCACGAACGTGCTGCTGGCCGACGAGATCAACCGAGCCACGCCGAAGACGCAGTCGGCGCTTCTCGAGGCGATGCAGGAGCGTTTCGTCACGACGTCGGGGGAGCGCCACGAGCTGCCCGACCCGTTCCTGGTGCTCGCGACGCAGAACCCGATCGAGATGGAGGGGACGTACCCGCTGCCCGAGGCGCAGCTGGACCGGTTCCTGTTCAAGCTCGACGTGCCCCGGCCCGACCGCGCGACGCTGGTCCGCATCCTGGAGGCGACGACCGGTCGGGAGGCGCAGCCGCCCGGAACCGTGTTCGAGCGCGACGAGCTGCTGGCGCTGCAGTCGCTGCTGCGCGACGTTCCGATCGCGACGGCGGGGCTGGACTACGCCGCCAGGCTGGTCGAGGCCAGCCACGCGCTGCCCGGCGTCCGGCTGGGCGCCAGCCCGCGCGGCGCGCAGGCGCTGGTGCTGGCCGCCAAGGGCTACGCGCTGCTGGACGGCCGCCCGCACGTCGAGTACGAGGATCTTCGCCGGGCGGTGCTGCCCTCGCTGCGTCACCGCCTGCTGCCGTCGTTCGAGGCCGAGGTCGAGGGCAGGAACGTCGACGCCATTCTGAACGAGCTCGTCGAGAAGGTTCCGGAGGTCGGCCGCTAAGGTGCCCGCACCGGCGATCCCGTCCGCGCTGCTGGACCGCTACGCGCTGGTGACGGGCGCGCGGGGGGCGCGCAGCGGCGAGCGGTCAGCCCGCGAGGCGGGCCACTCGGTCGAGTTCCTCGACTACCGGGCGTACCAGCCGGGTGACGAGCCGCGGGCCGTCGATTGGCGCGCCTACGCGCGCAGCGGACGCCTGTACACGCGGCTCTACCACGCGGAGCGGGCGGCGGATCTCCACGTGCTGCTGGACACGAGCGCCAGCATGCGGCTGCACGGGAAACGTCGGTACGCCGCTGCGGCGGCCCGGGTCGTGGCCGGGTTGTCGCGGCACGAGGCGTCCGCGAAGGTCCACCTGCTGGACGGGCGATCGAGCCCGACGGCCCACGGGCGCGGCGAGGTCGGCGCGCTTTGGCGGTTCGTGGACGAGGCGCCCGAGACGCCGGTCGATCCGGACGTGTCGCTGGTGCGACAGCTCGCCGACCGGGTGCTGAGCCTGCCCACGCACCGGGGCGCGGCTGCGCTGGTCGTGCTCTCCGATCTGCTCGATCCGGCGCCGCTCCAGCCGCTGCTGACGGCCGCCCGGGCGCGGCGGATCGAGCTGCTGTTCGTGCAGACGCTGGGGCGCGCCGAGAGGCGCCCGACGCCCGGCCGTCTGGAGCTCGTCGACGTCGAGGACGGCTCGGTCATCGAGGTAGGCCCGGACGAGGCGCGCGCGTACCGCGACGCGGCCAACGCGTTCGTGTCGCGCCTGCGGAGCGAGATCCTGGCGGCGGGGCAGCGTCACGTGCTGCTCGAGGTTCCGCCTTCGGCCGCCGAAGCCGCGACGCCCGTCGGCGAGCTCGAGCGCGACGCGTTCGCCGGCCTGGTACGGGCCGGCGTGGTGGCGCGCCGATGAGCCGCCGGGCGCCCGCGCCGCGATAGGCTCGGAGGCGTCGTGAGTCTTCTGGGCACGCGCTACGGCGCCGGCTACCAACTGGTGCGCGAGATCGCGCGCGGCGCGGGCGCGATGGTGTTCCTGGCCAGCGACGGACGACGCGTCGAGGCGGTCAAGGCGTTCCCCGGGGGCGATGCGGCGCGCGCCGATCGCGAGCTCCGCTTCGGAGCGGGCCTCGATCACCCGAACCTGAACCCGGTGCTGCGCCGGATCGAGCTGCACGGGCAGCCCGCGGTCGCCATGCCGTTCGTGCCTGGCCGCCGCCTCGGCGTCTGGCTGCCGGCGGCGTCGCGGCGTGAGCGGCTGCGCGTGATCGACGAGATCCTGGCCGGGCTGGGGGCGCTCCACGCACGCGGCACGGTGCACCGGGACGTCAAGCCGGACAACGTGCTCGTCACGCGCGAAGGGCGCCCGGTGCTGATCGACTACGACCTCGCGATGCGGGTCGACGACGTCGCCGATCGGCGTACGACGGCCGGCACCGTGGCGTACCTCAGTCCGGAGCAGGCGCGCGGCGAGCCGGCCGAGCCGGCCAGCGATCTCTACGCCGCCGGGATCCTTCTCTACCGCCTGCTGACCGGCGAGGTTCCCTTCGCCGGCTCGGTCTCCGACGTCATCGAGCGGCACCGCAGCGCGGTCGCGCGGCCGCCCTCGGCGTTCGACCCGTCGCTGGCCCCGTTCGACGGGCTGGTCGCGAGGCTGTTGGACAAACGGCCCGCCGACCGCTTCGCGGACGCGGAGGCCGTCCGGTCCGAGCTCCGACGGGCCTACCGGCCGATGCGTCCGGTATCATGGCGCGAATGATCGAACGTGTCGCAGTCACGGTGCTCGCCCTCCTGACCCTGCTCAGCATCTGGCTGGCGCCGTGGGCGGCCTTCAATCGGGAGACCGGGGCACGCGGGGCGGTCACGCTGCTGCCCAACCGGGTGGTCGACTTCACCGGCCGGACCGAGCCGGTGCCCGTCCCCGGGCAGCGTACGGTTCTGGTGTTGACGCTCGCCGGCCTCGCGGCGGCGGTCTCGGGCGCAGCGCTGCCGGGACGGGCCCGCAGGATCGTCTGGCTGGGCGCCGGCGCGTTGCTGGTGACGACCACGGCGGTCGGCCTGCGCACGCACGCCGCGACGTACGACGAAGCTCGGCGGACGGAGGTCCGTTCCGTGCTCGAGCAGGCGTTGGCCGATCCGGGCGGGCGCGTGGACGCAGAGGGGCTGGGGGCGCTCGTCGAGCGAATGGGCGAGCAGTCGCTCGAACAGACCCGGCAGGAGGCGCTGCAGGTCGGGGTCCGCATCCGTCGGCTTCCCTACGCCGGGGTGTCGCCCGGCTTGGCGGCGTTCCTGGCGATCGTGACCGGCTCGCTGGCGCTGCTGTACGGGGCTCGGGTCGTCCCCGTGGGCGACCGCTGGGTCAGGCGACTCACGGACGTCGCGGCGGTGCCGCTGACCGCGATCCTGCTGGCGCTGGGCGCCGCGGCGGTCGTGATCCTGGCGTTGCAGTCCACGCCGGTCGGTACCGGCGTCCAGATCGACGGTTGGCAGGCGTACCTGACCGGGCGGCTGGACACCTTGTGGTTCTCGTACTACACGCTGTTCTCGGGCTCGCTGGGGACGTTCGAGGGGTTCGCGCAGGCGCTGAAGTTCGCGACGCCGCTGATGTTCACCGGACTGGGCGTCGCGTTCGGCTTCCAGGCCGGCCTGTTCAACATCGGGGCGCCCGGCCAGATGGTGCTGGGCGCCCTGTTCGCGATGTTCGCCGGGGTGTACCTTCCCGGTCCGGCGTTCGTCGTGCTGCCGGCAGCGGTGCTGGCGGCCGCGTTGGGGGGAGGGCTGTGGGGCGCGCTGCCCGGCTTCCTCAAGGCACGGTTCGGCGCGAACGAGGTGATCAACACCATCCTGCTCAACTTCATCGCGAGCGCGCTGCTGC
>CAZLQH010000052.1:4587-15592 GCA_964561595.1 uncultured bacterium | reverse complement strand
CGCGCGGGGAGCCGTCAGCGATGGCCGCCAAGCGGTCGCGCAGCGACCAGGATCGCCGCCGCCGCTCGGCGCATCCAATCGCGACGGGTCACCGAACGGTTTGACCGAACCGGCCTTGTTCGCTAGGGTCGCGGAGGAGGGCGGAGGCATTCACCCATACGTCTGGCGGGATCGACCGCCTGCTCGTCCGCCCCTGGAGGTAGGGTTCATGAACGTGAAGGTTCGACGCTCGGCAGGTGCTTGCATCGCACGCTTCGCGTCACTCTTCGCGTCACTCTTCGTGGCGCTGTTCGCGACCGCGGGCGTGGCGCAGGACGCCTCGTCGGTCGCCTCCGCCGCTGGCGCCTGGCAGGGTGCGATCGAGGTTCCCGGACAGCCGCTCGAGGTCACGGTCCGTTTGGACGCCGGTGACGACGGCTGGCGTGGCGCCATCGACATTCCCGCGCAGAACGTGAGCGAAGCGCCGCTCGCGGACGTGACCGTCGACGGTGCGTCCGTGTCGTTCGTGATCGCCGGCGTGCAGGGCTCGCCGACCTTCACGGGCACCGTCGACGGGGACGAGATGACCGGCACGTTCACGCAGTCGGGGCAGGAGTTCCCGTTCG
Source organism: uncultured bacterium (assembly GCA_964561595.1). Classification (GTDB taxonomy): domain Bacteria; phylum Deinococcota; class Deinococci; order Deinococcales; family Trueperaceae; genus SLSQ01. The sequence goes on along the minus strand of CAZLQH010000052.1, from coordinate 14,987 downwards.
CGCTACGACGCGGGGACGACGGCGCACCCGGCGGGCAGGCGGCGGTCGACGGCGACGCCGAAGCGGAGGCCGAAGCCGAGCCGGAGCGCGAGTACGAAGGGCCGCACGGTCGCTTCACCTTCCCGATCCCTGGCGGCTGGCAGGTGACCGAGCAGGAGGGCTTCGTCACGGCGCGCGATCCGTCCGGCGGGATCCGCGTCCATGTCGTCGTGACCGAAGGCGACGACCTCGAGGAGGCGGTGGTGGAGGCGTGGTCGCTCGCCACGCCGGAGTTCGACCTCGAGCCGGACGAGACGCTCGAGCCGCCCTCCGATCCAGGGGTCGAGCGCACCGTCGTGGTGAACTACGATCCCGACGACGACGACAAGGTGTACCAGGCGGTCGCGCAGGTGCACGACGGTGTGACCTACACGCTGTTGATCGACGCCGACCTCGCCGACCTCCAACGGCGGGCGTCGCAGGTTCAGATCATCGAGAGCGGCCTGTCGATCACGGCGATCGAGGACGTCGACCTGACCGGCGAGGAGCCTCGCTCCGTCGACGAGGGGCTGTCCGAGCTCCGCGCGTTCGTCGAGGAACAGATGGAGGCGTTCGGCGTGCCTGGAACGTCGATCGCCATCGTCCAGGACGGCGAGGTCGTCCACGCGGAGGGCTTCGGCACGACCTCTGCGGGCGGCGGCGAGCCGGTCACGCCGGAGACGCACATGATGATCGGCTCGACCGGCAAGACGATGACTTCGCTGCTGGTGGCGACGCTCGTCGACGGCGGCGTCGTGGGGTGGGACACGCCGGTGGTGGAGGTGCTGCCGGAGTTCGCCGTCGCCGACCCGGAGCTGAGCGAGGAGATCACCTTCCGCAACCTCCTGTGCGCCTGCACCGGGGTGCCGCGGCGCGACTTCGAGCTGTTCTTCAACGCCGACGAGCTCGATGCCGAGGGGATCGTCGAGCAGCTCCGCGGCTTCGAGTTCTTCACCGACTTCGGCGAGGCGTTCCAGTACAGCAACCAGCTCGTCGCCACCGCCGGATACGCGGCCGCGGCGGCCGACGGCGCAGCGTACGGCGAGCTGTTCGACGGCTACGCGCAGGCGCTGAGCGAGCGCGTGCTGGGCCCGATCGGCCTGGATCGCACCACCCTCTCGTTCGAGGAGGTGCGGGCTCGGGGCATGCACGCTGTCCCTCATCAGCAGAGCGTCGAGAGCGGGGCGTACGAGCCGATCGAGCTCGAGGTCGAGGAGGTTCTGCTGCCGGTCGCTCCCGCCGGCGCGCACTGGTCGACCGCCCAGGACATGGGGCGCTACATGGCCACCATCCTCGACGCCGGCGTGACCCCCGACGGACAGCGCGTGGTGTCCGAGGAGACCCTCCGCGAGACGTGGGAGCCCCAGGTGCCGATCTCCGCGACGGAGAGCTACGGCCTCGGCTGGATCGTCGGCGAGTACAAGGGCCTCGAGCGGATGTACCACTCGGGGAACACGCTGGGCTTCACCTCCGAGTTCGTGTTCGTTCCCGAGGCGGACGTCGGCATCGTCGTGCTCACCAACGGCCAACGGACGAACGCGTTCAACAGCGCCGTCGCGAACCGCCTCTTCGAGCTCGCCTACGACGTCCCCTCCGAGGCCGAAGCGAACGCGGCGTTCCAGCTCGAGCAGTCGCAGAGCAGCCTACGCGAGCGCCGCGATCAGCTGCAGGACGCGGTCGAATCGGACGTGGCGGACACGTTCGCCGGAACGTACCGGAACGACGCGCTCGGCGAGATCGTGCTCGAGCGGGACGAAGGCCAGCTGGTGCTGGACGCCGGCGAGTTCCGCGTCGAGGTGCGGCCGACCGTGGACGGTTCCGGTGCGTTCGACGGCTACGAAACGTACGGCGTGCCGCTCACGGGACTGCCTCTCGAGCTGGACGACGATCGGGACGGCGGCCCCGTGGTCGTGTTCGGCCAGGGCGCTCTGCAGTACACGTTCGAGCGCGTCGAATGAGCCCCTAGCGGGCAGGAGAGCCGCGGCAGCGGCGACACGCCCGGCACGTCAGCGTGCCGGCCCCCGTCGCCTCAGCGCGCCGGCACGAACCGCCACACGAAGTCGTCTCCCGGCGGGTCGCTCTCGACGAGCGAACCGCCGTCGGTCGGGACGCGCACGTAGTGGTTCCACCCCGGCTGGAACGCGACGTCGACCACGTCGCCCCAGCAGTCGGACTGGTTCGCGTACGGCTCGGCCAGGTAGATCGCGTACGCGAATCGGGTGGGACGCGCAGCGTTCCACGCGTCGACGGGCATGTCGGTCCGCCACAGCCGACCGAGCTCCTCACCGTCGAGTACCACCGACAAGAACGGCACGATCGCCACCTCGGGAACCGGACCTTCGCACGACAGGCGCGTCTCGTCGAGGAGCGCGGGGTCGATCGTGTCCGGAAGCGCGAGCTCGAATCGGTCGCCTTCGACGACGGCGTGATGGACCGACTCCGTGTCCACGACGACGAGATCGACGGCGACCTGGGCGTGCACCTCGAGGCCGGCAGGAGCTCCTTCGGGGACCTCGCCGCGCAAGACGAAGTCCGCGTCCTGGGCGGCGGTCCATGCGAGCAGGGCGAGCACCACGACGAGCCATCCGGTCTTGGTCCGTCCGGCAGCGTTGCGTCCGGCAACGTTCATCACGGCAGCGTTCATTCCATCAGGGTGCCACGAGATGCGTCGCCGCGGTGCGAACCATCTCCGCGTGCGTCGTCGGGCTCGTGCCGCGGAAGCGTCCAGCTTCCCTTCTCGGGTACGCGGTCGGGGTAGACGAAGCCGAGCATCCACAGCAGCCACAGCGTCAGCACCCGGGAGGGCCTCGCGAGCAGGAGGACCACCACGATGCCCACGCCGAACAGCGCGAGCATGAGGCCGTCGAAGAAGCCGTAGCGCGGGATCACGATCAGCGAGAGCGCCAGCAGCACCGCGACGGTCAGGAAGAACGAGATCGGGACGGCGACGAGCGCGTTGCCTTCGATGCGATCGAAGCGCGAGGCGCAGACGGGACAGCGATCGACGATCCCGATCGCCCCGCGCGTGACCTTTCCGTCGCCGCAAGCCGGGCAGCGATGACGCAGGTTGGTCGCTACGAACCGGCGCGCCGCGAGGCGTGGATCGTCGACGTGCACCTCGCGGTAGAAGGTCTCGGTCGTGGCTTCGGACATGGTGGAAGCCTATCCGCGGACGGTGCAGCCTGCGGTTTCGCAGGCACGGGCACGGCCCCGCGCGGGCGTCAGATCGTCTTCGTGTGTGCGACCAGCTGCTCGTGCATCGCACCCCAGCCGTCGTGGAAGCCCATCTCCTCGTGCCGCTCGCGGCTGGCCGGATCGGCGTGCCGGACCAGCGCCCGGTAGTCGGTGCCGTTTCCCCGTGGCTCCATCGTGATCACGGCGCTGAACGGCAACCCGTCGGCTCCGGCGATCCGTGGCCGGAAGGCGGGGCCGAGGGCCGAGGTCCACGCCAGGCGGCGGTTCGGGACCACCTCGAGGATGCAGCCTGCGCCCTCGTCCATCTCCTCGCCCTCGGGCGAGCGCATCACCGTGTGGAACGCGCCGCCGGGCCGCAGGTCGATGCTGCAGCGTGCGACGCTCCACGGCGCGGGCACGAACCACGCCTTCAGGTGCTCCGGCTCGGTCCAGGCGCGCCAGACGAGCTCCGCCGGCACGTCGATGAAGCGTTCGAGCACGAGGTCCAGGGCGGGATCGATCGAGGCGTGGCCGGTCATGGTCGCTCCCCCTTCATGCGCTCCAGGTGGTCGTCGAGGCGGTCGAGCCGACGCTCCCACGAGGAGCGCTGCTCGGCCATCCAGGATTCGGCCCACTCGAGGGCCGACGGCGCGAGCGCGTAGCTGCGGACCCGTCCGCGTTTTCGGGATCGCACCAGCCCGGCATCCTCGAGGACCGCGAGGTGTTGGGTGAACGACGGCAGCGCCATCTCGGACGGCGCGGCCAGCTCGGCAGGATGTCTAGGCATCTACCTAACTATAGGCACGTGTGTCGCCCGACGTCGGGTCCCGCCGCGCCCAGCGTCAGATCCGCCCGAACACCAACGACGCGTTCTGCCCGCCGAACGCGAACGAGTTCGACAGGGCGTGCCGGACCGTCGCCTCTCGCGCCTCGTGCGGTACGAAGTCGAGGTCCAGCTCCGGGTCCGGATCGTCGAGGTTGATCGTCGGCGGGAGCACGCCGGAGGCGACGGCCTGGATGGTGGCGATCGCCTCGACCGCGCCCGCCGCGCCGAGCAGGTGCCCGATCATCGATTTGGTCGAGGAGATCGGCATCCGGTAGGCGTGCGCTCCGAAGACGCGCTTGAACGCCAATACCTCCGACAGGTCGCCGACGGCGGTGGAGGTGGCGTGCGCGTTGACGTAGCCGATCGCGTCCGCATCGAGCCCGGCGTCGCGCAACGCCGCCTCCATCGCCAGAGCGGCGCCGGCGCCCTCGGGGTGCGGCTCGACCATGTGGTGCGCGTCCGCGGCGCGGCCGAAGCCGTTCAGCTCCGCGAGGACCGGCGCGCCCCGGGCTTGCGCGTGCTCCATGGACTCGAGCACGACCACGCCCGCGCCCTCGCCCATCACGAAGCCGTCGCGCGTGGCGCTGAACGGGCGCGACGCGGCAGAGGGGTCGTCGTTGCGGGTCGAGAGCGCCTTCATCACCGAGAATCCGCCCAGAGCCATCGGCGTCAGGATCGCCTCGGCGCCGCCGGCGACCATCGCCTCGGCCTCACCGTGCTGGATCATCCGGAACGCGGAGCCGATCGCGTCCGAGCCGGTCGAGCAGGCGGTGACGACCGTCGAGCTGGGACCCATCAGCCCGTAGCGCATCGCGACCTGCGCGGACGCCATGTTGCCGATGATCATCGGGATGAAGAACGGGCTCATGCGCAGCGGATGCTTCTCGATCGCGATGCGCGACTGCGTCTCCCAGGTGCCCATGCCGCCGATGCCCGAGCCCAGCAGCGTGCCGATCCGGGTAAGGTCCTCCCGCTCCAGGTCCAGACCGCTGGCGCCGACCGCCTGCTCGGCGGCGATCAGCGCGAGCTGGGTGAAGCGGTCCAGGCGCCGAGCCTTCTTGCGGTCGAGCCACGCCGCGACGTCCACCTCCACCTCGCCGGCGATGCGGGTGGGGTAGGCCGAGGGGTCGAAGCGCTCGATCGTTCGGACGCCGCTTCGGCCGGCCAGCTGCGCCTGGTGGAAGGCCCGTGGGTCGTTCCCGATCGGGGTGAGGGCGCCCAGGCCGGTGACGACGACGCGCCTCACGTGGTCGCCCCGGCAGGTGTCGCCTCGGTAGCCGTCGGCTCGGAAGGTCGGTTCGCGGCGGCGGAACTCGGGGCCCTGAGGTGCATCGCGTCTCCTCGGGTGGCTGGTCGAGCGGCTCGTGGAACGTGCGGTTCGTTGCGCGCGCCAGCCGTGGCGTCTCGCCCCAGACCTTACCCGTACTGGCCGTGGCGCGGTCCGTCGCTGCGGCGACAGGCGCCGCGCCGCGCTTCGTCGTCCAGGCCCCGAGCGTCGATCTTCGTTATGGTCGGCCCGCGACCACCCGTTCGCCACCGACCCGTCCTGCGACGAGCCAGAACCGGTCTGGACGGTCTTCTCGATGCAATGGAGGCAGCATGCTCGACCGACGTCTCAAGACACGCGCTCGCACGTTCCTGACGGTACTCGCCTTCGGCGCGATCGCGTCGTTCAGCGGCGCGATCGCGATCTCGCTGCCCACCACGTTCGTGGCCCAGGACGCTGCCGACCGCGACCGGTTCGGGACCGCGGTGGACGTGAGCGGCACGACGATCGCAGTCGGTGCCCCCGGGACCGACGTGGAGCGCGACGACGCCGGGGCGGTCCACCTCTACCAGGCCGCGACGGACGCCGATGCCCAGTCCAGCGACGATGCGGCCGTGAGCGACGTCGCCGAGGTCGCCACGCTGGTCGCCTCGGACGGGGAGCTCGCTGACGCGTTCGGCGCATCGGTCGCGATCAGCGGCGACGTGGTTCTCGTGGGCGCGCCCGGCGTCATCCTCAGCGAGCTGAACGAGGGCGCCGCGTACCTGTTCGAACGCGACGGCGACACGTGGACCGAAGCGGGTCGGCTTCGCCTGGAGACCGTGGCGAAGAACGACATGTTCGGAAGCGCCGTCGGGCTCGACGGCGGCGTGGCGGTCGTCGGCGCGCCAGGCGCGAACGTCGCCGGCGAGGACTCCGGGACGGCCGTCGTGCACGAGCGCCGGGCGGGCGCCTGGCAGGCCACGGCGACGCTGGAGCCGGACGACGCCGCCGCCGGTCAGCGATTCGGGTCGGCAGTCGCGGTGGACGGCGCCCGGATCCTGATCGGGGCCAGCGGCGACGTCATCGCGGGCGAGGATCCGGGCGCGGCCTACCTGTTCGAGCGCACGGCCGACGGCTGGACGCAGGTGGCGACCTTGACGCCGTCGAGCGCGGGGGGCGGCTCGGCGTTCGGCGACGCGGTGGCGCTGGATGGCGACCTGGCGCTGGTCGGCGCACGGTTCGCCGATCTCGGCGGCAGCGACCGGGGCGCCGCGTACCTGTTCGCGCGGACGGGAGCCGGCTGGGCCGAGGTCGCCGAGCTCACGGCGCCCGAGCCGAGCGACCGTGACGCGTACGGGCAGGCCGTCGCGCTGGCGGGGGAGGTGGCGCTGGTCGGGGCTCCACGCGTCGACGATCCTCAGCGCGACGCGGGGGCGGTCTGGGCGTACGCCGCGGACGGTGGCGCCTGGAGCATGACGGAAAGGCTGTCGCCCGCCGAGGCCGAGAACTACGACGAGTTCGGCTCGGCCCTCGCCGCCGACGCGTCCGTCGCCGTCGTCGGCACGCCGAGCGACATCCCCGCCGGCTCGCCCGACGACGCCATGACCGGCAGCGTGACGCTCTTCCGAGGCGTGCGCTAGGCGCCGGACCGCCCAGGCGACGAGGCAGCGAACCGAGGCGGCAAGACGGCTCGGCGCGATGCGTCGACCTGACGCGTCGGCCCGGCGCGTCAGGTCCGGTAGAGTCGTCGCGATGCGTTCCGCCCTGCGCGATCCCCGAAGGCGGTCGCTGCTCGTCGCCGCTGCGCTGGGGCTGCTGGGCATCGGCGGGCTGCAGGCGATGTACGGCCCGGCGTTTCCAGGTCTGATCCAGCGCTACGGCGTCGGCGTCGACGCGGTGGGGCTGACCGTCGTGCTGAACTTCGCGGCGTCGTTCGTGGCGACCGTCGCGTCGTCGGTCCTGCTGGTCCGCGCGGGGTACCGGCCCGTCCTGATCGGAGCGGGGGCGACCATGACGGTCGGCGTGACGCTGGCCGCCCTCGCCCCGACGTGGACGTGGCTGTTGATCGGAGCCGCTTTCGCGGGGCTGGGCTTCGGCCTGCTGAACGTGGCGTTCAACCTGCTGGTCGCCAGGGTGTTCGCCCCGAACGCCGCGCCCATCCTGAACCTGATGAGCGCCGTCTTCGGCGTCGGCGCGGTGCTCGGGCCGGCCGCGGTCGGCGCGGCGGGAGGATCGCTGCGACTGCCGTTCCTGGCGCTCGCCCTCGTCGTGGGGACGTCCACCGTCCTGTCGTTCCGGGTGCCGGAGCCCGAAGCAGCGCCGCCGGCCAAGCCTGCCGCGCTTCCGTGGCTCGCTGCACTGGGCTTCGTGGCGCTCTACGCGCTGTACGTCGCCACCGAGTCGGGCGTGGCCAGCTGGGAGACGGTGCACCTCGAGCCGTCGCTGGGCGCCCGCTCCGCGGCGTTCATGACCAGCGTGTTCTGGATCGCCCTGACGATCGGACGTCTGCTCGCGATCCCGCTCAGCGCGCGCGTCCAGCCGCGGACGCTGGTGCTGCTCGCGACCGCCGCCGGCCTGGCCGCCCTGTCCGCGGCCCACGTCACCGGCTTCGCTCCGGTCGCCTACGCCCTGGCCGGATTGGCGTTCGCGCCGGTGTTCCCCACGACGCTCGCCTGGATCGAGCGGGTGTTTCCCCGCCGCAGCGAACGGATCGTGCCGCTGGCGTTGGCGTTCGCGAACGTCGGGCCGGTCGCGGGTACCGCGGCGATCGGCGCCTGGGTGGCCCGCTCGGGGCCCGGCGTGATCCCCACGGCGCTGAGCGGCATCGCGGCCGTCCTGCTGGTCGTCGTGGCGTCGCTCTGGTGGCGGACGAGACACGCCTGAGCCGGCCTTCACGCGCTCTCGCCGGTCGGCATCCCGACGCCTCGGCACGCTGACGACGCGATCACGGCCGCCCGGAGGCGAGGCGCCGACTTGCCCTCCGCGCCGCGTTGACGGATACTGCTCTGGCGGGCACGTTCCGTCCGCACCCCGACCCTCGATCTGATCGCGCTCTTCGGAGCGCGCTTTTCACGGCGTCCCCGTTCCCGGGACGGGCGGCCGCCCGGCCGCGTGGCGCGCCGCGCGCCCGCGTGCGCTCGGCGCCCTCGCCGCGCCCTCGTTCCGCTCTCGCTCCAAGGAGCTCCATGGTCCAGACCCCTTCCACCTTCGTGCACCGCCTTCGAGCCGAGTGGCTCTCCAACGTCCGCGGCGACCTGCTGGCCGGGCTCGTCGTGGCGTTGGCCCTCATCCCGGAAGCGATCGGGTTCTCGATCGTCGCCGGCGTCGATCCGAAGGTGGGGCTGTACGCCTCGTTCTCGATCGCGGTCGTGGCGGCGATCGCGGGCGGGCGGCCCGCGATGATCAGCGGCGCGACCGGCGCGATGGCGCTCTTGATGGTCACGTTGGTGGCCGACCACGGCCTGCCGTACCTCTTCGCCGCGACGATCGTCACCGGCCTGCTGCAGGTCGTCTTCGGCCTCCTGCGACTGGGGCGGTACATGCGCTTCGTGCCCAAGGCGGTCATGGTCGGCTTCGTCAACGCCCTCGCGATCCTGATCTTCCTGGCGCAGGTCGAGCATTTCTCCGGCGCGCCCCTGGCCATCTACCCGCTGGTCCTCGCGGGCCTGGCGATCATCTACCTGCTGCCGCGCCTGACGACCGCCGTTCCCGCTCCGCTGGTCGCGATCGTGGCGCTCACGCTGGTCACGGTCTTCGCTGGCAGTCCGCTGGCGACGGTGGGCGATATGGGCGAGCTTCCCTCCGCGCTGCCGTTCTTCGCGCTGCCGCAGGTTCCGTTCACGCTCGAGACCCTGATGATCGTGCTGCCCTACGCCTTCCCGCTGGCGCTGGTGGGGCTGATCGAGTCGCTGCTGACCGCCAACATCGTCGACGACCTGACCGACACGGAGAGCGACAAGAATCGCGAGGCGCGCGGCCAGGGCCTGGCGAACGTCGTCACCGGCTGCTTCGGCGGCATGGCCGGCTGCGCGATGATCGGCCAGTCGATCATCAACGTCGGCAGCGGCGCGCGCACACGCCTCAGCACCCTGGTCGCCGGCGTGTTCCTGCTGGCGATGATCCTGCTGCTGGGCGACCTGGTGCGGATCATCCCGATGGGGGCGCTGGTGGCGGTGATGATCATGGTCTCGATCAACACGTTCGACTGGGGCAGCCTGCCCGGAATGCTGCGCCACCCCAAGAGCGAGACGATCGTCATGGTCGGCACCGTCGGCGTGGTGCTGGTCACGCACAACCTGGCGCTGGGGGTCGGCGTCGGCGTCACGTTGAGCCTGCTCTTCTTCAGCCGCAAGATCGCGAAGCTGGTCGAGGTGACCAGCCACCTGGACGTGCCGGGCGGGACACGCACCTACCGCATCGCCGGGCAGGTGTTCTTCGTCAGCACGGAGGCGTTCCTATCCGGCTTCGACACGAACGAGCGCCTCGAGGAGGTCGTGCTGGACCTGACGGCCGCGCACCTCTGGGACGCGACCGCGATCGCGGCGATCGACAAGCTGGTCCTCCGCTTCCGGGCGCGTGGCACCCGGGTCACGCTTCGCGGCGTGAACGACGAAGGCGCCGCGTTGCTGGACAAGCTCGCCGTGCACGACCGTCCGGGCGCGCGCGCCGGGGGACACGGGTGAGCCTGCCCGCCGGGCGGGTGTATTCTCGCCCCCTCGGAGGTCGCCCATGTTCGTGAAGATCCTTCTGCCCACCGACTTCTCGCCCAGCTCCGAAGCGGCGATGCGGCTGGCCCGGGAGCATTTCCCCGAGGCGGAGCGCTGCCTTCTTCACGTGCTGGACCCCAAGCGGATCGCGAACGAGCTGGCTTCGCCGGTGTCCTCGAAGGACGAGCGGGACGCCATGGAGCGCGAGATCCTGGAGCAGCTCCGCGCCGTCGCCAGGCCGGACGAGGCCGCCGTCGTGCGGGTCGGGACGGCGGTCGAGACGATCCTGGCGCAGGCCGAGGGCTGGGGTGCCGACCTGATCGTGATGGGGACGCACGGTCGCACCGGCGTGGCGCACTTCATGAACGGCAGCGTCGCCGAGCGCGTCGTCCGGCTGGCGCGAGGACCGGTCCTGATCACGCACGAG
>CAZLQH010000052.1:0-4487 GCA_964561595.1 uncultured bacterium | reverse complement strand
CACGCACGAGAATCGGCCGTGAAGGCGGCGGTGACGGGGGCGGCGACCGGGGCGGAGAACGGGGCGGTGCGAGCAGCGAGACGCGCGCCATGAACCTCCGTGACCGATCCGTGCTGGTGACGGGTGGCTCGCGCGGGATCGGACGCGCCGTCGCGCACGCGTTCGCGAGGCGCGGCGCGCGCGTCGCGATCGGCTTCCGTGCCGACGAGGCGGCTGCGAACGCCACGCTGGCGGGGCTGCCGGGCGGCCCGCACGCCGTCGTCCAGGCCGACGTGGCCGATCCGGTCCAAGCCGAGCGGCTGGTCGCCTCCGCCGCCGCCGCGCTGGGCGGTCTGGACGTGGTCGTGAACAATGCCGGCATCGGGGTCCGGCATCGCATCGACGAGGACGACTACGCCGCCTGGCAGGACGCCTGGCGGCGGATCCTGGCGGTGAACCTGGTCGGTCCCGCCAACGTCGCCTACGCGGCCGGGCGGCAGATGATCGAGCACGGCGGCGGCCGGATGGTGTTCGTCTCGTCGCGTGGAGCGTTCCGGGGCGAGCCGGACCAGCCCGCCTACGGCGCCAGCAAGGCGGGCCTGAACGCCCTGGCGCAGTCGCTGGCGCAGCAGCTGGCGCGCTACGGGATCTTCGTCGGCGTCGTGGCGCCGGGCTTCGTCGAGACCGACCTGGCGCGCGAGCGGCTCGCCGGTCCGGAAGGGGACGCCATCCGCGCGCAGAGCCCGCTGGGGCGCGTCGCGACGCCGGACGAGGTCGCGCACGCCGTCGCGTTCCTCGCGTCCGAGGGTGCGGAGTTCACGACCGGCGCGATCCTGGACGTGAACGGGGCGTCGTACCTTCGGAGCTGATCGTCGGCGCGTCGGCGTCGACCTCCGCGCTCACCTCGTCGACCTCGCCCGCCACGACCATCGCCAGGAACGCCTCCGCCACCTTCGGATCGAAGTGATGGCCCGCGTTTTCGCGCAGGTGACGCGTCACCGCCTCGGGCGTCCATGCACGCCGGTAGGGACGATCGCTGCGTAACGCGTCCCAGACGTCCACCACCGCGAAGATCCGGGCAGCCAGCGGGATCGCCTCGCCCGCCAGTCCGTCCGGATAGCCGCGACCGTCCCAGCGCTCGTGATGATGGGCTGGAACGTCGATCGCGTCCCCTAAGAACGAGATCGGGGCCAGCAGCTCCCGTGCGATGCCCGGGTGGGCCCGCATGACCTCCCACTCCTCGTCGTCCAGCGGCCCCGGCTTGTTCAGGATGCTGTCCGGCACGCCGATCTTCCCGATGTCGTGCAGCAGCGCGCCCCACCGGAGCGCGATCAGCCCGCTCTCGTCCACGCCCAGACGCCTGCCCAGGGCGACGGCCAGCTCGGTGACCCGCTGGGCGTGTCCCGCCGTCTCGTGGTCGCGCAGGTCCAACGCGGCAGCCCAGCCGGCGAGGGTCTGCTCGTACGCCTCGGCACGTTCCGTGAGGTCCACCATGGCGGTGAGCATCCGCTCGCGGCCGCCGAGATCCAACAGGGCCGCGGACCAGAGCATCGTCCGAACGCTGCCGTCCGCGCGCCGCAGCAGGACCGTCCGCTCCAGCAGCCGCCGCTTCGAGCGCAGCTCGGCGAGGAGCGCGCGCCGCTCCGCGGGGGCGACCCACAGGCTCACGTCCGCGACCGACCGACCGACGATGTCGTCGCGGCGGTAGCCCGATAGGCGGAGGAAGCGGTCGTTCGCGTCCTCGTAGCGCTCTTCGCTCAGATCGGTGATCAGGATGCCTGCCGGGCTCGCTCTGAAGACCGCCTGGTATCGCATCGCCATCTGCCGCTCGGCCGCCTCGGCCGCGAGCCAACGCGTCCGCTCGCGCCGGATCAGGGCGAGGATCAGCATCGCGCTGGCCGCGACGAACCCGAGGCCCTTGACGGTCTGGACCCAGCTCAGCAGGGCGGCATCGCCGAACAGCGCGAGCGCCGCCCGGTCGCTGAGCAGGATCCAGACGGTCGCGGCGACGCCGTAGATCGTCGCGATCCGCGCTGCGGCGGTCCCCCGGATCATGCCGGCGACGGTACCAGGACGCGTGCCTGCGAGCCGGGCGGAGCGCACGGGCCGGCTCGGCGCGTTCGTCGCTCGGTCCGGCCCGGCGTGCGAGCATGGCGGGCATGGCCGCTCGCCTCCTCGCGCTGCTGGGCGCGATCACGATCTCGTTCTCGGCGATCTTCGTCCGGCTCGCGGAGGTGAGTCCCTCGACCGCCGCGTTCTTCCGGCCCGCCTACGGGCTCCCGTTCCTCGTCGCCATCGCGCTGCTCCAGCGGGGCACGGCGGCGCGCGCACCCCGCGAGCGCCTGAAGGCCGTGGTGGCGGGGGCGCTGATGGGGGTCGCGTTCACGCTCTGGAACCACGCGATCGTCGCGATCGGCGCCGGCCTCTCGACCGTGCTGGGCAACACGCAGGTGGTGTTCGTGGGCCTGGCCGCATGGCTGCTGTACGGCGAGCGTCCGACCCGCGTCGCGATGGTGGCGGTCCCGGTGGTGTTCCTCGGCGCCGTGGCGACCAGCGGTCTGGGCGGTGGCGCCGCGTACGGCGAGGCTCCCCTGCGCGGCGTCGTGTTCGGGCTGATGAACGGTGTGGCCTACGCCGCGTTCCTGCTGCTGTTCCGCTCGCTGGGCAGGGGCCGCCGACTGGCGGCGGGCCCGCTGGCGGACGCGACGCTGGGCGCGGCGGTCGTCACGCTCGTCGCGGGCCTGACGACCGACCCCGGCTTCGCACTGACCCCGTCGTGGCCCGCGCACGGCTGGCTGGCGGCGACCGGGGTGGGCCCGCAGACGATCGGTTGGCTGGCGATCCTCTACGCCCTGCCGCGACTGCCGGCGCTGGCGACCTCGGTGATCCTGCTGATGCAGCCGGTGCTGACGGTCGTCTGGGCGTGGTGGCTGCTGGCCGAAGCGCCCTCGCCCGTGCAGCTGAGCGGAGTGGGCCTGGTGCTGGCCGGCGTGGCGCTGTTGAGCGTGGTGGGAAGCGCGCGACGTCCGAAGCCGACGGACGACGTACCGGTGCCCTCCCCGCTCACGTCCGGAAGATGACCCCCTCGCGCCGGAAGCTCTGCAGCGCGAACGCCAGCAGCACCGCGATGAACGCCAGCATCGTTCCCCAGGCGGCCAGAACGTCCATGCCGCCCACCGCTCCGCCCAGCACGTCGTCCATGAGCACCATCACGTTCATGAGCGGCACCAGGTAGACGCCGCGCCCCAGATCCAGCAGGTCGGAGAACTGCAGCGCCAGGGCGGGCACGATCAGCAGGAACGTCATCGGCGCCACGTACGTCTGCGCCTCCTTGAACGAGCGGGCGAACATCGCGACCGCGATCAGCATCGCCGCGACGGCCGCGGCCGTCAGCAGGGCGCTGCCCAGCAGGATCCACAGGTCGCTGGCGCCGATCGAGAACGTCCCGCCCATCGTGGCGACCATCTCGGTCGCCTCGTCGCCCAGCCGGGGCAGGAACACGCGCCTGAGCAGCGCCCCCCCGACGAGCACGCCGACGATCGCCATGAACGCGGCGCTTAGGCCGGAGAGGAGCGTGGCGACGAACTTGCCGGCCACCACCTCCGAGCGGCGCACCGGGGCGACCAGCAGGGCCTCCAGGGTTCCGCGCTCCTTCTCTCCGGCCGTGGCGTCCAGGGCGGTCATCTGCCCCCCCGCCAGCGCCCAGACGGCGATGAAGAACGGGATGAGCCACGACAGCTGGCCGCTGCTCCGCTCCTGGGGTCGACTGGCGTCGCGGGTCTCGACCACGAGCGGCTCCAGCACGGCCGGATCGACGCCTTCGCTCCGGAGCCTCTCGGCCACGAGGTCCTGCCGGTACGACGCGATCGCTCGCGAGACCTTCTCCGCGGCGAGCTCGCTCTCCAGGTTCCCGCTCTTCCGCAGCAGGCGGAGGCGGGGAACGTCGCCCGCCGCCACCGACTCGGCGAAGCCCTCCGGCAGCTGCAGCGCCGCCGCGACGTCGTCGTCGCGCACCTGCGTCAGCGCGTCGTCGGTGACGATCAGCTCCGCGCGCTGCGCTTCGATCGCCGAGCGCAGCTCGCTGGGGAGGAACGCCTCGCCCTCGATCCCGATCCGGGTGAGCGACGCCTGCTCGCGTTCGAACAGGCCCCCCAGCAGGAGGGGGAGCCCCAGCATCATCGTGGGCAGCAGCAGCACCGGGATCAGCAGGTTGCTGACGATCGCCCTGCGGTCGCGCAGCGTGGAGAGCACGTCCTTGCGGGCCACCGCCCACGCCATCGCCGGCCTCACGGTCGCCCGCCTTCCGGGCGTTCGGGGATCGGCGCGTCCTCGCCCGCGTCACGCACCAGCCCGAAGAACGCGGCCTCGAGGTCGGCGGCGTCCCCGGCCCGGCGCTTCAGCTCGTCGACCGTGCCCTCGCCGATCCACCGGCCGCGATGGATCACGCCCACGCGGTCGCACAGCTCCTCGGCCTCGCTCATCACGTGCGTGGACCACACGACGGCCCG
>CAZLQH010000051.1:0-16235 GCA_964561595.1 uncultured bacterium | reverse complement strand
TCTGGCGCGGTGAGCGGCTCGTACCCGTCACCGTCGTCCTGGCCGGGCCGTGCCCCGTGGTGCAGCGCAAGGACCAAGCGACCGACGGCTACGACGCCGTGCAGCTCGGCTGGCACGAGACGTCGGGCAAGGCCGCCAACAAGCCTGCGCTGGGCCACTTCAAGACGCACGGGGTCGCCCCTCAGCGGCACCTCGTCGAGTTCCGCGACTACGCTCCCGACGGCGACGCCGTCACCGTCGAGATCTTCGAAGGTGGCGAGACCGTCGACGTGACCGGCACCAGCAAGGGCCGCGGCACGGCGGGCGTCATCAAGCGCTGGGGCTTCGCCGGCATGCCCGCGAGCCACGGCACGAAGAAGAAGCATCGTCACGGCGGCTCGATCGGCAACCGCAAGTCGCCCGGCCGCGTGTACAAGGGCAAGCGCATGGCGGGTCACATGGGGGCGAAGGCGGTCACCACCGTCGGCCTCGAGGTGATCGAAGTGCGCAGCGACGACAACCTGTTGCTGATCAAGGGCGCGCTGCCCGGCCCGAACGGCGGCCTCGTCGTCGTCAAGGGTTCGAACCGGAAGAAGGTGAGCTGATGCCGGTCACGCTGGACGTCGTCGGTAGCGGCCGCACGGTCACCCTCGACCTTCCCGAGCCGCAGGAGTCGGTGCTCCACGAAGTGGTGCGCTGGCAGCTCAGCAAGCGCCGCCGCGGCACCGCGTCGACGAAGACGCGCGGCAAGGTCGTCGGCTCGACCGCCAAGATCTACCCGCAGAAGGGCACCGGCCGCGCACGCCACGGTAGCCGCAAGGCCCCGATCTTCGTCGGTGGCGGGACCAGCTTCGGTCCCCTGCCGCGCGACTACGCGTACACCCTTCCCAAGCGCGTGCGCCGCCTGGGCCTGCACATGGCCCTCGCCGCCCGCGCCGAAGAGGGCAAGCTGACGCTGGTCGAGTCGTTCGACCTGAGCGGCAAGACCAAGGAGTTCGTCGCCTGGGCCGGCCAGAACGGCTTCGACGGCAGCGAGCGCGTGCTGCTGGTGACGGACGACGAGCTCGCCCGCCGCGCGGCGCGCAACCTGCCGTGGGTGAACGTGCTCCCCGGGCGCGGGATCAACGTGTACGACATCCTGCGCAACCAGGCGATCATCGCCGACGCCGCGCTGTTCGATCTGGACGAGGAGGCCGAGCGATGAACCCGCACGACGTCATTCTCCGCCCCGTCCTGAGCGAGAAGGCGGTGATGGAGATCGAGAACGGCAAGTACGCGTTCTTCGTTCACCCGCACGCGAACCGCACCCAGATCAAGGACGCGGTCGAAACCGTCTTCGAAGTCACGGTCGAGAAGATCAACCTGCAGAACGTCGGCGGGAAGACCAAGCGGATGGGCCGGTTCGCCGGCAAGCGTCCCGACCGCAAGAAGGCCATCGTCACCCTCGCTGCCGGACAGAAGATCCAGCAGCTCGAGGGTCTCACCTAAGGGAGGGGCGCGCATGCCGACCAAGAAATACAGACCGTATACGCCCTCTCGCCGCTTCATGACGACGTCCGACTTCGCGGAGGTCACCAAGGACCGGCCGGAGAAGTCGCTGGTCGTCCGGATGAAGAAGAGCGGGGGCCGCAACAACCGCGGTCGGGTCACGTCGCGCTTCCGCGGCGGCGGCCACAAGCGGCGCTACCGCCTGATCGACTTCCGTCGCCGGGACAAGGAAGGCGTCCCGGCCAAGGTCGCAGGCATCGAGTACGATCCGAACCGCACCGCGAACATCGCGCTGCTGCACTACCTCGACGGCGAGAAGCGCTACATCGTGGCGCCCGAGAAGCTCGAAGTGGGCACGCGGATCGTGTCGGGTCCCGATCAGGAGCCGACCGTCGGCAACGCCATGCCGCTGCGCTTCGTTCCCGTGGGCACCGTCGTCCACGCCGTGGAGCTCGTTCCCGGCAAGGGCGCGCAGCTGGGCCGCAGCGCCGGGACCGGCATCCAGATCCAGGGCCGTGACGGCACGTACGTCACCCTGAGGCTCCCCTCGGGCGAGCTGCGCCGGGTGCACGGCGAGTGCTACGCGACCATCGGCAGCGTCGGCAACGCGGAGCACAAGAACCTGGTGCTCGGCAAGGCCGGCCGGAAGCGCTGGATGGGCCGCAAGCCTCACCAGCGTGGCCGCTCGATGAACCCGGTCGACCATCCGCACGGCGGGGGCGAGGGCCGGAGCAGCGGAGGCCGTCCGCCGGTCAGCCCGTGGGGCCAGCAGTCCAAGGGGCTCAAGACCCGCAACAAGCGCAAGGTCTCGAGCCGCTTCATCGTGCGTCGTCGGAAGGGGAGGAAGTAATGTCCCGGAGCATGAAGAAGGGTCCGTTCATCGACGGTCACCTGCTGAAGAAGGTGGACGCCGCGAACGCTTCGGGCGACCGCCGCGTGATCAAGACCTGGAGCCGCCGCTCGACGGTCGTGCCCGAGATGGTCGGTCACACCATCGGCGTCTACAACGGCCGTCAGCACGTGCCGGTCTTCGTCCAGGAGAACATGGTCGGGCACAAGCTCGGCGAGTTCTCGCCCACCCGCACCTTCCGCGGACACGGCCGGAGGGACTGACGTGCAGGCCAAGGCGTCCCTTCGCATGCACCGCGCCACGCCGCGCAAGACGCGCCTGGTCGTCGACCAGATCCGCGGCAAGAACGTGGCCGACGCGGAGTCGATCCTCCGCTTCACGGACAAGCGCGTGGCGAAGCCGGTGCTCAAGCTGCTGAAGAGCGCGAAAGCGAACGCCGTCAACAACCACGACATGTTCGAGGACGCCCTGTTCGTCTCGGACGTGCAGGTCGGCGACGGCCCGACGCTCAAGCGCTTCCTGCCGCGTGCGCGCGGCCGCGCGGACCTGCTGCGCAAGCGCACGAGCAACATCTCGATCACGCTGGAGGAACGCAGTGGGGAATAAGATCAACCCGCTCGGCTTCCGCCTGGGGGTCAACAAGGTCGCGTCGGCGCGTTGGTACGCCGGCAAGGCCGACTACCCGCGGTTGCTCGAGGAGGACGAAAAGATCCGGACGCTGATCCACAAAGAGGTGGGTCATGCCGGCATCGCGCGCATCGACATCGAGCGCGCCGCCCACAACCTGAACATCACCATCTTCACGGCGAAGCCGGGCGTGGTGATCGGGCGGGGCGGCGAGTCGATCAAGGCGCTGCGCGCCCGTCTCGACAAGGACATCGACGGCACCGTCGGCGTGAACGTGCAGGAGGTGCCCAACGCGAACACGAACGGCATGCTCGTCGCGCAGCGCATCCGCGACCAGCTCGAGCGTCGCTTCGCGTTCCGTCGCGCCATGAAGCAGGCCGTGCAGCGCACGATGGAGTCCGGCGCCAAGGGCGTCAAGATCCGCTGCTCCGGCCGCCTCGGCGGCAGCGAGCAGGCGCGTCCCGAGTGGTACGCGGACGGCCGCGTGCCGCTGCAGACGCTCCGCGCGGACATCGACTACGGCACGGCCGAAGCGAAGACGACCTACGGGATCGTCGGCGTCAAGGCGTGGGTGTTCCACGGCGAGATCGTCGGGGACCGTCAGCGTCAGGCCGCGGTGCTTCCGCGGATCCGCACCGACGAGGACAAGAAGAAGCGCCGCCGCCCGGCTCGCAAGCGTGACCAGGCCGGAGGCCGCCGTACCCGCGTGAAGAGGGAGTCCTGATGCTTCTTCCCAAGCGCGTGAAGTACCGCAAGCAGTTCCGCGGCCGCATGCAGGGCGACACCAAGGGCGGCGACTACGTCGCGTTCGGCGACTTCGCCCTGGTCGCGATGGAGCCGGCCTGGATCAAGTCGAACCAGATCGAGGCGTGCCGCATCACCATGAGCCGCTACTTCCAGCGCGGCGGCAAGATCTACATCCGGATCTTCCCCGACAAGCCCGTGACCAAGAAGCCGCAGGAAGTGCGGATGGGGAAGGGCAAGGGCGCGGTCGAGTTCTGGGTCGCCGTCGTGAAGCCCGGCCGGATCCTGTTCGAGGTCGCCAACGTGACCGAGGAGCAGGCGAAGGAAGCGTTCCGCCTCGCTGCCCACAAGCTGCCGATCAAGACCAAGATGGTCTCGCGGGAGATCTACGATGAAGCCCAATGAGATCCGCAACCTGACGGCCGAGGAGATCACGGCCGAGGTGGACGCCAGGCGCGAGGAGCTCCTCGACCTGCGCTTCCAGGCGGCGGTCGGCCAGGCCTCCAACCCGCGCCGCATCCGCGAGGCGAAGCGTGAGATCGCGCGCCTGATGACGATCGCCTCGGAGAAGGAGAACGCGTGAAGAAGGTCATGCAAGGACGCGTCGTGAGCGACGCGGCCGAAAAGACGGTGACCGTCTCGGTCGAGCGGCGCTTCAAGCACCCGCTCTACGGGAAGGTCGTGAGCACGAACAAGAAGTACCTCGCGCACGACGAAGCGAACGCCTACGGCGTCGGCGACCTGGTCGAGATCACCTCGGCGCGCCCGCTCAGCAAGCGCAAACGGTTCGTCGTCACGAGGCTACTCGAGAAGGCGCGCAGCTAAGCCCCGGAGGCATCGTGATTCAACAGGAGACCTATCTCGACGTCGCCGACAACTCCGGAGCGAGACGCATCCAGTGCATCCGCGTCCTCGGGACCGGCCAACAGTTCGTCGGTGGCGTCGGCGACGTCATCGTCGCCGCGGTGAAGGACGCCATTCCGCAGGGCCAAGTCAAGAAGGGCGAAGTGGTCCGCGCCGTGGTCGTCCGCACCAAGAAGGAGATCAACCGCAAGGACGGCTCGTCGATCCGCTTCGACACGAACGCCGCCGTCCTCATCAACCCGCAGAACGAGCCGCGCGGGACGCGCGTCTTCGGACCGGTCGCGCGGGAGCTCCGTGAGAAGCGCTTCATGCGCATCGTCTCGCTGGCGCCGGAGGTGCTGTGATGGCCGCCACGACCAAGCCCGCCACCACCAAGCTCAAGAAGGGCGACCAGGTCCGCGTCATCGCCGGCAAGCACAAGGGGCTCGAGGGCGAGATCCTCGCCGTCCGCCGCGATAGCAACCGCGTGCTGGTCGAGGGCGTGAACGTGATCAAGAAGGCGCTGCGCCCCACGCAGGAGAACCCCCGCGGCGGCTTCCGCGAGCAGGAAGCCCCGATTCACGCCAGCAACGTGCAGGTCCTCGACCCCTCGTCGGGCGAGCCGACCCGCATCGGCGTCAAGATCGGCGAGGACGGCCGCAAGGTCCGCGTCGCGAAGAAGAGCGGGGTGGAGCTCGATGGCTGAGGAGGCCGTCATGACGAAGGTGGAGCTGCCGATCAAGGCGCGCTACGCCGACATCCGCGAGACGCTCGTCGAGCGCCACGGCTACGCCAATCCGATGGCGATTCCGAAGGTGCAGAAGATCGTCCTGAACATGGGCGTGGGCGAGGCCAAGGAGGACAAGAAGGTCCTCGACAAGGCTTCCTCCGAGCTCGCCCAGATCGCCTTGCAGCGCCCGGTCGTCACGAAGGCGAAGAAGTCGGTGTCGAACTTCAAGATCCGGGCCGGCATGCCCGTCGGCGTGAAGGTCACGCTGCGCGGCGAGCGCATGTGGGCGTTCCTCGACAAGCTGATCAACGTCGCGCTGCCACGCGTCCGCGACTTCCGTGGCATCAGCGCCAACAGCTTCGACGGGCGCGGCAACTACAACCTCGGGCTCCGCGAGCAGCTGGTGTTTCCCGAGCTCAGCTACGATTCCGTCGACGCCGTCCGCGGTCTGGACTGCGTCATCGTCACCTCCGCCGAGACCGACGAGGAGGCGCGCAGCCTGCTCGAGCTTCTCGGCATGCCGTTCCGGAAGTAGGGAGGCCCTGTGGCCACGAAAGCGAAGATCGCCGCGTCCAAGAGGACGCCCAAGTTCCAGGCCCGAGGCGTCAGCCGCTGCAGCCGCTGCGGCCGCGCTCGCGGATACATGAGAGATTTCGGCCTGTGCCGGATCTGCATGCGGGAGATGGCCCACAAGGGGTACCTCCCGGGCGTCACCAAGTCGAGCTGGTAGGCACAAGAAAGACATCCCGTTCCAGGGGTGAAGGCCGGCGAGATGGTCGCCGGTACCTACTCCACGGAGGCAAACGTGCACTCTGATCCCATTGCAGACATGCTGAACCGGATCCGCAACGCGGTGGCCGTCGGCCACGCGCATGTGGACGTCCCCGCCAGCAAGTTCAAGAAGTCGCTCGCGACCCTGCTGGTTCGCGAGGGCTACCTCAAGAACGTCGCCGAGGTCGAGGTGGAAGGCCGCCCGCAGCTCCGCATCGGACTCAAGTACGGCCCGAAGCGGAAGCCCGTGATCAACAAGATGACGCGGGTCTCGAAGCCCGGCCGGCGCGCCTACACCAAGTCCAAGCACGTCCCGGTCGTCCGGGGCGGCCTGGGCGTCGCGATCGTCTCGACCTCCCAAGGCCTTCTCCCCGACCGTGAGGCGCGTCGCAACGGCGTCGGTGGCGAGATCGTCTGCGAGGTGTGGTGATGTCCCGCATCGGCCGTAGCCCGGTTCCGGTGCCCAGCGGCGTCGAGGTCACGGTCGAGGACCGTGGCGCCACCGTGAAGGTCAAGGGGCCCAAGGGCGACCTGACGATCACGATCGATCCGCGCATCCAGATCAAGGACGAGGACGGCGTGCTCGTCTTCGACCGTCCCAGCGACCACCGCGACGACCGTGCCCAGCACGGCCTGGCCCGCAGCCTCGTCGCGAACGCGATCGCCGGCGTGACCGAGGGCTTCACGAAGAAGCTCGAGATCCAGGGCGTCGGCTACCGCTGCCAGATGAAGGGCCAGAACCTCGAGCTGGCGCTCGGCTACTCGCACCCCGTCGTGATCACGCCGCCCGAAGGCGTCACGATCCAGGCGCCCGAGCCGACCCGGATCGAGGTCAGCGGCATCGACAAGCAGCTCGTGGGCCAGGTCGCGGCCGACATCCGTGCCATGCGGCCGCCCGACAGCTATCACGGCAAAGGCGTCCGCTACGCCGGCGAGTACGTCCGTCTGAAGGCCGGCAAGGCCGCGGCCCGCTGACCCCGGAGGGGAGCGAAACGATGAACCAGCTCAACGCCAAGCAACGCCGCACCTTCCGTACGCGGCGCTCCATCCGCCGGCCGGTCGACAACGGCCGCCTGCGCCTGACGGTGTTCCGCAGCGCGCGCTACATCTACGCCCAAGTGATCGACGATCGCACCGGTCGCACCGTGGCCGAGGCGAACAGCAAGGCGCTCGAGGTCGACGGCGACAAGACCGCGCAGGCGAGCGCCGTCGGCAAGGCGGTCGCCGAGCGCGCCCGCACCGCCGGCGCCACGCGCGTGGTGTTCGACCGGGGCCCGTACCGCTACCACGGCCGCGTCAAGGCTCTGGCCGACGGCGCACGCGAGGGAGGACTCGAGTTCTGATGGCTGAACAGGATTTCGAAGACAAGGTCATCTTCATCAGGCGCACCGCCAAGACGTACAAGGGCGGCCGCCGCTTCCGCTTCGGCGCCATGGTGGTCATCGGTGACCGCCAGGGACGCGTCGGCGTGGGCCTGGGCAAGGCGAAGGAAGTCCCGATCGCGGTGCAGAAGGGCCAGTACGTGGCCCGCCGCAACCTGATCGAGGTTCCCATCGAGGAGCCCGGCACCATCCCGCACGAGGTCCTCGGCGCGCACGGCACCAGCCGCGTGATGCTGAAGCCCGCCGGCGCGGGAACCGGCGTGATCGCCGGCAGCGTGCCCCGCGCCATCGTGGAGCTCGCCGGCTATCGCAACCTGCTCACCAAGGAGCTGGGCTCGCGCAACCAGACGAACGTCGCGTATGCGGTCGTGGACGGACTCAGGCAGCTCAAGACGTACGCCGAGTCGAAGGCCGAGCGGGATCGGGCGGAATGATGCGCATCACCCTCACCCGTAGCCTGATCGGCGTGCCGAAGGACCAGAAGGCCACCGTCCACGCGCTCGGTCTGCGCAAGACCGGCGACGCGCGCGAGGTGAAGGACACGCCCGACGTCCAGGGGATGGTCCGCAAGGTCGCCTATCTCCTGACCATCGAAGGGAACCCCTCGTGAAACTGAACGACCTCAAGCCCGCGAAGGGCTCCACGAAGGCCCGTCGGCGCGTCGGCCGCGGGCTCGGCAGCGGCCGTGGCAAGACCGCGGGCCGCGGACAGAAAGGCCAGAAGTCCCGTAGCGGATTCAGTCAGGGAGCCGGTTGGGAAGGCGGCCGCTCGCGGCTGGTCATGCGCCTGCCCAAGCGCGGCTTCACCCGCCTGAAGGAGCCCGTCCAGATCGTGAACGTCGGCGACCTCGAGGCGTTCGACGACGGCACCGTCGTCACCGCCGAGCTGCTCGCGGACGCCGGCCTGGTGCGCCGTCTCGACCGGCAGGTCAAGCTGCTCGGCGACGGCGAGCTCACCAAGAAGCTCCAGATCGACCTCGACGCCGTCAGTCGCGGTGCCGCCAGCGCGGTCGTCGCCGCCGGCGGATCCGTGAAGGGCGCGGCGGCCGAGGAGTCGGCCTGATGCTCGCGGCCTTCCGCAACGCCGCGGCCATTCCGGCTTTGCGCGCGAAGCTGCTGGTGACGATCGGCCTGCTGGCGGTCTACCGGCTGCTGGTGTTCATCCCCACCCCGGGGATCGACATCGACCGACTGCGGGAGGGGAACTTCGGACAGGGCGACATCTTCACCCTGCTCAACTTCATCTCGGGCGGCAACTTCGAGGTCTTCTCGATCGCCGCCCTCGGTGTGATCCCCTACATCACGGCGAGCATCATCGTGCAGCTGCTGCAGTCCACCTGGCCTCCGCTCGAGAAGCTGGCCAAGGAGGGCGAGGAGGGTCGCCGCAAGATCACCCAGTACACCCGCTACGGCGCCACGGCGCTGGGCGCGGTGCAGGCCGTCTTCCTCGCGATCGCGCTGCTCGGTCCGTCGGGCGCGCTCAAGGTGGGGTGGAGCAACGGACCGTTCTTCTGGTTCATCGTGCTCGTCACCCAGGTCGCCGGCGTGTCGTTCGTGATGTGGCTGGGCGAGAAGATCAGCGAGCACGGCGTCGGAAACGGCATCTCGCTCATCATCTACGCCGGCATCGTCGCCGCCTTCCCGAGCGCCATCGCGCAGCAGTTCGCGCTGATCGGCCGCGGCGAGGGCAACCTGTTCGGACTCCTGATCTTCTTCGCGTTGCTGATCGTGGCGCTCGCGGGGATGGTGCTGATCCAGCAGGCCGAGCGCCGAATACCGGTGCAGTACGCCCGCAAGGTGGTCGGGCGGCGCGTCATGGGCGGCCAGTCCACCTACATTCCGCTGCGCCTCAACGCCGCCGGCGTGATCCCGATCATCTTCGCGGTGTCGATCATCATCCTGCCGCAGACGCTCATCGGGGCGTTCCCCGACATCGGCTGGCTGCAGGCGATCGGCGCCTGGTTCAACCCCGCGCAGTGGCAGGGCCTGATCACCTCGACCGCGCTGATCGTCGCGTTCACCTACTTCTACACGCAGATCAGCTTCGACCCGCGGCGGATCAGCGAGAACCTCCGGGAGTACGGCGGCTTCGTTCCCGGCGTCCGTCCCGGCCAGCCGACGACCGATCACCTGACGCGGATCACCAGCCGGATCACCCTCTGGGGCGCGCTCTTCCTGGGGGCCGTGAACGCCCTGCCGCAGACGCTCGCCTGGATCACCGGCGCCGGTCAGCTGTCGTTCGTGTTCAGCGGCATCGGGCTGCTGATCATGGTCGGCGTGGCGCTCGACACGCTGCGTCAGCTCGAGTCGCAGCTGATGATGCGGCACTACGAAGGCTTCGTCTCCAAGGGCCGGATCCGCGGTCGCGGGCGGCGATTCTGATGGCGTCGGAAGTGATCGTGCTGATGGGACCGCCCGGAGCCGGGAAGGGCACGCAAGCCGCCCGCCTGGCGAAGGCCGAGAACCTCCGCAAGATCTCGACGGGGGACATGCTCCGCGCCCACGTGGCCGAAAGCTCCGAGCTGGGCCGGAAGGCGGAGGCGATCATGAAGGCCGGCGATCTGGTGCCGGACGACCTGATCGTCGCCATGGTCCGGCGCGAGGTCGAGTCGATGGACGAGATCCGCATGCTGCTCGACGGCTTCCCGCGGACGCCGGGACAGGCGAAGGAGCTCGACGAGCTCCTCGCCGAGTTCGGCACGGAGCTGACGGCCGCGGTGCTGCTCGAGGTGCCCGAGGAGGAGCTGGTCCGGCGTCTGGTGCAGCGCGCCGAGGAAGAGGGCCGCGCGGACGACGACGAGACCACCGTTCGCAAGCGCATGGAGGTCTACCGCACCTCCACGCGCCCGCTGATCGAGTTCTACGAGAAGCGCGACCTGCTTGCGCGCGTGAACGGCGTCGGCGATGTCGACGAGGTCACCGAACGGATCCAAGAGGTGCTTTCTTGATCCTCAAACGCCCCAGCGAGATCGAGGCGATGGCGGACGCCGCGGTGATCAACCGCGAGGCGCTCGAGGCGGTCGAGGCCGCCTTGGCGCCGGGCGTCACCACCGCCGAGTTGAACGCCGTGGCCGAAGAGGTTATCCTACGGAGCGGTGGCCGCCCTGCATTCAAGGGCTACCGCGGATTCCCCGCGACGCTGTGCACCTCCGTCAACGAGGTCGTCGTCCACGGCATACCGGACGAGCGGCCATTGAGCGAAGGCGACATCGTCTCGATCGACGTCGGAACGTTCTACAAGGGGTACGCCGCCGACATGGCGAAGACCTACGCGGTCGGCGAGATCCCCGATGCGACCCGACGCCTGCTCGACGCGACCGAGCGTTCCCTCTACGCCGGCATCGAGCGAGCACGACCGGGAAACCGCCTGGGCGACGTGTCCGCGGCCATTCAGGACGTCGTCGAGGAGGCAGGGATGTGGGTGGTACGCGAGTTCGTGGGGCACGGCATCGGCCGTGAGTTCCACGAAGGACCGGACGTGCCCAACTTCGGCCGCGCCGGCACGGGACCCGTGCTCCGGCCCGGCCTGGTCCTGGCGATCGAGCCGATGGTGGCGCTCACGCGCACCGCGGTCATCGTCCTGGACGACGGATGGACGGCGCCCACCGAGAACGGGGCGCCGGCCGCGCACTTCGAGCACACCGTGGCCGTCACCGAGGACGGACCACGCATTCTGACCGCGAAGGAGACGATGGCGCAGACCGCACAGGGAGGACACGATGGCGCGTAGACGAGGCGGCGGACGAGGCGGCCGACGAGGCGGCCGAAGCCGTACGGAGAACCGCCAGAAGGGGAACGAGACCACTCAGGACTCGATCCGTACCGAAGGCGTGGTCCTCGAGGCGCGCCCCAACACGACCTTCCTGGTGCAGCTCGACGCCGGGCCGGAGATCCTGGCCCACGTGGGCGGAAAGATGCGCCGACACTACATCCGCATCCTGCCCGGCGACCGCGTCGTCGTCGAGATCAGCACCTACGACCCGGAAAAGGGTCGGATCGTCTACCGAAAGTAGGAGTGTCATGAAAGTACGGGCCAGCGTCAAACCGATGTGCTCCAGCTGCAAGGTGATCCGGCGGGCTGGGCGGGTCTACGTGATCTGCTCCTCCAACCCGAAGCACAAGCAGAGGCAGGGGTAAGCGAATGGCACGAATCGCAGGAGTCGACCTTCCACGGGACAAGCGCGTCGAGCATGCGCTGCCCTACATCTACGGCATCGGCCTCACCCGGTCGCGCGCCATTCTCGAGGCCACCGGCGTCGATCCCGACACCCGGGTCAAGGACCTCGCCGAGTCCGAAGTCGCCAAGCTGCGCGACGTCGTCGACAGTCAGTACAAGGTCGAAGGCGATCTGCGCCGCGAGGTGCAGCTCAACATCAAGCGTCTGATGGACATCGGCTGCTACCGCGGTCTCCGTCACCGCCGCGGCCTTCCCGTGCGGGGCCAGTCCACGAAGACCAACGCCCGCACCCGCAAGGGACCGCGTCGCACCGTCGCCGGCAAGAAGAAGGCGCCGAGGAAGTAGGGGGGAATCACCGTGGCCAAGCAGACCACCAAAGGCAAGTCGCCGCGCAAGCGCGTCAGACGCAACCTCGTCGAGGGCAAGGCGTTCATTCACGCGAGCTACAACAACACGATCATCACGATCACCGATCCCGACGGGAACACGGTGACGTGGTCGTCGTCCGGCTCGATCGGCTACAAGGGCTCGAAGAAGGGCACGCCGTACGCCGCGCAGCTCGCTGCGGCGGACGCGACCCGCAAGGCGCAGAACATGGGCCTCTCGACCCTCGACATCGTCATCCGCGGGACCGGCTCGGGGCGTGAGCAGGCGATCCGCTCGATCCAGGGCACCGGCGTGAACGTGCGCTCGATCATCGACGACACCCCGACCCCCCACAACGGCTGCCGCCTCCGCAAGCGGCGCCGGCAGTAAGGCAGGAGGACCATGGGCCGATACCGAGGACCGATCGTCAAGCTCTGCCGCCGTGAAGGGGTGAACCTCGCCGAGACCCCCAAGGCGCAGAAGTACATGGAACGCCGCCCCTACCCTCCCGGAGAGCACGGACAGCGTCGCCGCCGCCGCATCAGCGACTACGGCATCCGTCTCCGCGAGAAGCAGAAGCTGCGCTTTCTCTACAACATGAGCGAGAAGCAGTTCGCGAACCTGTTCGCCGAGGCCTCCAAGAGCGAGGGCGCGACGGGAACGGTGTTCCTGCAGCTGCTCGAGCGTCGTCTCGACAACGTCGTCTACCGCATGGGCATCGCGCACACGCGGCGTCAGGCGCGTCAGTTCGTCGGGCACGGCCTCATCGCCGTGAACGGTCGCCGGATCGACTCGCCCTCGTACCGCGTGCAGCCCGGCGACGTGATCACCGTCGTCGAGCGGGCCCGCAAGAACCCCCACATCAAGCAGAACGTCGAGGAGCGCCGCCGCGGCAAGACGCCGCCGTGGCTCGAGTTCGACGGCGAGACGCTGAAAGGCGTATTCAGGGCCGTCCCCTCGCGCGAGGACATCGTCGTCCCCGTCAACGAGCTGCAGGTCATCGAGTACTACTCGCGTTGAGCCGCTAGGAGACCACCGTGCAGATCATCCCCGAATTCAAGGCCAAGACCACGGACCGCTACGGCGAGTTCGTGGTGGAGCCTCTCCAGCGCGGTTTCGGCGTCACCCTGGGGAACCCTCTCCGGCGCATCCTGCTCTCGTCGATCCCCGGCACCGCCGTCACCAGCGTCTACATCGAGGACGTGCTCCACGAGTTCTCGACGATTCCCGGGGTCAAAGAGGACGTCATGCAGATCGTCCTCAACCTCAAGCAGCTGGTGGTCAAGCTCCACGACGGCGAGCCGGTCACCCTGACGCTCCGCGCGGAGAAGGCCGGGCCCGTCACCGCCGGTGATCTCGACGTGCCGATGGGCGCCGAGGTCGTGAACCCGGAGCTTCACCTCGCCACGCTGGGCGACGACGCCAAGCTGGTGATGGAGGTCCGCGTCGACCCCGGCGTGGGCTACGTGCCCGCAGAGCTGCTCCACGGCCACAAGGACCGGATCAACTCGATCCCGGTCGACGCCGTGTTCACGCCGGTGCGCCGCGTCGCGTACCGCGTCGAGGACACCCGCGTCGGGCAGAAGACCGACCTCGACCGCCTCGTCGTCCGGGTCTGGACCGACGGCAGCGTCCCGCCCAAGGACGCGATCGACCAAGCCGTCGAGATCCTCCGCACCCAGCTGAACGTGTTCGGTGGCGACGGTGTCGAGGTCGTCGAGGACGTCCCCGTCGTGACCGTGCCCTCCGCCGCGGGGGAGCCCATCCCCGCCGAGGAGGAGCCGCCCCGCCTCAACCTCGAGAGCCTCGAGCTGTCCAACCGCGTCCTGCACTCGCTGCAGGAGGAAGGCATCGACTCGGTCAACGCGCTCATGGCGCTCTCCGAGCGTGACCTGAAGCGGGTCAGCGGCATCGGCGAGAAGTCGCTCGACGAGATCCGCGAACGCCTCTCGGCGCGCGGCATGAAGCTGAAGGAGTAACGATGCGTCACCTCTCCGCCGGCCGCAAGCTGAACCGGAACAGCAGCCACCGCATCGCCCTGGCCCGCAGCCAGGCGACGGCGCTGTTCCGTCACGGCCGCATCAAGACCACCCTCGTCAAGGCCAAGAACCTCCAGCCGTACGTCGAGAAGCTCATCACCACCGCGCGCGGCGGCGACCTTCACGCCCGCCGGCTGGTGGCGAAGGAGATCCACGACGTCGAGGTGCTGCGCAAGGTCATGGACGAGATCGGGCCCGCCTACCTGGAGCGTAAGGGCGGCTACACCCGCATCTACCGCCTCGGTCACCGCCGCGGCGACGCGGCCCAGGAAGCGCTGATCGAGCTGGTGCAGACCGAAGCCTGAGCACGACGAACGATCGCCGGCGCGGCCCTCCGGGCCGCGTTTCGTGCGCCCGCCCCGGACCGCCGTCCGGAGCGGGCGTCTCGCTTGGGCGTGTCGCCGACTGCGGTCCCCGGTCGTCAGCCGTCCGCGTCGCGTAGCGACGCCGCGAACGACGTGCCCGGGCCGTCCCAGCCGACGCCCAGGAGCTCGGCGACGGTGGCGCCGAGGTCCGAGAACCCCTGCCGCGTGCCCAGGTCGCGGCCTGCTGCGGCCGGACCGTGCGCCAGCAGCATGCCGTACTCGCGGGTGTGGTCGGTGCCGTGCCAGGTGGGATCGTTGCCGTGGTCGCTGACCAGCAGCAGCACGTCGCCTTCGAACGTCGCGGCAACCAGCTCGGGAAGCCGCGCGTCGAACGCCGCCAGCGCCGCGCCGTAGCCTTCCGGGTTGCGGCGGTGTCCGTAGGCGGCGTCGAAATCGACGAGGTTCGTGAACACCAGGCCGTCCGGTCGCTCGACCATGGCGCGCAGCGTCTCCTCGACGCCCTCCTCGTTGTCCGCCGTCTTGCGGACCTCGTCGATGCCCGAGCCGCTGTAGATGTCGCCGATCTTGCCGACCGCGACCACCCGCTTGCCGGCCTCCTGAAGCGCGTTCAGGACGGTTCGGGGGGGCTCCAGCGACAGGTCGCGGCGTTTGCCGTGCAGCCGCTCGAACGCGCCCGGCTCGCCGCGGAACGGTCTCGCGATCACGCGCGCGACGGCGTGCTCGCCGGTGAGGATCTCGCGGGCCGCCTCGCACCAGGCGTAGAGCGTTTCGAGCGGCACGACGTCCACGTGCGCGGCGACCTGGAAGACGCTGTCCGCGCTGGTGTAGACGATCGGCTCGCCGGTGCGCATGTGCTTCTCGCCCAGCTCGTCCAGGATCGTCGTCCCGCTGGCCGGCCGGTTCGCCAGGTGACCGCGCCCCGTCGCCGCGTCGAACGCGTTCATCACGGCGGGCGGGAACCTCTCGAACGTCCGGAACGGCTGATCGAGCACCACGCCCATGAACTCCCAGTGGCCGGTCGTGGTGTCCTTGCCGGGCGAGCGCTCGATCATCCGCCCGAACGCTCCGGTCGGGGCGTCGGCGGCCGGAAGCGCCGTGACGCCCGGCACGTTGCCCAGGCCCATCGCCGCCAGGTTCGGGAGCGAGACGCCGCTGGCCCGTACGGTGTGGTCGAGCGTGTGCGCTCCGGCGTCTCCGAACGCGTCCGCGTCGGGAAGAGCGCCCAAGCCGACGGAATCGAGCACGATCACGGTGACGGTCATGCCCCACCATACCGGCGCAGGCCGCGGCGTTCCCCTTCACGGGCCGGTCCGACGCGGTCCGTGCGGGCCCGGCGCCGTGCGCGCCGCGGGACGTCCGCGCCGAGGGCTGCGATACTGGACGGGTGGCCCCGCCCGTCCCCATGGAGCAGAGCGTCCGCGCGGCGCTGCGACGCCTCGCCCCCGAGGCGAGGCGCGTGCTGCTCGCCGTCTCGGGCGGCAGCGACTCCGTCGCGCTGCTGCGTGCGCTGAGCGGCGCTCCCGACCTGGAGCTGGTCGTCGCGCACCTCGATCACGGGCTCCGGGACGACGCCTCGGAGGACGCGGCCTGGGTGTCGGCCACCTGCGGTCGGCTGGACGTTCCGTGCGTCCTGGGGGCGGCGCCGGTCGGGTCGATCGCCAGCCGCGAGCGCCGCAACGTCGAGGAGGTCGGACGCACCGTGCGCTACGCGTTCCTGACCCGCATCGCCCGCGAGCGTGCGTGCGACGTCGTCGCGACCGCCCACACCCGCAGCGACCAGGCCGAGTCGGTGCTGCTGCAGCTGCTCAGGGGCAGCGCGCACCCGCGCGGCATCGAGCCGCGGCACGGCCGCGTCGTCCGGCCGCTGCTGGAGCTGTCGAAGGACGACCTGCGCGGCTGGCTCGACGGTCTGGG
>CAZLQH010000050.1:6467-16463 GCA_964561595.1 uncultured bacterium | reverse complement strand
AGCACGTCCACGGGCTCGAACCCGCCGGCCGCGCAGGCGATGCCGTGATCGTTGAGGTGCTCGTACACCCGCAGTCCGGTGATCGTCGCGGCGTGCCCCGGAAGGATGAACCCCTCGATGTCGAACCCGTCGAGCTGCGGCAGGATCGCGGTGGCGGGCGGCGTGTAGTAGTTCGCCTCGATGACGGTGAGGTTCTCGGGCGCGCCGCGCTTCAGCATCGCGGCGACGGCGACCACGGTGGTCTCGAAACCGACGGAGAAGAACACGACCTCACGGTCCGGGTTCTCGCGCGCCAGCTTGGCCGCGTCGAACACGCTGTACACGGCACGCACGTCGCCGCCCTGGGCGCGGGCGTCCAGCAGGCTCATCCGCACGTCGCCCCGCCGCTCGCCCTTCAGCGGGATGCTGCCGGGCACGGCCAGCATGTCGCCGAACGAGGCCAGGATCACGCCGGGCGTGAGCGACAGCTGGATCGCCATGTTGATGTACTCGTTGTCGCACACGCACACCGGGCAGCCCGGCCCGGCCAGGACCTCGACGCTGCCGGGAAGCAGGTCGCGCAGGGCGTAGCGGCCGATCTCGTGCTCGTGCGTGCCGCAGATGTGCATCAGCTTCGTGGGCCGGCCGATCTCGTCGGCCAGCTCCGCGATGCGCCGCTGCAGGCGCCCGACCAGGGCGGCGTCCTTGTACGTCTCGGGTCGGAAGTCGAACGCCGGCCCCTCCTGGGGGTCGGCGCTAGCGGCTGCAGCGTCGGGCGCCTGCGCGACCGCGACGTCGTCCCGCTCAGGCACGGGTCTCGGGCTCCAGGTAGCGCTGGATCAGGCGCAGGTTCGCCTTCGCGTCGTCCGGATGGATCTTGTCGATCGCGAAGCCGGCGTGCACGACGACCCAGTCGCCCGGCTTCAGGTCCTCGACGAGGCCGATGAAGCAGTGTTGCGTCGCCTCGCCCAGTCGGATCGTGCAGCTGTCCTGGTCGATGACGTCGACCACCTCGTGGGGAATCCCTAGACACATCTCAACCCTCCGACTCTGGTGCCGTGCTCGTGAATCTGCAGCCCTGCGGCGCCCGACACCCCCGGCGCCCGCTCGCGGACCGGTGCTCAGCCCAGCTTCGCGGCGCGCCGCTCGCGCAGCCATTCGAGCCAGGGAGCCATCCCCTCGCCCGTTCGAGCGGACAGCTCGAACACCTTCGCGTTCGGGGTGACCTGCCGCACGCTCTCCAGCGCGCGATCGCGATCGAACCCGACCGCCTCGGCGATGTCGATCTTGTTGATGATCACCGCGTCGGCGTCCTTGAAGATGCGGGGGTACTTCAGCGGTTTGTCCTCGCCCTCCGTCACGGAGAGCATCGTGACCCGCAGATCCTCGCCCAGGTCCCAGGCGGCCGGGCACACGAGGTTGCCGACGTTCTCGATCACGACGACGTCCAGGTCGTCGAGGTCCAGTCCGTCCACCGCGCGGGCCACCATCTCGGCTTCGAGGTGGCACACCGCGCCGGTCACGATCTGCACGGACGGCGCGCCGGCGCCGTGGAGGCGGACCGCGTCGTTGTCGGTCTCGAGGTCGCCGACGACGACGCCGACGGCGAGGTCGGCGGCGAGCTCCCGAACGGTGCGCTCCATCAGCGCGGTCTTCCCCGATCCGGGCGAGGAGACGATGTTCAGCACCAGTCGCCGCGCGAACCGGACTCGGTTCTCGGCGGCGACCCCGTCGTTGTGGGTCATCAGCGACTTCTGCACCTGGACGACACGCATGTCCGTGCCCGCGGACGTGCCGTGGGCACGGACGCGTACGTCGCGTGTCGCGACCTTCGTTCCCATCAGGCGACCTCCCTCTCCATCTCGAACCCCATCATGCCACCTCGAGGTGGCTCAGCTGAAGCTCGCGCCCTTGGCGGAGGTCGGCGGACGGCGTCCCGCAGGTGGGGCACAACGCGACGCCGTAGCGGTTGTCGAGCTCGAAGGTGACGTCGCAGCGGCCGCAGTGCGCGATGGCGGGCAGATAGTCCACCTCCAGCCGCGCGTTCTCGGCCATGGTTCCGAGGCGGGCCCCGGAGAACGCGAAGTCCAGCGCCTCGGGAACCACGCCTGCGAGGGCGCCGATCTCGAGGTGGATCGCGTCGATGCGCGTCGCGCCGTCGTCCCGCGCCGTCTTCTCCGCGAGGTCCAGCATGCTCATCACCAGCGAGAACTCATGCATGGGCCAACACGATGTCCTCGGCGCTGAACACGTCGTCGGCCCGCATCTCGGGGCGGACCACCTGGGGCGTGACGCCGTGCGTCTCGAGCTCGCGCAGCACGACGGTCGCCAGGGCGTTCATGCGGTCGCGCACGACGGGACTGAGCCCCACGCCGACCTCGCCGCTCTCGAACTCCAGCGGAGCGACGCCGATCGCGACGATCGTCACGTCCGGCAGGTCGCCGTACAGGTCCATCGCGGTCAGCAGGTCGGGCACTTCCCACTCGTGGGAGGACAGCTTGCCGTAGCCGATCTCGTCGGGAACCTCGCCCCGCCCGAAGCGGTACACCTTTCCGGGCGGGGCGGCGACGGCGTCGACCAGCACGACGTGCCGGTACTCGGCGATCAGGTTCAGCAGCTGCCAGCCCAGCGTCCCGCCGTCGACGACCTCGACGTGATCGGGGAAGGCGTACTTGCTGCGCAGGTAGTGCATCAGGTGCACGCCCGCGCCTTCGTCGCCGTAGTACACGTTCCCGACGCCGAGCACGAGGAGCGGGCGTGCGTCGCTCATGACTTCTTGCCCTTCGTGGTGCGCTTGGCCGTGGGCGCGCTGCTGGGCTCGACGGCGTCGACCTCTTCGGCGTCCGCTTCGCGGGTGCTGGTGTCCTCGGCGGTGAAGCCGGAGACCATGCCCTCGACCATCATGTTGCCGGTCCGCAGGCTGTTCCAGACCGCCATGTAGATGTGGATCAGCGTGAACACGATGAAGAACCACATCGAGACGTGGTGGACCATCCGGACGTTCGCCAGGCCGCCCAGCCAGACCTGGATCGGGCTGAGCAGGTTGGCGCCGAACGTCGCCAGGCCGCCCTGGACGTACGGGGCCGCCAGCAGGATGCCGGTGACGCTCATGACCAGCAGAGCGGCGTAGAGGAGCGTGTAGACCAGGTACTGCAGCGGGCCGTAGTTGCTGTAGGTGAAGTGCGGGTGTTCCCGCCTGAGCAGCAGGTAGAACGCCAGCTGGTCGCGCCACGCCTTCCAGTTGAGCAGGATGGGGGCCATCCGCAGCTCCGCGCCGAGGCCCAGCTTGCCCTCGCGCGTGACGAACAGGAACTGGTAGATGCGGGCCAGCGTGAACGCCAGCAGCAGCCAGCCGGCGGCCACGTGCCAGCCGCGGATCTGCGCCATGAAGAAGTTGTTCGCGGTGTCGACGCCCAGGTTGCGGGCCAGGAACGGGTTGGCGATGTAGAGGCCGCTCAGTACCAGCCAGATCAGCAGCGCGTTGCGGATCCAGTGCGCGATCCGCACGAACCGGCCGAAGACGTACACCACCATCTTCGGTCGGCCCTCGCGCTCCATCACGACCGCCTTGGGCCTACCGGCACGGGTCGTGTCGGTCGTCACGCGTCACACCTCCACTTCGTGGTGCGCGATCTCCTCGCCGTCACGGTTCAGGATGTGCACCGCGCAGGCGAGGCAGGGATCGAACGAGTGGATCGTGCGCACGACCTCGAGCGGCTGGGTGGGGTCGGACATCGGCTGTCCGACCAGCGCGGACTCGTACGCGCCCATCTGTTCGCGGCCGTCCTTCGGGCTGGCGTTCCAGGTCGAGGGAACGATCGCCTGGTAGTTCGAGACGGAGCCGCCCTGGACGGTGAGCCAGTGGCTCAGGCTGCCGCGCGGCGCTTCCGCCATCGCCCAGCCCGACCCGTCCTTCGCGTCGAAGCGGTTGAAGAAGCGGTCGTCGCCGTTCGAGACGCTGGAGGTGAGGTTCCCGATCATGGTGGGGACGTAATCGGCGACGATCTTGGTCTCGAGGCCGCGGGCCACGGTGCGGCCGACGGTCGAGTACCAGAACTCGAACGGAACGCCCAGCTGAGAGGTGTAGTCGTCCATGATCGTTCGCACGGACTCGTTGCCTCCGGCGTAGGCGATCAACATCCGGGCCAGCGGGCCCACCTCGACCGGCATGCCGTCGTAGCGCGGCGCCTTGATCCAGGAGTAGCTGCCCTCGGTCTGGAGCGTGCCGTCCTCGCCGAAGCCGGTGTAGGCGGGGTTCGTCTGGCCGTCGAGCGGGTGGAGGGAGTCCTCGCCGCCTTCGTACGTGTACCAGGAGTGCGCGACCTCTTCGCCGATGCGCATCGGGTCGATCGTCTGCACCGTGCTCATGTCGCGCTCGGTGATCAGTCCGGGCTGGAGGAAGAACGCGCGGTTCTCCCACGGCCGCTCGTCCAGCGACAGGGCCCCGAAGCTCATGTAGTTGCCCAGGCCGCCGCCTTCGCCGGCGAGCGCCTCTTCGCGGTAGCGGTCGCCGATCAGCGCCATGTCGGGCAGGTACGCCCGCTCGACGAAGTCCGCGGACTTGGCCATCAGGAACTGGTACTCGGCGATCCGGTGCGCATCCAGCGCGTCACGGGCGGAGGTGATGCCGCCGACGATGAGGCTCTGCGGGTGCGGGTTCTTGCCGCCGAAGATCGCGCTGGCCTTGGCGCTCAGGCGCTGGATGGCCAGGTTGTCGAGGTAGTGCGAGGCGACGATCAGGTTCTCTTCGGGCGAAAGCCGGTACTTGGGGTGTCCCCAGTAGCCGCCCGCGAACGGCCCGAGCTGACCGCTCTGGACGAACGCCAGAAGCCGCTCGGCGACGGCGCGATAGTGGCTCACCGAGGCGTTGTACGGCTTGTCGTGGTACTGCAGCGCGATGTCGGTCGCGGCCTGCGGATCGGCGTCGAGCGCGCTGACGACGTCGAACCAGTCCATCGAGTGCAGCTGGTAGAAGTGCGTGGTGTGGTCGTTCACCAGCTGTGCGGCCCAGATCAGGTTGCGCAGCATCCGGGCGTTGGGCGGGATGGTGACGCCGTAGGCGCTCTCGGTCGCCTCGACGCCTCGCTCGAAGTGGTGATAGGTGCAGACGCCGCAGATGCGTTGCGCGAACAGGCCGACGTCCTTGGGATCGCGCCCGCGCATGATGCTCTCGAACCCGCGGAAGGCGGTGCTGCTGCTGGCGGCCTCCTCGACCGTGCCGGTATCGCCGACCTCGATCTCGATGCGGAGGTGCCCCTCGATGCGGGTGATGGGATCGATGACGTGCTTAGCGGCCACGGTTCACTGCTCCTTCTGCTTGCCCTGGCGCTGCTCCTGGGCGGACTTGATGGCGGTGGCTCCGGCGTGGATCGCGACGCCGGCCGCGGCGGCTCCGAGGACGACCGTGCCGATGGTGTCGGCGTCGGCGTCTGTGCCGAACGGGGTCGAGTACACGCGCCCTGCGAGGGGCTGCTCGAACGGGGTGAGGGTGTCCCAGAAGCCGGGCTCGCTGCAGCCGATGCAGCCGTGACCGGCCATGATCGGCCAGGATGCGCCGTCGTTGAAGCGCACGACGCCGCAGTTGTTGAACGCCATCGGACCCTTGCAGCCGACCTTGTAGAGGCAGAGGCCGTCTTTGAGTCCCTGGATGTCGGTCCAGCCCTCGACGAACTCGCCGGCGTCGAAGTGGCCACGACGCTCGCACTTGTCGTGGATGCGGTCGCTGTACGCCCAGAGCGGACGGTTGAACGCGTCCAGCGACGGGAGCCTGCCGAACATCGCGTACTCGAGGATCGTGCCCGTGACGTTCGTGCTGGACACCGGGCAGCCGGGAAGGTTGACGACCGGCTTCGAGATGCCGCGCTGACCCAGGAAGTCGCCGACGCCCAGGGCGGTGGTGGGATTGGGGCGCGCGGCGGGGATCCCGCCGTACGCGGCGCAGGTGCCCGCGGTGATGACGGCGGCGGCGTGCGTGGCGACGTGCTCCACGATGCGCATGCCGGTGTGGCCGTCGGGTCCGATGGTCAGGAAGTTGCCGTCGTCGCCGACCGGGACGGAGCCTTCGAACACCGCGATGTACTGACCGTCGTAGCGTTCGATCGCTTCTTCGAGCACGGCGTCGGCCTGGTGGCCGGACGGCGCCATGAGCACTTCGGCGTACTCGAGGCTGATCAGGTCCAGGATCAGCTCGTCCACGCCGGGGTTCGTGTTGCGGATGAGCGCCATGCTGTTCCCGGTGCACGACTGCAGCTCCTGCCAGATGACCGGCAGGCGGGTCGCGACTTCCTGGGCGCGAGCGACACGAAGGTCGAACATGGAGGGAAGTCCGAGGGTCGCGGTCGTGACGGCGGACATCTTGAGGAAGTCGCGACGCGAGAGGCCGCGGCGCTTGAGCACGTCCTCGAGCGTGATGTCCTTCAGAGGAGCCTGCGCCTCGAGGCGATCGAGGTTCTTGTCGGCCTCGGCGGCCAACATCTCGTAGTGCTCCAGGGTCCTCTTGTCGAGGTTCGCCTGGGCGTCGGGGTCGTGCTTCCTCGGTGTTTGCGTCATGCGCTCCTCCTCGCGCTGTCTGTCGCGCCCCCGGCGTCGCGCCGAGGCGACCGAGGCGATCCCCGGTCCACGATCACGGCCTCGGGCTGCAGGACCTCCTGCGTCGATCTCGATTCGTCGCCGACGAGCAAGTGCGGCAACCGCGCGTACGTGATGCGCCGAACGTAGCAGGCCGCGTCGTCGCCGTCGTGGGACATCGGTCCCCTGTGCTCGTGAAACGATTCACGTATTCTTTCGGATCGGCTCGTCCACGTCCGATCGCTCCCGACATCCAGCGTGATCGTGGGTCGCGACGCAGCCTCCACGCTTGGCTACCGACGCGCCCGTCGCGCGTCCCGGGCCGCGGGCCGGGCACCTGCCCCTACCGATCGGGACGCGCGACGTCCGATCCTCTCCTCGGAGCATCCACCGAGGAAGGAGCCGTTCATGGCACGACCGTCGGCATCCCCGAGCCGTCCCCGAGGCCATCGTCACCGCCCGGAGCGCGCGTCGTCGTCCGCTCGCTCGGCTCGATCGCTCGTGGCGGACACGGCGGCGCGCGCCTTCGGCGTTCTCGTGCTCGTCGGCGCCCTGGCGACGACGTTCGGGGGCTGGTTCGCGACGCTGCGGTGACCGGTTCGCTGGGCCCGGGCTTCGCGACGGCTACAGTGGAGGCGGTCCGTCGCACGCGACAGGAGGCGAAGCGATGACGTCCCCTGCCGCGAGCCAGCGAATCGACTTCTGCACGACCGCCGACGGCGTCCGGATCGCCTACGCGGTGTCCGGGAACGGACCGCCCCTCGTCAAGACCGCGCACTGGATGAGCCATCTGGAGTACGACTGGGACAGCCCCGTCTGGCGTCCCTGGCTCGAGCTGCTGTCCCGCCACCGGACGCTCGTGCGTTTCGATCCCCGCGGCTGCGGCCTGTCCGATCGCGACGTCGACGCGGTATCGCTGGACGGCTGGGCGGCCGACCTGGACGCCGTGGTCGCGGCCGTCGGCCTGGAGCGGTACGAGCTGCTGGGCATGTCGCAAGGGGGCCCGGTCGCGGTCGCGCACGCCGCCAGGCACGGCGAGCGGATCGAGCGTCTCCTCCTCTACGGCTCGTACGCCCGCGGGCGCGAGCAGCGAGGCCTTCCCAGGTCCGAGAAGACGGCCACACGGGCGATGCGTGAGCTGATCCGCAGCGGCTGGGGCCGACCCAACCCGGCGTTCCGCCAGCTGTTCACCTCGCTCTTCCTGCCCGGCGGCAGCGACGAACAGGTCCAGTGGTTCAACGAGCTGCAGCGCACCTCGACCACGCCCGACATGGCTGCCCGCATCGTCGAAGCGTGCGACGATCTCGACGTCAGCGCGGACGCCCGTGCCGTGCGCGTGCCCACCCTCGTCCTCCACGCCCGCGGCGACGCACGGGTTCCGGACTCCGAGGGACGCCTGCTCGCATCGCTGATCCCCGGTGCCCGCTTCGTCGAGCTGCCCAGCGACAACCATGTGCTGCTCGAGTCGGAGCCCGCATGGGCGGCGTTCGCCGACGAGGTGTCCGCTTTCCTCGAGCTGCCGCGGCCACGACGCCTGGGCCGCATCCGGGTCGACGGCGAGCTCGCCGCGCTGACGGCGCGTGAGCGCGACGTCCTGGAGCTTCTCGCCGAGGGCCTCACGAACAAGGCGATCGCCCGCCGGCTGGGTCTCCGCCCGAAGACGGTCCGGAACTACGTGTCGCTGGTCCTCGCGAAGCTCGGTGCAGCGACGCGGACCGAGGCCGTCGCCATCGCTCTCGGCGGCTCTCGCTCCGGCACCTCCGCGCGCTGACGGACGGCGTCATGAGGCGCGTCCGGACGGCGAAGCCGCCGGGGGTACACTGCGGGTCTGTCGTCGCCCGTCCGGCGACGGACCCCCGTCTGCCTCGCCTCGCCTCCATCGCCTCGGGAAGCGCTCCGCTTGAACACGCTGCATCGACTCCGCTCCGGCGCACGCCACACCTACTTCGGGTGGTGGATCGTGGCGGGGTCGATCGGCATCCAGGTCCTGGCCGCCGGGCTGGTGATGCAGGCGTTCGGGACGTACGTCGCCGTCTGGCAGGCCGAGTTCGGCTGGAGCAAGACCGCGTTCGCCGCCGCGTTCGCGCTGCAGCGTGGCCTGATGGCGTTGCTGAGCCCGCTGCAGGGCTGGCTCCTCCAGCGCCTCGGACCGCGCACCGTCATCCAGACCGGCCTGGTGATCCTCGCCGTCGGCTTCGTCCTGCTCAGTCGCTTCCAGACCCAGGCCGGCTTCTACACGGCGTTCCTCGTGATGGCGCTGGGCGTCGGGATGAGCGGCTTCCTGTCGCTGACCTCCACGATCGTGAACTGGTTCGAGCGACGCCGCTCGTCCGCCCTGGCCCTGATGCAGATGGGTATCGCCCTGGGTGGCCTGATGGTGCCCGCCGTCGCCTGGTTGCTCACGACGCAGGGCTGGCGCGCGACGGCGCTGATCTCGGCCGGTGCCGTGCTGGCGTTCGGCCTTCCGCTCAGCGCGCTCATGCGCAGCTCGCCCGAGGCGTACGGGCTCCGGCTCGACGGCGACCCGCCGCCCCCCGCCACGATCGACCCGAGCGCCGCCGTCGACGGCGCTCGCAGCGCTGAGACCGCCACGGCCGACGATGAGAAGCGCGCGGAGCCCAGCGACGAACGACCCGGCGACGCCGCCAGCAGCGCCGGGCACGACACCGGACACGACTTCGGCGCGCGGGAGGCGCTGCGCACCCGGGCGTTCTGGTTCATCACCGCCGGCCACGCGATCGCCGTCACGCTGGTCGCCACGGTCACGGTCCACCTGGTCGTGCACCTGAACGAGGGCCTTGGGCTCTCGATTCAGACGGCGGCCAGCATCGTGGCCCTCATGACCGGCGCCATGATGGCCGGCCAGCTGGCCGGCGGCTTCCTGGGCGACCGTTTCCCCAAACGCGCGATCGCGACGGCAGCGATGCTGGCGCACGCGATCGCGCTGGTCGCCGTCGCGCTGGCGCCCTCGCTCCCGTGGGTGGTGTTCTTCGCGATCCTGCACGGCGTGGCGTGGGGCATGCGGGGACCGATCATGCAGGCGCTGCGGGCGGACTACTTCGGGCGCACCTCGTTCGCGACGATCATGGGCATCAGCTTCTCGTTCGTGATGCTGGGCCAGATGGCCGGGCCGCTGCTCGCGGGAGCGTTGGCGGACGCGCTGGGCGACTACCGCCTGGCGTTCTTCGGCCTGGCCTCCCTGGTCGCGGCGGGCTCGCTCTTCTTCGTGTTCGCGACGCCGCCACCGGGGTCGCGGGCGGCGCCCACCCCGGAAGACTGAGCCCGCCTCGGCCGGGCGGGGCGACGTGCCGCCCGCGTCGGGCCCGGGACATTCGTCCCTTGGCGAGCGGCGAACGGCATGCTAGCGATCGCTTGGGGCGGCGTGCGACGAAAGGCCTGCGATCCCCATGGCGACGCGCGAAGCGACGCGCACAGCGACGACCGTGGCGA
>CAZLQH010000050.1:3099-6367 GCA_964561595.1 uncultured bacterium | reverse complement strand
CGCCGCCGATCGCCGGGCTTCGGCGGATCGTCCGGACGCTCGTCTGCATCGTCGTGCTGAGCGCCCTGGCGACGCTGGCAAACGGTCCACCGAACCGGTTCGTCGACCCTGAGGGCCGCTTCGAGGTCGAGGTACCCACGGGGTGGAGCGTGGAGATCGTCGGCGACGCCGTCCGCCTGGCCGACCCGGACGGGGGCATCGCGATCCATCTCGTCGTCGTCGACGGCGACCGAGCGGAGCCGGCGTTGCAGCGCGCCTGGCGCCGCGTCGACGCGGCGTTCGCCGAAACCGTCCGTGGGGTGGTGCGCCCTCCCGCGCCCGAAGGGATCGACGAGGTCGTCTGCATCGACTACGACGTGCCGACCGACCGGGTGGCCCTCGCCATGGGACAACGCTCCGGCGGACGCGTCTACGCCCTGCTGCTGGAGGCTTCGCTGGACGCCTATGCGCGGCGGCAAGCGCAGGTGGCGACCGTCGCGAGCAGCTTCGCCGTCGCGGGGCTCGGCGACGACGACCTGTCCGCCACGTCGCCGCGACCGTTCGACGCCGCCCTGGCGGACGACCTGGATCGATTCGTCGTCGCGGCGATGGACGCCGCCGGCGTGCCCGGAGCGACCGTCGCCGTCGTGCAGAACGGCTCCGTCGTACACGTGGGCGCGTACGGCGTGAAGCGGCTGGGCCTGGATGCCCCGATGACGCCCTCGACGCAGCTGATGATCGGCTCGGCCGGCAAGACGCTGACGACGCTGATGATGGCGGCGCTGGTCGACGACGGCCGCCTTCGCTGGGACGACCCCGTGGCGGACGTCTGGCCCGCCGTCCGCCTCGCCGACGCCGAACGAAGCGAGGCGCTACGCGTTCGACACCTCGTCTGCGCCTGCAGCGGCGTCCCCCGGCACGACCTCGAGATCCTCTTCGGCTGGCCCGGCCTGAGCGCGGAGCAGGTCGTCGGGTCGCTCGCCACGTTCGAGCCGTACACCGAGCTGGGCGAGGCGTACCAGTACTCGAACCAGATGGTGGCCACGGGCGGGTACCTGGCTGCCGTCGCCGACGGCGGCGACCCGGGAGCGCTGCTTCCCGCGTACGCCAGCTCGCTGCAGCGCCACGTCCTGAGCCCGATCGGCATGCGCGACACCACGTTGTCGTTTCTGGCGGTCGAAGCGCGCGGCGACCACGCCACGCCGCACGGACGGGCGCTGGACGGGTCGGTCGTGCCCCTCCCCTTGGCGTACGAACGGATCCTGGTGCCCGTCGCTCCCTCCGGCGGACACTGGTCCACGGTCTCCGACCTGTCGCGCTACCTGGCGACGCTGATGGCCGGTGGGATCGCACCAGACGGTACGCGCGTCGTGTCGACAGGAGGCCTGGACGCCCTGCTCGAACCCCAGGTTCGTGTCAGCGCGGACCTGGACTACGGTCTGGGCTGGATGATCGGACGCTGGCACGGGGTGCGCTACGCGAGCCATGCGGGAAACACCTTCGGGTTCACCTCGGCGTTGACGTTCCTCCCCGATCACGGCGTGGGCGTCGTCGTCCTGGTCAACGCGCGAGCGGCGAACGCGTTCGCCGAGGCGGTCGCGTTCCGAACGTTCGACCGGCTCTTCGGTCGATCGGTCGAGCAGACCGAGGATCGGCTGGCCTTCTCGCTGGAGCTCGCCGAGCACCGACACCGCAGCGCCGAAGCCGGCCTCGCGGACGACTTGAGCCAGCTCGTCCTGATCCCGTACGCGGGCCGGTGGCTGGAGCCGCGTCTGGGTTCCCTCGAGCTCGGGACCGACGAGCACGGTCCGTGGGCCGCGGTGGGCGACGCGCGGGTCCGGATACGCCGTACGCGAACGCCCGAGCCTCGGAGCTGCTTCGTGGCGCTGGATCCTCCCCTGACCGGCGTCCGGTTCGATCTCGAGCGGAGCCGGGACGGCGTCCGC
This sequence comes from uncultured bacterium, assembly GCA_964561595.1. Classification (GTDB taxonomy): domain Bacteria; phylum Deinococcota; class Deinococci; order Deinococcales; family Trueperaceae; genus SLSQ01. The sequence goes on along the minus strand of CAZLQH010000050.1, from coordinate 4,442 downwards.
ACGGTCACGATCCGAACCCCGACCGACACGTACCGGTTCGTTCGACCCTGACCGCGACCGTCGTCGCGCCTGCGACCTGATCCGAGCGTGACGCAGCGTTCCCACCCAAGCGTCGCGCGGCGCTACCCTCGCCGCGAGGCTTCGAACGCGTCGCCGGCTCGTCCGCGAACGGCGCGCGGGAAGGGCGGATCATGTCGGTAGCACCCCGCAAGGTGAGCGACGCCGTCTTCACCTTCCGCGACCACGGCGTCGACGTCGTGATGCTTCTGACGCAAGAGCTGCTGGACGCCATGGAGCCGTCCGCCTGGGAGCAGCTGCGGCACGCGCTACGTCTGCCCGGGCTGGACCGCGTCATCGTCACGCCGGACGTCCACACCGGCTACGGCGTACCGATCGGGTTCACGGCGGTATCGCGCAGCCACCTCTACCCCGACACCGTGGGACCCGATCCGGCCTGCTCGGTGTCGCTGTCACGGCTCGAGAATCCGGGGCTGGACGCCTGGGACAAGCCGGCTCTTCGCGCGATCCTGGACGATCTGCAGCAGGTGCTGACCGTCGACGTCCGTCGCCCCGAGCGTCCTCCGCCGCCACCGATCCCGTTCGACGAGCTGTGGGCCGTCGTGCGCGGCCGCCGGCGCACCCAGCGCACCTGGGTCGCATCCTCGCCGACGCTGGACGAGGTCGCATCGACCGACGAGCTGGATACGTTCCGTTCGCTTCTCGAGGAGCTGGCCACCGCCAAGCGCCGACAGCAGCTGCGGACGATCGGCGGCGGCAACCACTTCGTCGAGGTGCAGGTGGGCGACGACGGTGCGCTGTACGTCATGGCCCACTTCGGCTCGCGCGGGCTGGGCGCCGCCGGTGCGCGCTGGTTCGAGCGACGCATCCGCGACGAGATCGTCCATCGGGACGCGCCCGCGGAACTGGGGACGGGTCTTCTGTTCGTCCCCGCCGACCACCCGCTGGGCCGACAGTACGACCTGTTCCAGCGGGCGATGCTCGAGTACGCCACGTTCAACCACGTCGCCGTCCAGGAGGCGGCTCGGCAGGTGCTGGCCGACCATCTGGGCGTGGGGCCCGGCCGGCTGATGGGCCACATTCCGCACAACTTCGTCGAGCGCCGCGCCGGGGCGTTCTGGCAGCGCAAGGGCGCCACCCCCGCGTACGACAACGACAGCATCCCGCTGCTGATCCCCGGCAGCATGGCGACCACCTCGTACGTCTTGGCTCCCGGTCCCGAGGCGGAGCGATGGGGCGCCTCGGTCCCGCACGGAGCGGGGCGCGTGCTGAGCCGCGGAGCGGCGAAGAAGACGCTGGACCAGGCCGAGATGGACGCCGTGTTC
>CAZLQH010000050.1:0-2999 GCA_964561595.1 uncultured bacterium | reverse complement strand
CCGCACGGCGGCCCGGGGATGTGCTCGCAGCTCTCGGTGTTCGCTTCGCTGCCGGCGTCGAAGACCCGGACGACCGCGTCGTGCGGGGGCGGAGCGGCGCCCATGGCCATCTCCGCCATCTCGCCCGTCCCGGCCGTCTCGTCCATCTCCATCGTCTCGCCCATCGTCATGCCCATCTCGCCCAGCTGTCGGGCGTCTCCGGTCCAGACGAGGAACGCGTCGTTCGTGGTGACGAGCATGCCCAGGACGGTCAGGTACGGCGCGTCCTCCGACGTCTCGATCTCGAGCGTCGCGCTCTCGCCCGGCGGCAGCGGTCCGTCCGCGATCACGACCGCCGAGACGGCGGGATCGAGGCGCGCGATGGCGGCGAGCTCCGACGCGTCGCCGTCCTCGGCCAGCCGCGCGAGCTCCGGGGTAGCCGGGTCGCCGACGAGGAACGGCGCGTAGTCGGGACCGTGCGCGATCAGCAGCGGGGGCGAGATCACCTGCGGCGAGGTGTTCGTGAGCGTCACGCGGACGGTGCCGCCGCCGGCCATCTCCTGGCCGAGGGCGGCGCCCACCCCCAGCATCGTCGCGAGCGAGAGGGCGAGCGTGACCAGCATCGGGCGGATCGTGGTGTTCGGGTGCGTCGTCATGTGCGATCTCCTTTCGAGGATCACGCTAGGGCGCACCCGTTCACGAGCGCATCGCGAACGTTCCCGCGTCCTTCACGGCGGCGGCCCGCGCGTCTCCCCGGGAGCCGCGAGCGGCAGCTCGATCGTCACGTGCGTGCCGCGTCCGCGCTCGCTGTGCAGCTCGATCTCGCCCCCGTGCAGCTCCACGATCCGACGCGCGATCGCCAGGCCCAGCCCCGCACCGTGGCCGCCCCGCTCGGGAGCGACCTGATGGAACCGGTCGAACACCCGGGCGAGGTGCTCGCGCGGGATCCCCTCGCCGGTGTCGTCGACCGCGATCCGGAGTCGCTGCCCGGCGGCGTCGACCCGCACGTCGACGCGACCGCCCGCCGGCGTGTGCCGGAGCGCGTTGTCCAGCACGTTCGAGAGCGCGCGCTCGACCTGCCCGACGTCGGCGGAGAGCAGCGGAAGCCGGCCGGGCGGCGCGACGTGGAGCGCCACGCCCTGCCTTCGGGCACGGTCGGCGAACTTCGCGACGACGTCGTGCACCAGCTCCGCGGCGGCGAACGGCTCGCGACGCAGCGGAGGCGCGCTGCCGTCCAGGCGGGCGAGGTCGAACAGGCTCTCGATCAGGCGACCGAGTCTCTCGGCGTTGCGCCGCGCGGTCTCGAGGAGCCGGTCGGCCTCGTCCGACCGTCCGGCACGCGCGGCGTCCGCCGACGCCTCGAGCGCGCCGTGCAGCGCGGTCAGCGGCGTCCGCAGGTCGTGCGACACGTTCACGACCAGCTCGCGCCGCACGGCGTCCGCACGCTCGAGCTCCTCGACCTGCGCACGGACCCGTGCCGTGAGGTCCCGGAACGCCACCGTCAGCTCGTCGATCTCGTCGCCACGCTGGTCCTGCTCGCCCCGCTGGCCGCGCCCGCGTGCCGCGATCGACCTCGGTGCGTCGACGGCCTGCGCGGCGACGGCCTGCGGGTCGACGGCCTGCGGGTCGGCCGAGGCGAACGCCTTGACCTCCCGGCGCAGGGCGCGCAACCTTCGGGTCAGCAGCGAGAAGGCGACCGCGGCGACGACCAGCAGCGTCGCCAGCCCCACGCCGCCCGCCCACGACACCAGCGTCAGGCTGGTGCTGGTCCGCACGCTGCGGGCCAGCGACGCCCGCGTCTCGTCGGTGAGCACGACGTACATCCAGCCGCCCTCGGGCAGGGGAGCCGCGGAGAACACGGTGGTGCCCCCGCGGCGCGGGTCGGTGCCCAGCAACGGAAACGCGTCGCCGCGTTCCTCGGTCGCGCGAACGAAGGCACGGACCGGCCCCAGATCGACGGTCGTCCGCGCCAACGTCGCCTCGGGCGGAGCGTGGAGGACGCCGCCACCCGGACCCAGGAGGTAGATCTCGACGCCGGGGTGGGCCATCGCCAGCATCTTGACCAGGTCGTCCATCGCCGCCTCGGACGCGAGCGTCGCCGACGCGGCGTCGCTGTGCAGCTCGGTGATCAGGTTCCTCGCCAACGCCGCGTCGGTGCGCTGGGTGATCTCCTGGTGGTACGCGCGGGCGCCCCGCAGCGACGCGCCGATCCAGATCGCCCCAGCGGGCAGGAGGATCGCGGCCAGCAGCACGGTCAGCCGGACGTGCAGCGACCTCACGCGTTCACCGAGACCAGCTTGTAGCCGCGTCCCCACACGGTCAGGACCCGCCGCGGGTGGGCGGGGTCGTCCTCGATCTTCGCCCGCAGCCGGTTGATGTGCGAGTTCACCGTGTGGGCGAACCCGTCGAAGCCGGCGCCCCACACCCGGTCGAGCAGCTCCTCGCGGGTGAACACCGCGCCCTCGTGGCGCGCGAGGACGAGCAGCAGGTCGAACTCGCGCCGCGTCAGGTGGGCGTCGCGACCCCCGACCGAGACGGCTTGGCCGACGACGTCGATCCGCAGGTCGCCGCGCTCCAGGATCTCGGTCTCGCCGGGGGCCGCCCGGCTGGCCTCGCGGCGCCGGAGCAGCGCCTTGACGCGAGCTTGCAGCTCGCGCAGGCTGAACGGCTTCGTGACGTAGTCGTCGGCTCCCAGCTCCAGCCCCAGCACTCGATCGATCTCGCCGGTGCGGGCCGTCAGCATGAGGATCAGAACGTCCGGACGCTCATCGCGCAGGCGACGGCACACTTCGAATCCGTCGAGGCCCGGCAGCATCGCGTCCAACACCACGACGTCCACCTCCGGGGCGCTGGCGGCGTCCAGGCCGGCGAGCCCGTCGGCGTGCACCTCGACCTCGAGCCCCCCTGCCGACAGGGCGTCCTGGACCAGGCCTGCGATGTCGGGATCGTCCTCGACGACGACCACGCGCGCGAGCGGCATGAGCGAGTGTCGCACGGCGAGGTTCACGTCCGCATCACGA
>CAZLQH010000049.1:0-16575 GCA_964561595.1 uncultured bacterium | reverse complement strand
CCGGCTCGTCCGGGGCGATCGTCTTCTCGGGGTACATGTCGGTCAGCTCGCGGCCCACCATGAGCCGCGCCATCTTGGCCTGGTCGAGCTCCGAGACGGCGTGCGTCGCGACGTGATCGCCGTCGCGGAGGATCGTCACGCGGTCCGCGATCCGCTCGATCTCGTCGAGCTTGTGCGAGACGTAGACGATCGCGACGCCCTGGTCGCGTAGCCGTCGGATCAGGGTGAACAGCACCTCGGTCTCGGCGCCCGTGAGCACGTCGGTGGGCTCGTCCATGAACAGCACGCGCGCGTCGCGGGCCACCGCCTTGGCGATCTCGACCATCTGCTGGTCCGAGACGCCCAGGCGACCCACCGGAATGCGCGGATCGACGTTCGTATCGAGCTGCGCCAACAGCTCGCGAGCCTCGCGCTCCATCCGGGCGCGATCCAGAAGCCCGCGACGGGTGGGCTCTCGGCCCAGGAAGATGTTCGCCGCGGCACCCAGATCCTCGACCAGCGCGAACTCCTGATGGATCAGAACGACGCCCGCGCCCTCGGCCTCGCCGCTGTCACGGAACCGCACGACGGATCCGTTCAGTCGGACCTCGCCGGCATCGGCCAGCAGGTACCCCGACAGACACTTCATCAGGGTCGACTTGCCGGCGCCGTTCTCTCCGAGCAGGGCGTGGACCTCGCCGGGACGGACGTCGAAGTCGATCCCGTGGAGGACCTCGATCGGCCCGAACGACTTCCTGAGGCCGTGCGTGCGGAGGATCGGTTCGGGTTCGGTCGGAGGCATCGCCTTCCTTCGGCGGGCGCAGCGTGGGCCATCGCCCGGCGTTGAATTGACTGTCGAACTAATTAGGAGCATACTCGGATCGGAACGCTCCGTCAACGGTCGTTTCACAGACCCAGGCGGACCGAGGAGGGAGGAGAGGTGCCCCGCTCGTCCCGCGTCAACCCCGCGCTGATCCGGCAGCTCAACACCGCCCGCGTGTTCCACGCCGTCCGGCTCCATCCCGGCGTGTCGCAGCGCCGCGTGGCCCAGCTGACGGGCCTCGACAAGGCCACCGTCTCGACCGTCGTGTCCGCGCTCGTCGACGACGGCCTGCTGAGCCGGTCCACGGTCGCCAGCGGAAAGCCGGGGCGACCCGAGCAGGCACTGACCATCGATCCGACCGGAGGGCTGCTGGTCGGGGCTCGGCTGGAGCCGCGCTCGGTCCGGCTGCTGGTGGCGACGCTGGCCGGGGAGGCGATCGCGACGCACGACCGGCCGTCCGGTCGCGGACCCGACGAGGCGCTCGACGCCCTGGTCGCCGGCATCGGGGAGCTCCTGGAGCGTGCCGGACGCGCGTTCGGGGATGTGCGCGCCGTGGGCGTGGGGGTTCCCGCGCTCTTCGGGCGCGACGGGTCGCTGGCGCTGGCCCCGAACCTCGACTGGCGCGACGTGCCCGTCGGACCGCACCTCGACGAGCGGCTGCCGGTGCCCGTCTACGTGGACAACGATACGAAGGCCGCCGGGCTGGCGGAGACCCTGTTCGGCTCTTGCCGAGACGTGGACGACTTCGTCTACGTCGCCGGGCATTCCGGCATCGGCGGCGCGCTGTACCTCGGCGGGCGGCTCTACCGCGGAAGCGACGGCTACGCGGGCGAGCTGGGCCACCTCAAGGTCCGCCGGGGCGGCCGACGATGCGGATGCGGCGCCCGAGGCTGCCTGGAGGCGTACGTGTCCGAGACCGCGCTCCTGGCGTCCGCCCGCGACGCCGGCCTGGACGCCCCGGACCTGGAGGCCCTCGCCGCGGCGGACGCGGCCGGCGACCCGGTCGCTCGCACCGTGCTGCACGAAGCCGGCGACGCGCTAGGGGACGCCTGCGCCGATCTGATCAACCTGTTCAACCCCGAGCGGATCGTGCTGGGCGGTGCCTTCGCGACGGCCGCCGCCCGCATGCTTCCCTACGTCGAGGCGCGCCTGGACGCCTTCGCTCTGGGCCCGCCCCGCCGCCGCTGCAAGGTGATGCTCTCGGCCTTCGGCGTCGAGGCGGTCACGATGGGCGGCGTCGCCCTGGCGCTCGAGGGATTCCTGTCGCTGCCCGGCTGGATGCTGGCCCGCGAGCTGCACCGAAGCTGACGCCGTCGGCTCGCGACCTCGTGCCCGCACGCGCAGCGCGGTCGCCAGGCCTTCCCAGCGCTCCGCAACGGCGGTAGCATCCCGCTTGGTCCCGCGCGCCGCCCAGGCCGCGCACACGTCCACGCCCTAGGAGCGACACCGTGGCTCACGCTCGAAACGACACGCACCCCCTACGCGCCGGCATCATCGGCACCGGAAGCATCGCAGGCGCACACGCGATCGGCTACCGAGCCGCGGGCGCCGCGCTGGTCGCCGTCGCGGACCTCGATCGCGACGCCGCGGAGCGACGTGCAGAAGCGTGGAGCGTCCCCCACGTCTACGCCGATGCGACGCGCATGCTGGCCGAAGCGAACCTGGACGTCGTCAGCATCTGCACGCCGGTGTCGTCGCACCATGCTCTGGTCCTCGCCGCCGCGGACGCGGGCGTGCACGTGCTGTGCGAGAAGCCGATCGCGCTGGAGCTGGACCAGGCGCAGGAGATGATCGACGCCTGTCGCGAGGCCGGGGTGCTGCTCCAGATCGGCCACCAGCTGCGCAGCGACGGCGCCGTGGCGCACGCCAAGCGCAAGGTCGCATCGGGCGGGATCGGGGACATCTCGTTCATTCGCCTTCGGCAGGCGCACGACTGGGGCGGCGCGGCGGAGGTACGCTCCAGCTTCGCGACGCGCGCCTCCGGCGGGGGCGGCACCCTGCTGGACAACGGCTGCCACCTGATGGACCTGGCGCGCTTCTTCGCCGGCGACGCCGAGGAGGTGTACGCCCGCGTCGCGACGCGGCGCTGGCCGATCGAGCTGGAGGACACCGCCGTCGTCTCGGTCCGCTTCGCCTCCGGCGCGCTGGGATCGATCGAGACCGGCTGGAGCGCCACCGGCTGGGAGGAAGGGTTCTGGATCTACGGCACCGCCGGCTCGCTGGAGTGGACGAACCGGCACCAGCAGCCCGTGCTTCGGCACGCCTTCCGCGATTCGCCCGGCACGACCTGGGCCGACACCGACGTGGCCCACCTGGAGTTCGCCGGCGACAAGGCGCACACCCGCCAGATCCGCGCCTTCCTCCAGGCGGTACGGGGCGAAGGGGCGATCCCCTGCACCGGCGAGGACGGCATGGAAGCGGTCCGCATCGTGCTGGCGGCGTACGACAGCGCCAGCCGGAACCTGCCCGTCCGACTGGGCGAGGAGGCGCCGACGCTGGAGCGAGCGTACGAGAGCGTCGCCGACTGAACGGACCCTCGGCCTACGGCGACGCCTGGACCTCAGCGATCGTCGCCGGAGCCGTGGATCGCGCCCCGCGAGGCCCGGTCCGCGAGCTTCGCGACGTTGCGCTCCGCGACCTCCTCCAGCGACGACCCCAGGTCCACCGCCACGCTCGCGACGTACCACAGCACGTCGCCGAGCTCCGCGACGAGCCCGTCGCGCACGGCGTCGGGCAGCGGCTGGCCCGGCGTCCAGCCACGGTCGCGCATCGCCTTGCCCACCTTCTCGGCCACCTCGCCCGCCTCGCCCGACAGCTTGAGGACGGGGTAGAGGAGCTTCGCCTCGGACGGGTAGCGGGCGGTGGCGCGGGCGGCGTTCTGGTACTCGGTCAGCGTCATGCCGGATGCTACCCGCCCGCCGGGGCGGCGGTTGCGGCGCCCCATCAGCCCGTGGTACTCTCTTCGTCGCCCGCCAGGGCCTCGGTCGGCGGTAGCTCAGTGGTAGAGCGATCGGCTGTTAACCGATTGGTCGTAGGTTCGAATCCTACCCGCCGAGCCAAAACGTCAGAGACGGCATTTCCGCCCACCGGCTCGGTGGGCGGTCTGCTCTTAGGGCGCCCACGTCGTGCCGACGTCCGCGCTCCTTCGGTGGCCCGGACGGTGGTCTGCCTGCTCCAGAGCCTGATCGGGCTGGGCGTCGAGCGAGTCGGCTGGTGACCGGGTCCGGGGCGTCGCGCCAGATCGTCACCGGGGCCGATCGTACGCACGTTCCGCGGGTGGCGCGTTCCCGGCGGTAGCCTGAGCCATGGTCTACCTCTTGTTCGCCCTGCTGATCGGGTTCCTGTACGTCTACGTTCAAGCGAAGCAGCAGGAGGCGCGCCTTCGCGAGGCGTCGCGCCATCGGGCGTCCCGCGCCTTCGAGCTGGGCCTTCGGGCCGCAGCGGAGCTGGCTGACCATCCCGATGACGCGCGGGCCGAGTACGACCCGGACCGCGACACCTACGTGATCGTGCGTGACGCGCGGGTCACCTACCGGGCCGACGACGAGGCGACGCCGAGGTAGGGCCAGGCGAAGGCCCAGGTACGAGTCGTTCGGGATGCCCGGCTTCCTGGGCAGATGCGACGCCATCGGGGGCCGCTCTCGGCCCCGCCGCCGGCATGCGTCGCGGCGGCCGCGTGAACGGATCGAAGACCGAACGAGCCGGAGCGGCTCCGACATGGGATTCGGCGGAAACCCACGAGGTCGGAACGCGCTCCGGCTCACAGGGAGCATACGCCATTCCGAGCGAACGCACCGCTCGGATGCCGAGGATGCCGACCCGCGCGTGGCGACGGCCGAACGTCCCGGCCGGCCGCGACGCGAACCCGCTACCATCGACGTGAGAGCGTCCACGGGGCGAGGCGGCCAGCGCCTGCCCGCGTCGTGGGCGGAGCGAGCGCTGCTGCGCCGAGAGAAGGCGACCGCGGATGAGCACGCGAAGCGATGGGCGGATCCCCTGGCACCGACTCCAGATCGGCGAGGTGCTGGACGAGCTCGAGGCGTCCAGCGACGGCCTGACCCCCGACCAGGCCCAGCTGCGCCTGGAGCACTACGGGCGCAACGAGCTGAAGGAGAAGCCGCGCAAGTCGGTGGCCGCCATGATCCTGGACCAGTTCCGGGACTTCATGATCATCGTGCTCATCGTCGCCGCGGTCGTGGCCGGCGTGATCGGCGAGGCGGCCGACACGATCGCCATCGTGGTGATCGTCGTCCTGAACGCCGTGCTGGGGTTCGTGCAGGAGTACCGGGCCGAGCAGGCGATGGCCGCCCTGAAGCGGATGGCGGCGCCCTCGGCGACCGTCGTGCGGGACGGCAGCCCGAAGGAGATCGACGCGGCCAGACTGGTGCCCGGCGATCGCGTCGTGCTCCAGACCGGCTCGGTGGTTCCGGCCGACGTACGGCTTTCGGATGCCGTCCAGCTGCGCACCGACGAGGCGGCGCTGACCGGGGAGTCGCTTCCGGTCGAGAAGACCGCGGCACGGCTGGAGCGGGAGGACGCCCCGGTCGCCGAGCGGACGAGCATGGCGTACAAGGGCACGCTGGTCGCCGCCGGCAGGGGCGAGGGGTTCGTCGTCGCGACCGGGATGCGGACCGAGCTCGGACGCATCGCGAGCCTCCTGGAGGAGCAGGACGAGGGACGCACGCCGTTGCAGCGGCGCCTGGCCGTGTTCGGGCAGCGGCTGGCGTGGGCGGTGCTCGCGATCAGCACGATCGTGTTCGTGACCGGTCTGCTGCGGGGCGAGCCGGCGATGCTGATGCTGCTCACCGCCATTTCGCTGGCGGTGGCCGCGATCCCGGAGGCGCTGCCGGCCGTCGTGACGATCTCGCTGGCGCTGGGCGCACGGAAGCTGGTGCGCCAGGAGGCGTTGATTCGGAAGCTGCCGGCGGTCGAGACGCTCGGATCGGTCACCTACATCTGCACCGACAAGACGGGCACGCTGACGGTGAACCGCATGACGGTGGAGCGGATCTACGTCGACGGGCGCGTCGTTCCGCCAGGCGAGCTGCCCGAGCGGCCGGCCGGCGCGTCGGCGGACACGGGCGCGCAGCCGCGCGACCACGAGCCAGCCGGGCTGTTGCTCCGCGCCTTGGCCGTCTGCAACGACGCCCGCGTCGAGGCGTCGGGCGAGGTCGCTGGCGACCCCACCGAGACGGCGCTGGTGGAGGTGGCACGCGATCGCGGCTACGGCCCGGACGAGCTCGCGTCCACGTTGCCGCGGCTGGGGGAGATCCCGTTCGATTCCACACGAAAGCGGATGACGACGTTCCATCCGTGGCGCGACGGCAAGGTCGTCGCGTTCACCAAGGGCGCGGTCGAGGAGATCGTCGAGCGGTGCGACCAGATCTGGACGCGGGACGGCCCGGTGCCGCTGGACCGTGCCCGCGTGGCGGAAGCGTCGGAGCGGATCGTCGGCGAGGGGCTGCGCACGCTGGGCGTCGCCATGCGGGTCTGGGACGACGTGCCGCAGCCGTTGACCCCGGCAGCCGCCGAGTCGGGACTGGTCCTGCTGGGCATCGTCGGGATGATGGATCCGCCTCGCGAGGAGGCGGCCGCCTCGGTGGCGCACTGCCGCTCGGCGGGGATCCGCCCGGTGATGATCACCGGCGATCACCCGCGCACGGCCGAGGCGATCGCCCGCCGCGTCGGCATCCTGCGCGGCTCGCACGACGTGATCGTGACGGGCTCCGAGCTGAACGAGCTGTCCGAGGCGGCGTTCGAGGACCGGGTCGAGCGGATTCGCGTCTACGCCCGCGTCGCGCCCGAACAGAAGCTCCAGATCGTCGAGGCGCTCCAGGCGAAGGGCCACTTCGTCGCGATGACGGGCGACGGCGTGAACGACGCGCCGGCGCTGAAGCGAGCCGACATCGGGATCGCGATGGGCATCACCGGCACCGACGTCTCCAAGGAGGCGTCCGACATGATCCTTCTGGACGACGACTTCGCGACGATCGTGAAGGCCGTGCGGGAGGGTCGACGGATCTTCGACAACATCCGCAAGTTCATCAAGTACACGATGAGCAGCAACGCGGGCGAGATCGTCACGATCTTCCTCGCGCCGTTCCTGGGCCTGCCGATCCCGCTGCTGCCGATCCATATCCTCTGGATCAACCTGGTCACCGACGGCGTTCCCGGTCTGGCCCTCACGGCCGAGCCGGGCGAGCGCGACGTGATGGCGCGGCCGCCGCGGCACCCGCGCGAAAGCATCTTCGCGCGCGGCCTGGGGACCCATATCGTCTGGGTGGGGCTGACGATGGGCGGCGTGGCGATCCTGACGCAAGCGCTGTTCGTGGGGGGCGCCGAAGGGACGTGGCGGACGATGGTGTTCACCGTGCTCTGCCTGAGCCAGATGGGGCACGTGCTCGCCATCCGTTCCGAGCGGACGTCGCTGTTCCGGCAGGGCGTCCTCTCGAACCGGCCGCTGCTCGCGGCGGTGGTGGTGAGCTTCGCGCTGCAGATGGCGACGGTCTACGTGCCGTTCCTGAACCCGGTGTTCGAGACCGTGCCGTTGACGGCGGGCCAGCTCGGGATCACGCTGCTGCTGTCGACGGTCGTGTTCGCGGCGGTGGAGGTCGAGAAGGCGGTGAAGCGGGTTCGCGCCGCTCGGGCGCCGGGGTAGGCGCGACCGACCCGTCGAGGCGGGGTCGTACGCCATACTCGAGGCATGAAGCTGACGTTCCTCGGGACGCGCGGCTACGTAGAGGCCCGCACGCGCCGCCACCGGATGCACGCCTCGCTCCAGGTCGGGTACTACGGCGTTCGCACGATGATCGACTGCGGCGAGGATTGGCTGGGGCGGATCGGCGAGGTGGCCCCCGATGCGATCATCCTCACGCACGCGCATCCCGACCACGCGTACGGCCTGCGCGATGGCGCGCCCTGTCCGGTGTACGCGACCGAGGCGACGTGGACCACGATCGACGACTATCCCGTGGAGGACCGGGTCGTCGTCCGCCCGCGGGAGCCGTTCCGTATCGGCGACGTCCGCTTCGCGTACTTCCCCGTCGAGCACTCCACGCGCGCGCCGGCCGGCGGGTACCGGATCGACGCCGGCAGGGCGTCGGTGTTCTACGTTCCGGACGTGGTCTACGTGCACGATCGCGAGGCGGCGCTGAACGGCGTTCGGCTGTACATCGGCGACGGGGCGACCGTGGACGCGTCGATGGTCCGCAAGATCGGCGACGCCCTCGTCGGCCACACCCCCCTGCGGACGCAGCTCGGCTGGTGCGAGAAGGAGGGCGTGCCGCGCGCGCTGTTCACGCACTGCGGATCGGGCATCGTCGAGGGAGACGAGCGTACGCTGGGCGCCCAGGTCCGCCGGATGGGGGACGAGCGCGGCGTCGACGCTCGCATCGCGTACGACGGGATGGAGATCGTCCTGCGCTAGGAGGCCAGGCATGCCCGAGCTGCCCGACGTCGAGACGTTCAAGCGCTACCTGGACGCCACCAGCCTGCACAAGACGATCGCGGAGGTCGACGTCCGCAGCGAGCGGCTCGTGGCGGGCGCCACGCCCGGCGAGCTCGCCTCGACGCTGCGGGGACACGCGTTCACGTCCACCCGCAGGCACGGCAAGCACCTCTTCGCCCTCCTGGACGGCGGCGGTGCGCTGGAGCTCCACTTCGGCATGACCGGCGAGCTGAAGGCGTACCAGGATCCCAGCCGCGAGCCCGAATTCGCCCAGGCGGTGTTCCGCTTCGAGAACGGCGATCACCTGGCGCTCGTCATGCCGCGCAAGCTGGGCGAGCTGCGGCTCGTGGACGACGTGGACGCGTTCGTCGAGGAGCAAGCGCTGGGTCCCGACGCGCTGGACGACGCGTTCGACGCGGACGCGTTCGTGCGGGCGCTGTCCGGGCGCCGCGGCATGATCAAGTCCGCGCTGATGACGCAGGAGCTCCTCGCGGGCCTCGGCAACGTCTACTCAGACGAGGTGCTGTTCCAGGCCGGCGTCCATCCCCGCACGAAGGTGACCGACCTGGACGAGGCGAAGCTGAGGGAGCTGTACCGCACGATGCGGCGGGTGCTTCGCGTCGTCGTCGACCACCGCGCGCGACCGGACGAGCTTCCGGACGGCTACCTCACCGGACGTCGGGAGGAGGGCGCGCCCTGTCCGCGCTGCGACGGCGAGATCCGGACGATCGAGGTGTCGGGCCGGACCGGCTACTACTGCCCCGACTGCCAGGACTGACCGAGGAGGACGCATGGCCACGATCCGCATCGGGACCTCCGGCTGGCACTACGATCACTGGGTAGGCCCGTTCTATCCGGAGGGAACCGCCGCCGACGCGTTCCTGAGGCACTACGCCCAGCGCTTCGACACCGTCGAGATCAACGCGTCGTTCTACAGCCTCCCCGACGAAACGACGCTGGCCGCCTGGCGCGACGGCGTGCCGGACGGGTTCACCTTCGCGGCGAAGGCCAGCCGCTACCTGACCCACATGAAGAAGCTCAACGATCCGAGCGAGCCGCTGGAGAGGTTCCTCGCGCGGATGCGGACGATGGGCCCCAAGCTGGGACCGGTGCTGTTCCAGCTGCCGCCCAACTGGGGGTTCGACCCGGACCGCCTCGCGTCGTTCCTGGACCTTCTGCCGTCCGACCTGACCGCCGTGTTCGAGTTCCGTGACGAGAGCTGGTTCGACGACCGCGCGTACGAGCTGCTCCGGGCGCACGGCGCGACGTTCTGCATCTACGACCTGGCCGGCCGGACCTCGCCGAAGGTCGTGACCAGCGACGTCGCGTACGTACGTCTGCACGGTCCGGGCGACGCGTACCGAGGCAGCTACGACGCCCGGACGCTGAGCGGCTGGGCAGGGGCGTTCTCGACCTGGGCGTCGCACGGCACCGACGTGTACTGCTACTTCGACAACGACGAGGCGGGCTACGCTCCGAAGAACGCTCTGAAGCTCGCGGAGATGCTGGGCGTCTAGAGCCGCCGTCCCGGCGCGACCGCAAGACGGGCGAGGGCGCTACGCGCCCTCCGCGCCCTCCGCCATGCGGATCTGGACGGCGCGCAGCAGATCGGTCGTGCTCACGATCCCGACCATCTCGCCGTCCGGTCCGGTCACGATCATGCGGCGGCCCTCGCTCTCGTTGATCCGCCGGAACGCCTGCGCCGCGTCGGCGTCACGGTCGATCGTGGCGACGTCGCGCGACATGACGTCCGCGACGCGGGCGGTCGGTTCGGCGGCGTCGACGTCCTGCAGGCGGACCGACCCGATCAGCTCGCCACGCTCGTCCACCACGGGGAAGAACACGTGCTTGCGGGTGAACATGTGGCGGGTCAGCGCCTCGACCGTCATGTCGTCGCGGACGGTGACCGGGTCGGACGACATCAGGTCCCGCACCTCGACGTTCTCGAGCGCCTTCTCGACGGTCGCGAACTGGGCTTCGGCCTGCACCGCGATCCAGACGAAGAACGCGATCGCGACCAGGAACAGGTTGAAGGTGAGCAGGCCGAAGAGCCCCATCAGCACGGCGAGGACCTGGCTCACGCCGGCGGAGACGCGGGTCGCGCGCAGGTGCCCCATCCGCAGCGCCAGCAGCGAGCGCAGCACGCGCCCGCCGTCCATCGGCAGCGCCGGCAGGAGGTTGAACACGGCGAGCACGATGTTCACGGCGGCCAGGTAGCTCAGCACCACGAGCAGGGCGCCGCCGGCCGGAGCGATCGCGCCGGTGAACCACCAGAGCAGGACCCCCAGCACGGCGCTCGTGATCGGGCCGACGATCGCGACCACCGCCTCGGCCCGCGGCTGTTTCGGCATCTCGCGGAACTGCGCGATGCCGCCGAGGATCCAGAGCCGGATCTCCTTGATCTCGACGCCGTAGCGCCGCGCGGTCAGGGCGTGGGAGAGCTCGTGGATCAGCACGCTGAGCATCAGCCCGATGGCGGACAGCAGCCCCAGAAGGTACGGCGTCGCCCCCTGTTGCAGAGGAGCGGCGTCGATGGGAAGCTCGAACAGGTCGACGTACGTCGAGACGTTCCCGCCGATCAGCCAGGTGAGCAGCGCGATCAGCAGTACGAAGGTCGCGTCCAGGCGGATCGGGATGCCGAACAGGTCGAAGGGGAGCCGGAAGCTGGACTTGAACATGCCTCACCCTAGCGCCGCCGACGACGGGTCCAGGTACTGCGGCTGCGCGGCTTCGTGGGCTCCGCAGCGAGCGCGCGGGCTGGACTCAGGAGCTCGTCCGCGTCGCGTGCTGGCGAGCGCGCAGCGCCAGTCCGGCCAGGGCCGGGACGACGCTGAATCCCAGCAGCAGGCCCCAACCGGCCGCTCCGGGCCGGGCCGTGCTGAGCACGTCGGCCAGCCCGGGCAGGTACACCGCCGCGAGCAGCAGGGGGATGCACAGCGCCAGCGCTCCCCACACGTACGGATTCCGGACGACAGGGTTGTCGAACGGATGGGTGCCGGGGGTGGCCAGAACGAACGTGAACCAGAGCTTCCCGAACGCCAGCGTCAGGAACGACACCGTGATCGCCTCCAGCCGCGGCAGGCCCAGCCCGAACGTCGCGATCGCCAAGGCCGCCAGCACGCTCGCGGCGATCACGAGCGACGACGCGACGATCGCACGCCAATGATCGGACGTCAGGATCGACTCCGACCGGGGGCGAGGCGGGCGGTTCATGACCTCGGGCCCTCCTCGGCCCACCGCCAGCGCCAACGCGGGAAACACGTCGGTGAGGACGTTCAGGTAGAGGATCTGGAGCGGAAGCAACGGCAGCGGAAGCGCGGCGAAGGCGGCGATCACCGAGCCGACCGCGACCGCGAGCACCTCGGCGAGGTTCGTGCACAGCATGAACAGCACCGACTTGCGGATGTTGCCGAAGATCACGCGCCCCTGGTGGATCGCCCCCACGATCGTCTCGAACGCGTCGTCCTGCAGAATCATGTCCGCCACCTGTTTGGCGGCGTCGGTGCCTCGCCGGCCCATCGCCACGCCGATATCGGCTTTCTTGAGCGCCGGCGCGTCGTTCACGCCGTCGCCGGTCATCGCCACGACGCGTCCGTCGGCCTGGAACGTCTCGACCAGCCGAAGCTTCTGCTCCGGGTCGACGCGCGCGAACACGCGGGTCGAGAGGACGTGCTGGCGCGCCTCCTCGCTGGCGGCGCCGGGATCCTCGAGCTCGGCGCCGTGCATCACGTCCGCCTGCTCGTCGTCGACGATGCCGGTATGGAACGCGATCGCCCGGGCCGTCGCCGCCTGATCGCCGGTCGCGAGGATCACGGCGATGCCGGCATCGCGGCACTCTTGGACCGCCCACGGGACGTTCTGGCGGGGCGGATCGTGCAGCCCCACCAGGCCTAGCAGCGTGAGCCCCTCGTACGGCTCCTCGTCCACGTCGTCCGCGACCTTCGTGGCGATCCCCAGCACGCGCAGGCCTTCGCCGGCCATCTTCTCGGACCGCTCCAGCCAGCCGCTCCGCTCCTCATCGCCGAGCGCCTGGTCGCCGTCGCTCGTGGCGACCGTGTCGCACCGCTCCAGGACCGCGCCCGGCGCTCCCTTGACTGCGACGCGGTACGCGCCGTCGCGGCGGTGGAACGTGGCCATCAGCATCAGCTCCGCGTCGAACGCGACCTCGCGCTCCTCGGGCTGTTGGTCGAGCAGCTCGCCTCTGCGGATGCCGACCATGGCGGCGCCCCGGAGCAGGGCCAGCTCGGTCGGATCGCCCTGCTGCGACGCCTCTTGGGCAGGCTCCTCGCCGTCGTCGCGCCCGGCCGGGGCGACGCCCGACGCCTCGGCGTTCGTGCACAGCGCGCCGGTCTCCAGCAGCCGCCGGACGACGTCATCCAGGTCCCCGGGATCGTCGCCGTACGCCTCGCCGTC
Source organism: uncultured bacterium (assembly GCA_964561595.1). Classification (GTDB taxonomy): domain Bacteria; phylum Deinococcota; class Deinococci; order Deinococcales; family Trueperaceae; genus SLSQ01. Next base: position 3,913 of record CAZLQH010000049.1, on the reverse strand, counting down.
GATGGTGCCCTCGGCCTCGTCCAGGCGGTGCTCGCCGGGCTCCGTGACCAGGCGCGTCAGCGTCATCCGGTTCTCGGTCAGCGTGCCGGTCTTGTCGGTGAAGATCACCTGCGTCGCGCCCAGGGTCTCGACGGCGGGCAGGCGATCGACCAGCGCGTTCCGGCGGGCCAGCAGCCACATGCCGCGCGCCAGCGCGATGGTGGCGACGATCGGCAGACCTTCGGGGATCGCCGCGACGCCCAGCGCGATCGCGGTCTCGATCATTCGGCGCGGATCCTGGCCCACGACCAGGCCCAGCACGGCGACCAGCACGGCGATCGCGATCGTGAGCACCGCCAGGCGCCTGCCGAGGTGGTCCAGGCGTCGCTGCAACGGCGTGACCTGCGCCTCGGCCGACTCGGCCAGCTCCGAGATGCGTCCCAGCTCGGTGGCCATGCCGGTGGCCGTCACGACGCCTTCGCCCGAGCCGTCGCCGATCAGCGTGCCGCGATACGTCATCGAGGTGCGCTCGGCCAGCGGCGCGTCCGCCTCGACGGCGTCCACCCGTTTCGTCACCGCGACCGACTCGCCGGTGAGGGACGCCTCGTCGACCCGCACGCCGTTCGCCTCGAGCAGCCGCAGGTCGGCGGGGACGCGGTCGCCGCTCTCCAGGACCACGATGTCGCCCGGCACGAGCTTCGACTCGTCGACCGACCGCTCCCGCCCTCCGCGCCGCACCCGCACGTCCGGTCGCGCCAGGACGCGCAAGGCGTTCATCGCCCGGACCGCGCGCCATTCGGTGGTGAAGCCGATCCCGGCGTTGACGAGCACGACCGCCGCGATGGCGATCGCCTCCTCCCAGCGGGCGGTCGCGACCGCCACGACGCCCGCCGCCACCAGCACCAGGATCACGGTGCTCATGAACTGGTCGAGCAGGATCCGCCACGGGCTCTTGGTGCGGGCTTCCCGCAGCTCGTTGGGCCCGTGCCGCTCCAGCCGGCGACGCGCCTCGTCGTCGCTCAGCCCCTGGGCCGGGTCGACCTCGAGGGCCGAGCAGACCTCGTCCGCGGGCTTGGCGAAGGGCGTGTCGACCGGCGCGTCACGCTCCGCTGTCGGCGTCGCGCCTCGCTGCTCGTCGTGAGCGGGATCGTCCTGCGATGGCATCGCTCAGTCGGTTCCTTCGGTCAGGCGATCGCCCATGCGCTTGCGCATCGCGCCGACTGGGTTCGCGACCGCCAGCCGGGCGGCGGCCCACGCCTTCTTGCGGTCGTGCTCGTCGGGACCGAGGCCGTCGTCCTCCAGGTCGGCGTAGTGCAGCACCTGATCCTCGTTCGCGGCCAGCACTTCGTTCAGCACCGAGTGCAGCGAGTCGCGGACCGCCAAGCCCTCGCGAAGCATGTCCTGCATCTCCAGGACGCGCTCGACCAGCTCGGCGTGCGTCATCGACTCCAGTTCGGCGCGGGTCCGTTGCATGCGTCCTCCCACCGCCACTCTACACGGCGTCCGCGCGACGCTGCAGGCCGGTACGATGCCGCATGCCAGGCGACCTGACCACGCTCTCGCTGACCGACCTCGCGGAAGCCTACCGGAGCGGCCGCGCGACACCGCTCGACGCGACCGAGGCCTACTTGCGCACGATCGAGCCCGGGCCGGTATGGCGCGTGGCCACCGCCGACCGCGCTCTCGAGCAGGCGGCGCGCGCCCAGCACGCGTTCGAAGCGGGCGTGGACCTGGGTCCGCTCCAAGGCGTTCCGATCGCCGTGAAGGACCTGATCGACATGGAGGGCGAGGTCAGCGCCGCCGGCTCCGCCGCTCGCCTGACCGAGACCGTGCCCGCCCCGCGGGACGCCCCGCTGATCGCGCGCCTGGACGAGGCGGGCGCCGTGTTCCTGGGCCGGACGCAGATGACCGAGCTGGCGTTCTCCGGACTGGGCATCAACCCGCACTTCGGGACGCCGCACGGCCCTCACGACCCGGAGCGGGTCCCCGGCGGCTCGTCCTCCGGCTCGGCGGTCGCGGTCGCGACGCGACAGGCGTGCGCCGCGCTGGGGTCCGACACGGGCGGCTCCGTCAGGATCCCCGCCGCGTTCCAGGGACTCGTGGGCCTCAAGACCAGCGACGGCTCGCTCCCCATGGAGGGGACGGTGCCGCTCTCCACCACGCTGGACACCGTCGGTCCGATCGCGCGCACGCTCGAGGACGCCTGGGCCGTCTGGCGCGCGTTGCGCGCCGTTCCTCCCGCGCCGTTTCCCGCGGTGCCCGGAGCGCTGCGTCTCTGGGCACCGCAGGCGGTCGTGACGGACGAGCTGGACCCCGAGGTCGCGAACGCGTTCGAAGCCGCGCTCCAGGCGCTCACGGCTGCCGGCCACCAGGTCGAGCGGCCCGAGATGCCGCTGTTGCGCGAGGTGGACGGTCTGTACCGTCGCTACGGCAGCTTCGCGTCGCACGAAGCGCTGGCGCTGTACGAGACGTTCCTCGAGCGTGCCCGGCCGCCCGTCGATCCGCGCGTCGCGGCGCGCATCGTCGCGGTCCGGGACCGGCCGTCGAGCGACTACCTGCGCATGGCGTACGCGCGCCAACGGCTCGTCGCGGCGTTCTGGGACGAGGCGAGAGGCGCCGACGCGATCGTGACGCCGACCGTCGCGGTCCGTGCGCCCCGGGCCGCCGAGCTCGAGGCGGACGAGCCGGCGTACCACCGAGCCAACGGCGCGGTGCTGCGCAACACGACGCTGTTCAACCTGCTGGCGGGCCCGGCCGTCACGGTGCCGATCGGCGACCCCGCGCGCGGGATCGGCGGGACCGTCGCGGCCGCTCCCGGGCGCGAGGCGCACGTGCTGGCGGTCGCGGCCCGCTGGCGCGAGGCGATGGCGACGGCGGACGGCGGCTGAGCGACCGGACGCCTCAGGCGGGCTCCAGGCGGGTGCGCGTCCGATCGCGCAACAGCGCCAAGGCGGTCGCGAACCCGCTGGCGTACTTGACCACGACGTCGGTCACGATCACCTGGACCATCCAGCCGGCCGTCGCGAACGGCGCGCCGGCGAAGGCGAGCACCGTGAAGAGGATCGTGTCGATCGGCGCCGACACGGCGTTGGACGAAAGGACGCGCACCAGCCAGCGGCGGCGGATCATCCGCTGGTACACCTCGGTATCCGCCGCCTCGGAGACGACGATGGCGAGGAAGCTCACCGCCACGTAGCGCAGCGGCGTCCCCACCGAGAGCGCCGCCAGGACGTTCATCACGGCCGCCGCGAAGATCATCGCGTAGACGGCGCGCCGCCCGTAGCGGTGGACCCGGTCGCGCTGCGTGAACGTCACGCCGAAGAACAGGGTGCCGACGTTGACCAGGAACCAGGGGCCCACGGGCAGGAAGGCGTCCAGCGTGTAGTTCGCCAGCAAGGTCGCGGCGACGTACACGCTCATGGCGCCCAGCATGCGGCCCAGGCGCTCGGGCGCCGCGGCCAGCGCGACGCCCGCCAGCGCCGTCGCGGCCGGGGCCACGAGGTCGCGGAGCGGGACGCCGAACGCGGCGAGCGCGACGGCGATCGCGAGGCCCGCCGCCAGGAAGGCGGTTCCGCTCCGCCCGGTACGGACCAGCGAGCGGGCCAGGGCGTCCCCGAACAGGGCGCCGAAGAACGCCAGCGTGGCGATCGGAAGCCGCTCGGGCGGCGTAGCGCCGAAGCCCGACATCCAGAGCAGCGCCGCGGCGCCCAGCGTCACGAGAGGGGGCAGGACGAGCAGGCGCAGTCGATCGGATCGCCGTGGCGCGGCGGGTGTCGGCGCGGTCATGACTACCTCCGTAAGCGTCGGTGTCGTGGCTCGCGAGCGTGGCCGAGCCGGACACGGGAGCGCCCCCCGAGCGCGTGGCTCAGGGGGCGGCTGTGGTCGGGGCGAGAGGATTTGAACCTCCGACCCCCTCGTCCCGAACGAGGTGCGC